>JASHNX010000194.1 GCA_030041415.1 Candidatus Sulfotelmatobacter sp.
GGGCGCTTAACTCAGCGGTAGAGTGCCATCTTCACACGGTGGAAGTCATAGGTTCGAATCCTATAGCGCCCACCATCTTTTCAACGGTTTAGCGGGATTCGCGTTCTGCTTGCGTTCCATTGCCGTGAATCGCGAGCTGAGCGATTTTCATGCTGGCGGACTTCGCCTCGTCGCCTAGCAAAGTTCCGTACGTGTCCATCGACATCGCGATTGTGGTGTGCCTCATCAGGTCCTTGGTAACGTCAACTCTGACTCCCATTCCTGACAGCCACGACCGATAGGAATGGCGGAAGGAATGGGTGCTAATTCGGGTCATTCCTGCTGCTTTCGCCGCTCTATTGAGTTCCTGACGCGTTCCCGTGTAGCTGTACGGAAGTTTCCCGTTCTGCATCGGGGAGGCAAAAACCCAGTCATCAGCTTCGCCGAATTGAGTGACCTGCTTCCAAGCCTTCAACCGAGTCGCTACGACATCTGCCAGTACAAACGCTCTAGCCGATCCGTCCGTTTTACAGTCTCCTGTAATCTGTTGCACCACGCCACGATTGATGCTGATACGCGACTGCAGGAAATCGATGTCGCTCCATTTCAACCCCAGGACCTCACTGATCCTGAGACCAAAACAAACTGCGAGAAGCGCCATCGTTGCGAACGGTTCGTGCAGCTCTTTCAGTAGAAGCCCAAACTGTTCTACGGTCAGAACTGGGGCTTTTCGTATCCGTTTGTTTGCTCCATGAATCTTCACTGATGAAATAGGGTTCCGTTGGGCATCCAACGCTCCGCTCATCAGCGCGAATTCAAATAGCAGATGCATAATGCTGCGAACATGAGTCTTTGATTTTGGAGAGAGTTTTAGGGACTTCAACCAAAGCTCGACAGCAAAGGGTTGGACTTCCTTTACCGGCGTATCTGCCCACTTGGGAGAAATGTGGTTCTTCAGAAACGATCGGTAAACATACGCGGTTGAGTGACGTTCTGGCATCCTCTGCTTTTTGTAGTCTTCAATCACATCCCGCATCGTTTTGCCGTCCGTGTTCTTTGTTCGCCCGAGAGATAATCGCTCGGCTTCCTGTTCGGCGCTGCTCTTTGTTGGAAATTCTTTCGTTGTGCCAATCCGCTGCGACAATCGTCTTCCGGTTTCGTCGTACCACTGGAAGTGCCAAGTCCCGCGGCGTTTGTCTTTTCTTACTGATCCGTTCCGATATTTTCTTCTACGCTGAGCTCTCATTGCTGCCTCCTGTCAGCAGAGCTAGCGAGTGACGCCGACAGCATAGCATCGAGTTCATGACGCAGGAAGCGCCAAGTGCAGCGTTGATGGCCGGAAAGTTTGTGAGCTGGAATTCGCCCCTGTCGAGCCCATTCTGATGCTGTACGCGGTTTGATCTTGAGATGTTTTGCTGCCTCTGCAACCGTGAGCCATTCCTGCATTGTCCGTCTCCTGAAGGGAGATAGAGCAATACGGCAGCTAAACTTCATATTCTTCATGGTTAATTGTCTTCGACCGTCCTTCCACTGGCTCGGGAATTCTCCGGCCCTACATTCGTGATGAGATAGATAAAACGGAAGATAGTGCAATTCTGTGCAGCAGAAGGGAAAATTCAATCACGCTTGTCCCTAAGTCCTCTTCCGGTGAAGCCAGCCTCGACACCGTGAGTTCCATCAAGCCACAAGTTCATAAGTCCGATGATTAAGGCGGGGTTCAGGGAAATGACAGCTTCATTCGGATACTGCTGATCGATGTATATGCGATTGCCATCAACAGCCAGAGAGAATGTCGATTTGAAAAACTGCTTAATCCCCAACACCGACACTGAATGATCGAAGTACAGCGTTATGAGTGTGCCCGAGTCCAGGTGATCTTTTAGGTCTTTTGGTGTTAGTCGTATGAGTGTGCCTGACATGATGCTAGTGTGATCCTCCGCCTTTAAGGTGTTTTGGGAAGATCCATTCGCCGTCCCGAATCTTCTCTAGGCCGTGACTGAGCAGCTGAGACTCTAAAAATGCTGCTGCTTCATCGGCAAAGACAGGCGGTTTCTTCAGGGCCTCAGTAGTATGTGGAGCTCTTTTAAAGTCTTTACACCAGGTCGTTGCGAGAGCGCGTAAATACGAACGCCATTCCGACGGAACCCAAAGACAGATGTATTTGCTTACAGTTCCTACCATGCCTAGGCTAAGGCCAACCTTCACGGCGGCGGGATTGGTTCCCACCTCATTTTCTTGATCTGGTTCACCTGTGGCTGAAGTGTCTGCCGAAGCTCTTTTTGCCCGAAATCGAGTCTGCTGAGTGTCAATCTTGCAATGAGGGCAAAGCTGATTGAAAATGCCAGCATTGTGGAATTTGTTGTGGGTCTCAAGCCATTTCTCTGGCGTTATCGCAGAGCTCGGGACGGGAATCACTGGACGATTAGAGGGTGCAACTCTGGTTGTGATTTCTTGCTCGTAAACGTTATGGATGTCATTGGCCATAAAACCTATTGGGGTAGAACGTTGAGGTTTGCGAACTCTCCGAAGTTCTTAATGGCGGCTTCGTCATAAGCAATGGCGGCCTCAAGCTCGGTGGAGAAATAGCCGAGGTGGACTTTCTTGCCTTCCTTGGTGCCGTCTCCGAGGTGAATCTGGGCTAGCCACTTACGGCCACGCTTGTAATAGGAGACGCCGCGGTATTGGCTGGTACCAGGCGCTTTGGACTTGTTCATGTGGTTCTGGTGATGAGTGACTGGGCGAAGGTTGGACCGTTGGTTGTTGAGGCGGTCTCGGTCTATGTGATCGATCTCGGGTGCATTACCAAGGCCCATACGCTCAGCAATGAGTCGGTGAAGATAAATCTGTTTATTGCCATCTTTCCGCCGAACGTAGTCGCGCAAAGAGCCGTCTTTCCGTTTACATGCACCAAGAGACCAATGGAGGGAAGTTAGATCGGCGTCGATGTCGTCAACAAGCGCATGAGCTACGACAGCGAACTTCCTGCTTGCGGGGGAGCCGTTGTTACCGCCTAGCGACGGTCTGATTGGACATCGAAGGCACCACATCGGCGAGCTGCTGCAGTCCTAGATCCCGCGCTTTTGTGCGAATGTGGCGTATCGAGTCTCTGCACAAGTTTAATTGTCGTTTGTACTCGTCCAGCGAACCTTGAAAGGCTCGAAGAGCGTTGAAAACGCGCTCCTGAAACTGATGATTATCAGCTAAAAGCTTCTTTTCAATCTCGGCTAGCCGTTCGTTGATCTCCTGATGATTAATTTTGCCGACCGGCTTTGTGGATGGCTGTCCCATCACCTTAGCTCTTCTTCCAATTCTCGAAGGGGTTTCATTGTCTTCGTTAGGGCAATTCTGAGCTTGGATTTCAGCTCGGGAGAAATGTCTCGAACGTCAGCCTTTGCAACTTTCTCTACCCAGGTCCTCTCGGTTGAACCTAACGACAGGACCATGCTTTCACAGAATTTGATTTGATCTACAGCCGGCGCCGATGTCTCCGGGAACGATTGCACAATCTGTGTCTTTGCTTTCTTTTCGGGCAAAATGGGTTTGCTCCAAGACTCTGGAAAAGTCATCGCATTTTCGGCCATACGATCAAGCTCAGTTAGCATTTCCGCAGTGGTCACTTGTGTCTCCACGTTGTCGGTGGTTTTCTCTTCAGTAGGTTTCTTTACATCTGAAACCGTATGTGATTCGATCTGACTCTGCTGAACCTGAGCGGCTAATTTCTCCCTCAATTGTCCTAATATTTCAGAGATGCGCTGATTGGGCCAGTTCCCCAACCCCATAACCCGTTCCAAACGACGCGGAGAAGTCCATTCAGGGTCAAAATCCTCTGGGTTCACCTCTGGATTCAATAAGGTACCCAAATTGGGTACCCTATTCAAATCATGGCGTGTTTTCGCAACGGCAAGTTTTACTGAATCAGTCCGCTCCTCGGCTGACAGCGATCGGTAAGAATTCTCCGCAAAAAGATAATCGAACATGTCATCGTCGCTGCATTCCCCAACTGCAAACACCGGCATCAGCATAACGACAGACGAGCCAAATACTTCAATAGCTGCCGCTATACGATGATGACCAAAACAGAGTTCAATAGAGCCGTCCTCAATTTCCCGTCCACGCAAACCCTTCCAAAACCCACCATTCTCATTTCCGAATCGGTTTATGGACTCTTTCAACTTTTCAATCCGGTCTTGGTAGAGCTGTCCCTCCCTGATGTATTTCTTGAACGGATTTGGTTTCAGTTCCAAAAGCCGCACCTTACGCGCCATCATGGTCATAAATCACCTTCATCACAGAAACATACCCAAAGCACCTTCTTGACACTAAATTTAGAAAAGCGCCCCATGCGTACACTTCTAGCTTTTCCCTGATAGTTGTTGGTTTGTTTGGTTGTCACTTCGCTTGATACAGCGCCGGTGGGACTCTGTTGCGCACCCGCTTCCATAACCTCTTTAAGGGAGATCCCCGAGGCTCCCAGTCAGCACCCACTGCTTCCTTCCCGAAACTGCAACGCGTTTATATACAAACGCAATCATCTGAATCTCTAGTATCAAAAGGAAGAGCCGCACGGTCGGGTATCCGTGCGGCATCAGTGTTGCTTTCCGTGGTGAACGTTATCTCTTCATACCCATCCGACTCACCCGATAAAAGTCGCTGTTTCACTCTGACACGCTTCAGGGTCAGCCCCTGCTGGCAGATGTAACAATCCTCCTGACGCGTGCCGGCTGGAACAAATGGCATATGGGATCGGTAATGTGTGGCGGCTCTCGCTCCCCCTGCCCTTCCTGAACCCTTACCCAATCGCGGTCTCTCTGTAAGCGTTCGTTTGCGATGCTGACGCCTGACCTTTGACCTGTCCACCAGGCCATAAGGCGTCAAAATCAAATAGTTTTCTTTAACATCACCAGTGGCAGGATGTGCAAAGTCAAGAGAGTTGCATTCGTACTCTGGGTGAAAGGAGGAAAGCTGCTCTACTGTCTCACCCTTCCTCAGCCCGTATTTAACACCGTTGTAGTCAACAAGCCTATAGCGCATAGCTAGCAAAAACCGCGTTCTATTCGCGTTCCTTTTATCTGTTTACTGCCGATTTCTACCGTCTTGGGTGTCACTCGCCAGTCTGCAAGTCATTGAAACTACGTTAGTTTGTTAATTCGAATCCTATAGCGCCCACCATCCTCGTAGCTTGGAAGCCAGGCGGGCGAAGCTGGACTTTGCTTCTCACCGCTCGCACAGTTCAACTTCGACTTCGATCGCACTCACTATCCTCAACGGGCCGCGCTCCGCTTACTTCCCGGCGAAGCTAACCCTCCAGATGGAGTTCGACCCGTCGTCGCTAACCAGGAGAGATCCGTCGGGGGCCGTGGTAATCCCCACCGGCCGCCCCCAGACTTTACCGTCCGGCAATACGAAGCCGGTGACAAAGTCTTCGTACTCGCCCGAAGCATCGCCAGTTTGATGCCGCGGGATACGAATCACTTCATATCCGGCCCGAACCGATCGATTCCACGATCCGTGCTCCGAGGCGAAAATGTCTCCTTGGTATTCGGCGGGGAACTGCGCTCCATCATAAAAAGTGAACTCGAGCGAAGCGTTATGCGGCTGCAGCAACACGTCGGGTACGATCGCTTTATCTTTCAACTCGGGATGTTTGCCCGCGTGCCGCGGATCTTGGTGTCCGCCGGTATACCACCACGGCCAGCCGTAAAAGCCGCCCTCCTGCACGTGCGTGATGTAATCGGGTACCAGGTTGTCGCCGAGGGCATCGCGCTCGTTCACAGAGCACCACAACTCGCCCGTCTTCGGATCGACGGCAATTCCGCCGCCGGCATTGCGAATGCCGTAAGCGTAAACGCTCAATGTGCAATTTGCGGGATCGCATGCCAGAATGTCGGCGCGATCCTTTTCGCCGGGATGGGTGTCGGGATCGTCGACATTTGATGCCGAACCCACGGCCACAAACAATTTCTTGCCGTCCTGCGAAAATGCGACCGCGCGAGTCCAGTGCCCACCCGTATCCGGAAGATCGGCGATGTGCTGCGCCGAGCCTGTAGCCTTCAAATCGCCGTTGTGATACGGGAAGCGGACGAGTTCGGCGGTGCTGCCTACGTAGAGCCATTCTGGATTGGGGCCTGGAGGATAAAAAGCTAATCCGTACGGATGTTTCAGACCGGTAGCGAAAACGGCCGAGAGCTCAGGTTTATCCTCAGCCGTCATCCCGCGGAATACGCGAATGCGTCCAGCATCGCTCTCGGTAAGAAAAATGTCGCCATTGGGCGCTGTGCGCAGAGTGCGCGGATTTTCGAGGCCGGTTGCAAAAAGTTCAACCTTGAATCCGGGGAGCGTCTTCGGCCAGGCATTTTCAGGGCGCGCCACCACTTCGGGCCCGTTGTCGGCCGAATGAGTAGCGTATGGCTGTGGCAGATCGTTTACCGTAATTTTGCGGACGGCGCCGGGCTTCTCGTAGCGGAAGTCGGTGAATGGCGCCGTCGGCGCCGGAGCCTTTATGGTCGATCCGCCTGTGTCCTCGGGAAGAGCACTGGCTGCGCTGGCGTTTTGCGGCAGTCCCAATGATTTTACATAGCTCACCAGTTGCCAGCGTTGTTTAGCGGGCAGTTGTGCCCAGGAAGGCATTCCATTTTCTTTGTCGCCTTTGGTGATGAACCAGAAAACTTCGCCCGGTTTGGCCGTCTCGAGTCTGCCATCAATCAGCGATGGCACGTTGCCCGCGCCCCCCGCATTTGCACCGTGGCAGGAACCACAGTTGCGCGCGTAAAGATGCTTGCCGGCGGCGATGGCGGAGGGCTGGCCATCATAGGGATTCTTCATTTGCTGCGCCGAATCGGGCGCGTTGTGGAAGTTGGTGTCGACTCCGGCAAACAGAAGAGATAGCGGAAGGATAACCGTTGTTACAGCAAGGCCGAGTGAAACTGAAAAAGAGCGCATGGTTCCTCTCTGAATCTTTTAGAGTCGGAAATTGTAACTTCAAACTTGGATGCAGGCCAGTTACGCCGGGACTTAGAAGATAAATCAGGCACTTCCGGGCGGTAAAGTTGGGCGAACTCCCGTGAAATTGTAACCTTGATTTACATGGGAGCCAGTGGTCTGACGCGAACATGCGAGCATTATTGGGGCTGCTGTCCACTGGGAAGGTAGCCCTATTTTGCGAGAGCAACTTTTTCCACCCTTCCGGGTTGTAAAAGTTCGAGTGCGTACAACCTTAGGCACGTCAGACTTGATCAGAGCGGTAGAAAGCCGTATAAGCTAGAGAACACCCCAGCAACAGACAGCAATAGATTTTTGATCGCGAGGGAGCATTTCATGCGTTTCGGGAAGCTTCTTGTGATGTTTTTCGCCCCCACGCTGTGCTTTGCCGCACAGGCTGACCGCATCTCCGGACCCATCGATTCCAGCCGGAAAGTTGTCTTGCCCGGCAACGTTCAGCCGTTAGCGAAGCCTGAATACGATCAGGGGCCGGTGGAACCCTCGTTTGCGCTTTCTTCGGTTACGCTCGTCATGGCGCCGTCGCAAAGTCAGCAAGCCGCGCTTGAGCAACTGTTAGAGCAGCAGCAAGATCGCACGTCGGCGAATTATCACAAGTGGCTTACTCCCGAGCAGTACGCCGACCGTTTCGGCGTCAGTCGGAACGACATCAACGAGATCAACGTATGGCTGGAAACGCAGGGAATGACGGTGCTGCGGGTTGCGCGCGGCCGCAATGCCATTGTCCTCAGCGGAACGGCAGGACAAATTCAGAGCGCCTTCAATACCGAGATTCACCGCTACAACATCAACGGCGAAGAGCACATTGCAAATGCGTTTCCGATTTCCGTGCCGTCTGCGTTGAGCGGCGTCGTCACCCAAGTTCGCGGGCTTACCAATTTCCGGATGAAGCCCATGTATGTCCGCGCCCCTCGCGGCTCAGCCAGCATTCATCCTCATTACACAACCACGATTGATGGTTCGCCCGACTATTTCATCGCGCCGGGCGACATTGCCACGCTGTATGACCTCACTCCTCTTTATGACGCGAGCACTCCGATCAACGGAACGGGGCAAAAGCTTGCCATTATTGGCCAGACGGATGTCTACCTCGCCGATCTCAACGATTTTCGCTCCGGGTTCGGACTCTCGACAATTCCGACCACCGGCACGGGGGCATGCACGACGAATTCGAGCGGAGTTGTGGTCGCGCCCTGCGACACCACCAATTTCAATTACATCATCCCTCCAGGGAACACAGATTACGGAGTCTCTACGTCCGACATAATCGAGGCCGATCTCGACCTCGAATGGTCGGGAGCGATTGCGAGCGGCGCGCAGATTGTTTTTGTGAATGCGCCGATCAATTCGGACGAAACCGCAGGCGGAGTCGATATCGCGCTGGCCTATGCCATCGACAATGTAGTGGCTCCTGTCATCAGCATGAGCTACGGGTTGTGCGAACAGGCAAACGAATCGCTCGAAACCGAACTGCAGCAGGCCAATGCATCGGGCATCACGGTAATGAATTCCGCCGGCGACGTCGGTTCTTTCGCATGCGACTACACGCCGCCGGGAAGTACCGCCACGACCGAGCCGAACCCGCCTTTCGAAGGGGCGCAATATGGACTTGGCGTGAGTTATCCCGCCAGCAGCCCTGAGGTCACCGGTGTTGGCGGCACGTCGATTCCTGCCCCCACGTTCTATAGCAGCACTTATTGGAGCGCGACCAACAACCCCACCAACGGCGGTTCCATGCTGCCCGCTGTTATCGGCAACGAAGCGGCCTGGAACGATGACCCAGTATTTGCTACGTTGTGCCAGGGCGAGCCCACGAATTCTTTTTGCGAGAATGGGGGCCCCCCGGCCGTTCCCGGTTGGGTTGCGCTGGGCGCGTCGGCAACTGCCCAGCAGGTACAAGAGGATGTCTGGATCTCTGCGGGTGGTGGAGGAGTCAGCAACTGCTTTACGGAAAGTACTGAGGGAGTTTGCGAGGCCGGATTTGCGAAACCCTCATGGCAGACGGTTACAATTCCCAGCCTGACCAGCCCGCAAGATACCTATCGCTTTGTTCCAGACGTTGCCCTGCTGGCATCGCCAAATTTCCCGGGCTACATTATCTGCACGCCGATGGACGCGCTCACCGGCAGCGGAACCAGCACCGCGAGCAGTTGCGCCAGCGGAATCGCAACTGCGGTTGACACGAACTTTTCTCTTATCGGAGGAACTTCCGCCGCATCTCCCGTCTTTGCGGGAATCATTACGCTCATGAATCAGTATCTGAAGGCTACGGGAGGCTTGGGCAACGTAAATCCGGTCCTGTATCAGCTTGCCGAGGCGACGGGGGAAAACGCCTTTCACAAGATTACCAGCGGCAACAACGACGTCTACTGCCAAGCCAATACGCCGGTGGGCCAACCGGCAGACGTACTGTGCCCTAGCACAGGTGTGGGCGGTTTCGCTGCCACCAGCGCGGACGCGACCACGGGGTACAACCTTGTGGCCGGCCTCGGTTCGGTGGATGCCAATGCTCTCGCGGTTGCGTGGGCGGCCTATCTCGATCCGGACTTCGCGCTTACGGCCAGCACGCTGGCTCCCACCACGGTTCCCGCAGGGCAAACTGCATCGTCAACTCTTACGATTTCCGTGATTGCCGGATCAACCGGGATGGTGGTGAACTTCGCTCCCACCGGTTGTCTTGGCTTGCCAGCGGGCGCGACCTGCAGCTTTAGTCCGGCAAGCGTGAACTTCAACGGCACTGACTCTGTGACCACTGCTGTGACGATCTCAACGACAGCGAATATGGCGATTCCTGCCAGCGCCCAGACGATTACCATCATCCCGGCGAACTCACCCGGCACGAAAGCGACACTAGCGCTGACGATTGGTGCGACGAACCAGAGTTTCAGCCTGTCATCCACGAAGGGGGCGACCTACACAGTTGGGGTCGGAGGGACAGCGAGCATCCAGCTGGCAGTTACCGGCAAGAACGGATTCGTCAACAGCAGCAACAACACAACCGTTCTACCGCTGACGTATAGCTGTTCGGGAATCGCGGCCAGTGCTGAAATCTCTTGCCAACCCCAGGGCAATGCT
>JASHNX010000195.1 GCA_030041415.1 Candidatus Sulfotelmatobacter sp.
TCAGGACGGTGACTATCAAGAGCGCGTCTTCCGTCAGATTGAGGAAAAACACCCAAACATTGAGCACATCGGGAACTGGCACACTCACCACGTGAACGGATTTCCCAACCTGAGCCAAGGAGATCACGCAACTTATCACAGAATAGTCAATCATGATAAACAAAACACAGACTTCTTCTATGCGTTACTTGTGGTGAAAAAAAATCATGGGAGCAGTCCGCGATACTACGTGAAGCACTATCTTTTTCACCGAAACAGCGACCATGTAGACGAGCTTACGGACGCCCAAATACGCGTTGTGGACGTGACCGCTGTCGCAACGCCCAATAGTGTGACAGATGGTTCACCGACCCATCAGATAGAGCCGACTCCCGCGAACATTGAGCGCGCCAAGGATCAAGAATTCTTCTCTGAGTTTTTTCCGGAACTCAAGGCACTCTTTTCCAAGAGCGCCAATGCACTGTATTGGAAAGGCGAACTAACGCTCGTTGACAGCAGCCGCGTTGAAGTTCTAACGATGGAAAACTCTGACAACGGTGCCAGCTATTACTCAATCAGCGTCCGGGGGCTGGATCCCGCTGTAGCCGCAACACTATCGGAAAATCAGGATCGCAGGTTTCGCTCTGCACGACATGCAGTTCTCCATCTTGAGAATGACCTCAATCGGGCAGTTTATCAACATACGAGAGGATAGCTTTATGAACGTCATTACTGCGGGTGTTGGACAGGGCGCGTTGGCCATCGTGAGGCACGCAAATGAAGCGATCATCGTCGATTCTCGTATTCCTCCGTCCGACGACAAAACCGTCGCATTCGTCAAGGAACTCTTCGCGATCTCGCTGAAAGGGCATAACGTAAGGGGCCTAATCCTGACAGGGTTCGACGACGATCACTGCGACATTGTTGGAACGTCGATCGTGCTCAGAAAATATCGTCCTGACTGGGTCATGTACCCGACTTACTACAAAGACACCAAAGAGGCTAAGGGAGTGTTTGCACTAATTGATGAGGAGGAAAGGCTTCGTCGTGCAACCTCCAGTCCTCTCACTCGGTTGTCGGTTCGACTAGATCGGCTTTCCAGTCGTATTCTGACGGGTCTTTCCGACAATTTCGACTTTGAATTATTTTCTCCGCATCTCGAAGACATGGATTGCTCTAACAATTGCAGCATTGTTCTCAAATTAACTGGGCGGGGACCGCGTGGATTTTCTTACCTGATCACCGGAGACACGGAGAATCCCCGCTGGGACACGATTAACAGACTGTTTGGACGCGCGCTGAAGTCGCACGTCCTAGCCGCGCCGCATCATGGCTCAAAGAATGCCACCCACCCGGCCGCTTTGCTCAACATTTCTCCACACACTGTCCTGATCAGTGCAGGTGTCGACAATCAGTATGGTCACCCTGATCCTGCTGCATTGAGAGCTTATAGTCGTGTCGCGAAGTATGTATTCTCAACGAATATGGAGGGCGGCGTGTCGCTGTTGACGCAGATCGGAAAGACCGAACTGACAACGACCCTCGTCCAGTGCACTGCCCCCGAAACTGCTCAGGTGTGATGTCATGGCGACAAAAAGAAGCAGATCACGGGCCGCACGAGAACCCAACCTCGGGAGCACGAATACGGCTTATACCTGGTCCTTCTTAGGCGTCAACGTCGCAACTTTCTGGTCGTTGATTGTGAGCAAGGGATTCGCGGCTACTTCGATCGATCACTTTTGGGCGCGCGTGACTGCCAAGGATGGAATCGTAGCGGCCAGCATACCGTTCGCGACGATTGTGCTTACCGGTGTGCTCAGCCATACGGTAAAGGCAAGGCTGGTGTTTTGGCGATGGAATCATCCTCTACCCGGTTGCCGAGCTTTCACCAAGCTTGCCGCGAGTGATCCACGGATCGACGTAAGCTCACTTGAAAAGAGACACGGAAAATTGCCTCAGGATCACGAAGCACAGAATATGCTGTGGTATCGGATCTATAAGCAACACAAAATGGCGGCTTCCGTTTGGGAGTCCCAAAAAAGCTACCTAATAGTCCGGGATCTTGCTGCTCTAGCGGCCCTCTTCGCAATATTTCTCCCGATCGGTGCGGCAGCCGCCCATTTACCAGCAAACCTGATATTCGTCTACACTGCGATTCTGGTAGGGCAATATCTTGTAATTGCTAGCGCCGCGCGCAACTATGGCGAGCGCTTTGTCCTAAACGTCCTCGCCGAAGATTCGCAAATTAGAGAAGTGCTCCCATGAATTTGTATTCCGCAGCAGCGAGGTTCGCTGCCTCGAGGCTGGGAAACAAATCAGCCGTAGAGACTTGTTAGCCTTACCGCCGCTGCAGAGAAAAAGGCCCAACTACTGGAGGCCGCTGCCACGATAGTCCGGTCTCCGCAGTCCGGTTTGTCGATGAGAAATCACGGAAACCGGGCATAATTCACAGATTTTGCGGGAAACTAGGATAGGTTTTCTCTGCAGTCCAGACTGCATGGCGGAGAGTGAGGGATTCGAACCCCCGATACGGTTTCCCGTATGCCGGTTTTCAAGACCGGTGCCATCAACCACTCGGCCAACTCTCCGCGTTTACTACAGTTCTACTACAGCGAGCTATTCTTCGCGCCCGTTTCGCTCTCCTTAACTATAGTTTTCAATGGGTTGCAACTACCCGCGGATCTTGTGCACTGGTTTTCAAGACCGACTGTTTCAACCACTCACACATCCCTCCGCAAGAAGCGCGATGTGCTGGGAGTAGTTTACAACACGAGCACCGCGACTCCCGAGTCACTTCACGCCGAAGGCGCGCGAGTGAAATTCCATTACCTCCGGAAAATGGGTCATGAAATAAGCGAAGCTGTGGTCGCCGGGATAGAGATGATACTCGTGCTTAATTCCTTCTTTACTTAGTTGCGCGTCAAGCACGGCGACGCCTTTTTCAAAGCCGTAATTGTCATTTCGACCGCAATTGAAATAAATCGATATGCGCTGCAAGGCTGCGTGATTTTTTTGCGCAAGAGCGAGTGGATCGTTGCTGCTCCAGTGGCGCACATCGATGGGGTTGCCGAAAACGCTGGCGATCAAATTCGCCAGCGGGTATCCGGACTGCATGGAAAGATCGAGTTCCTGCGGCGATTCGGTAATCAGCGCAGCGCTTTGTGCGCTGATTGAGCCGAACATTTCGGGATACGCAAAGGCGAAACGCAACGCGCCATAGCCACCCATGGAAATTCCGCTGATGGCGCGCTGCTCACGGCTTTTCTTGACGCGGTATCTGGATTCTATGAAGGGTACGAATTCACGCAGAAAGAAATCGCTATAGAGAACCTTCCCGTCAGCAGAATTGACGTAGAAGGTTCGTCCGCCCTCTGGGGCAACGATGAGAAATTCGCCGATTTTGTGTTGGCGATAAAGATCGTCGAGCAGAGTGAACCCTCCGCTATTGAAGAGAGTTCGTTCGTTATCGCCGAGGCCGTGCAGAAAGTAAAGCACAGGGTAAGTTTCTGCAGGATGTTTGCTCGCGCCCGCGTCGTAGCTGGCCGGAAGGTACACGCAGAAATGAACTTCGGATCTGAGAATTCGGCTGTCGATGGCGCTGCAATCGATGCGGCTCTGAGCACGGAGCGAAAGCGGGAGGGTCAGAAGAACGACGAGGAGAGCGGGCGAAAGGCGACGATCCATTTTTCAGTGTAGTTCTGGCATTTTATTCGTAGCGTAAAGCTTGGACCGGGTCGAGGCGCGCGGCGCGAGCCGCTGGATAGAGACCGGCCACCAGGCTGACGACGAGAGAAAACAGAATAGCTGCGCCGACCAGCCACCACGGAACCGACCAGAAGTGCTCTGGAGGCAAAGACTGGCGCTTGAGATAGATGTTTGTGCCCAGATTGATGACGTGGCCGATGGCCCAACCGAGCGCTACGCCGACGAATCCGCCGAGAATGCCCATGGCTCCGGCTTCAGCGAAGAAAAGTTTTTTCACGTCGACGTCGCTGGCGCCGATGGCCTTCATGATGCCGATTTCACGGCGTCGCTCGAGAATCGCCATGACGAGCGTGTTCACGATTCCAATGGAAGCGACGGCCAGCGCGAGGCTGCCGAAGATTCCGAGAAATAAATCCAGCACGGCAAAAAACTGTTGCAGGCTGCGCGTCGCGTCGAGAATGGAAAAGGTGTTGAAGCCCATCTTCTTGATCGCGTCTTCAGTGGCGCGAATCTGTGCCGGATCTTTTACCCGCACGCTGACCGACGAATACAGAGTCTGATCTCCAGATGAGCTGGAAAGTTCGCGCAGGTCCGTGGGCTGCATCACATGCAGGCTCTCAGCCAGCTTGAGCGGAACGAAGACGCGTCCGCGAGTAGGACCGCGCATGCTTTCGGGATCGAGGTCGACCACTCCAACGATTTTCAGCTTCTGTTGACGGGAGACGACGGAGTAGGAGGCAGCGGGATCCATGTTGGCCGCCGAAGAAGAATTGCCGTGAGTTACTGCGGCGGTTGCTGCGGACCCATTCTGCGGAGCCTCGCGCTGGGCGTAGCTCATGATCAAGTCTTTTCCGAGAAGTGGGGCGGCGAGCTCAGCGACGTTGGTCTCATCAGCTCCTGGCGCGTGCGGACGACCCAGCAATTCGGCGGCGAAACTTTTTTGAAGAATGGCTTCGGGAGCAGTGTCGGAAGTAAAGAAATGCCCCTGAATGGACTCGAAGGCGTCCGTCGACTTGGAAGATTCGGGCAAAGCCGCGACGGTGGTCAGGTGAGGTTTGTCGTCGTAGCGCAACTCCGTGGCGAACCTGATGTCTGGGTTGGCCTCGATCACGTTGGGCAGGCGATCGAGTTCGAGGCGGGAGGGTTCGTCGAGTAGGCGGCTGTCTGCCGGAGCGGGAGCGTTGCGGTCTTCGTCGTGGCCGAAATTCCGCGGCTCGCGACGCGACGTAACAACGATGGTGTCGAAGAGTCCCGATTTCATGAGCCGGCGCGAGGCGAGCTGCTGCAGTCCGATGCCAAGCGAGAGCATGGCGACAAGCGAGGCAACGCCCACGGAGATACCGACGGTCGTCAGCGAATTGCGGAGAATCGATTCCCGCAGGTTGCGCAGCGCGAGTTCGGTGAGATCGGTCAGCTTCATGCGCGAGAGCCTTCCGATGCGGTCGAAAGTGGATCTGCTGCCGCAGGCACATTGCCTTCGTTCCTCACCAGCTTGCCATCGGCAAGATGAATCAGGCGCTCAGCGTAGCGCTCGGCAAGGGCGCGCTCGTGCGTGACCATGACCACGGTCATGCCGAGTTGCAGATTAAATTCGCGAACCATATTCATGATTTCGGTTCCGGTGCGGCTATCGAGATTGCCGGTTGGTTCATCGGCAAGAAGAAGTTGTGGGCGGTTGATCAGAGCGCGAGCGAGCGCGACGCGTTGCTGTTCACCGCCGGAAAGTTCGCTGGGCCGATGATTCACTCGCGATTGCAGCCCGACCCGCGCAAGAGCGGCGCCAGTCATCCCATCGCGCTCTGCGCGATTAACTTCGGCGAAGCGCAGGGGAAGCTCTACATTCTCTGCAACGGTCATGCTGGGAATCAGATTGAACGATTGGAAAACCATCCCAACGGTGTGTAAGCGATAGTGCGCAAGTTCTTCGCGCGAGAGGCGCGCGAGATCACGTCCCTGAACCACGACGCTACCCGCGGTCGGGCGATCGAGGCCGGCGAGCAGATTTAAGACAGAAGACTTTCCTGAGCCTGATGCGCCCAGCAGCGCAACGAATTCACCTGAGCGCACTTCGAGAGATACACCATCGACTGCACGGATCAGCGTTTCGCCCATGCGGTAATGACGGCAAACATTTTCGGCGCGAATCGCGGGCGTGGCGATTGCAGGAGCGGCGGGCAAAGATGTTTGGATCCTGCTCATCGATCAGCGCACCTGGCCTTTGAGCACGCTAAGAGCGTCCGCTTTGATATCGCGCACCGTGGCGGAAGAGCCATCTTCGTTGGCGTCGGCCGAGTCTCCTTCGCCCGGGGCGAGAAAGAGATTTTCTTCCACGCCGTGCTGCCGCGTGTAGAGATCATAGTAACGGCCGTGGCCGGCGTAGAGCTGGGCATGCGTGCCACGCTCGACGATTCGTCCCTGCTCCATCACCAAAATCTGATCGGCGCGGCGGATGGTTGAGAGGCGGTGGGCAATGACAAACGTGGTGCGGCCCTGCATGAGAAAAGAAAGTCCCTGCTGGATCATTTGCTCGGATTCGGAATCGAGACTCGAGGTTGCCTCATCGAGAATCAGGATACGCGGTTCGGCGAGAATCGCGCGCGCGATGGAAATTCGCTGGCGCTGTCCGCCGGAAAGCTTGACGCCGCGCTCGCCGACAACGGTGTCGTATTTGTCGGTGAACGATTCCGCGAACTCATCGACGCGTGCAATGCGGCAGGCATGCAGAATTTCTTCTTCGGTGGCATCGGGACGGGAAAATGCGACGTTTTCGCGAATAGTGCCGTCGAACAGGAAAGATTCCTGCAGCACGACTCCCAGGCGGGTGCGATAGGAATCGAGACGAACGGTACTCAAGTCGATTTCGTCAACGAGAACGCGGCCGCTGTTGGGCACATAGAAAGCGGAGATCAGGCCGATTGTGGTGGATTTGCCCGAACCCGACGAGCCTACCAATGCCGTCACGGTGCCGGGGTCAGAGAGAAACGAAACGTCATGCAGTACTTCGTGTACGCCATCGTAGCTGAAGCTGACATTATCGAATTCGATCGTGCCGACAATGTCGGGCAGAATTTTTGAACGACGCGGGTCCTGATCCTCTGGCCGCTCTTGCATGATTTCCTGCGTTCGTTCCAGTCCGGCAAGAGCCTCGGTAAGCTGCGTGCCGATCTGCACGATCTGCATGATCGGTGCGACCAGAAACACCAGCAGAAAATTGAATGAAAAATAATCACCGGTGCTCAGCGTGTGCGCGGTCATCTGCCGCCCGCCCACGTACATGGTTGCCGCTCCGACCACACCGAGCAGCACACTCGCCGAAAGACTCATCAGCGAAGTGGCGGTCAGCGTGCGCATCACATTGTTCAAAAGGCGCAGCACGCCGGCGGAAAAAACACGTTCCTCGCGCTCTTCGGCGTGATACCCCTTGATCACGCGAACTCCGCCGAGAGATTCAGTCAGGCGGCCGGTCACCTCGGCGTTGATTTTTCCCCGCTCGCGGAAAATCGGCCGAATCGTGGCAAAGGCCTTGTTCAGGGTCAAGGCGAACACGCCGAGAGAGCCGACCGCGATCAGCGTGAGCGGCGTGCTGATGTGAAGGAGCAAAACCAGCGCAATCGCTGCGGCGACGATTCCTCCCGCGAAGTCGACTAGTCCTGTACCCAGCAGATTGCGCACGCCCTCCACGTCGCTCATAATCCGCGAAACCAGCGCTCCGGTTTTGTTGGCGTCGTAAAAAGAAACCGGCAATCGGCTGATGTGCTTCTGCACCTGCTGCCGAAGATCGGCGATGAGGCGCTGCGCAGCCTTCGACAAGAGTTGAGTCAGCGAAAACGAAGTCACACCCTGGATGACAGTCGCAATCAAAACCGCGGTTACCAGCGGCCGCAGCATCGCGATGCGATGCTTGCCGACGACATCATCGATCAGGAACTTCGAAGAATACGGAAGTACGAAGCCGCAGAGCCGGTTGATAACCATCAAAACAAAGCCAAGCAAAAGCACGCCGCCACGCGGGCGCATCAACTTCCAGACTTCCGGCAGAACGGCCTTCAGTCTTTGCACTTTCGGGGTTTTCGGCGCCTGTTTTGGATCGGAATTCAATCTCTGATTGGACTCCAAAGAACCGTTATCGGCTTCATTATTACTTTCGCCATAACTGCGGCACGCAGCCCTCGGCTACCGCATTGTGACATGTTCGAGGCGAGCATTGTATGCTCGTGGGCGTGGCGCGCATGCATCTGGCGAAACGGTCTCCAACGCTGGGCCTGCTGGTCGGTCTGATCATTACCCTGGCGGCCGTGGTTGCCTATTCCGCTTATATTACCTGGCAAATCAAGGGGCTGCGGCAAATGCAATCCGGGCTGATCGACCGTAACCGGAAAGACTCGCTGCAGTTGCTGCGAATTCAAAATGATTTGAACCTGCTGGCTGTTGCTATGCGGGACATGATCGATAACGATGAGCCTTATCCTCTGACCGCGTGGTCGGCGCAGTTTCAGCGAATCCGGACCGATCTTGATGATGCCATGCGCCTGGAGGCGGCTTTGGCTCCCATGAGCCGCACGCGCGAGCAGAGCGCCGAACTGAGCAGCTCGCTTGCACAATTCTGGAATGCGGCCGATCGGGTCTTTGCGCTGGCCGACGAAGGTAATCAAAAGGAAGCGCGGGAGCAGATACAGCTTTCGCTGCAGGCACGGCAGGCGGCGTTGGGCACCACCGTTTCGCGCTTGCTGGTGCAAAACAGCGAGAACGAAAGTGAGGCGGCGCAGCGCATCGTTCAGATCTACGATCGCGTGCAGTTGCAGGTTTATTTATTTCTTGGGGCCACGCTGATCGCGATTCTGCTGACCGGATTTTCCATGATCCGGTGGAACCGCCGGCTGTTCGCGCAGATCAGTGAACTCTCTAAACGCCGCAGTGAGCTGGCTCAGAAGCTGATCGCAACCCAGGAATCAACGTTGCGATACATTTCGCGCGAACTGCACGATGAATTCGGCCAGATTCTAACGGCCATTGGCTCGATGATTGGCCGCGCGGGTATGCATGCTCCGGAAGGGTCGCCTTTGCGAGGCGAACTGCAGGAAGTTCGCGAGATCGCGCAGGAAACGCTAGACCGGGTGCGTAGCCTGTCACAGGCGCTGCATCCCGTCATGCTGGACGAAGCTGGAATTCTCGCCACCATCGACTGGTATCTGCCGACGATGGAAAGGCAGAGCGGAATTGCCATATCCTATGAAAAGCAGGGCATGCCTTTCGAGGTGAGCGGTACGGCGGCTGTGCACATTTACCGCGTGCTGCAGGAATCGTTGAATAACGTCGCGCGGCACGCTCACGCCAAGCAGGCGTGGGTGCGGCTGCAATTTCTGTCGGCAACGCTCGAACTGGAAGTGGAAGATCATGGGGTCGGATTCGGCACGAAACCGGCAAAACAGGGCATCGGGCTGGTAGCGATGCGCGAGCGCGCGGAATTGCTTGGCGCGCAGATTGTGTTCTCGACTCCTGTCGAAGGTGGCACTCGGATACATTTGAGCGTGCCCCGTGCGAGTCTCGAGCCCGGCGAAAAAGAGAAAGATTAAGCGAAGAGTTTCATGGCGGAACAAATCAGGGTGTTGCTGGTAGATGACCATAGCCTAGTCCGGCGGGGCTTTCGCCGAATTCTCGAAGATGAACTGGATATGGCTGTGGTTGGCGAAGCGGGCGACGGCGAGGAGGCCATCAAGCTGGCGCGCAAACTGAAGCCGCAAGTGATCGTGATGGATTGTGCTCTGCCAAAGATGAATGGGCTGGACGCGACGCGGCAGATTCTTTGGGACTTGCCAGAAACAGCGGTGCTGATGTTGAGCATGCACTCGGAAAGCACCTGGGTGCGGCAGGCGATCGATGCTGGAGCCAAAGGCTACATTCTTAAGAACGTGGTGAATCTCGATCTCGGCTCGGCGGTGAGACGCGTCGCTGCAGGTGAAACCGTCTTTGATCCTCAGGTGGAATCGCCCACAGCGCTGAAAGGCGAACGCAGCAGCAGCCTGACACCGCGCGAACTCGAAGTTCTTCGCATGATTGTGGAAGGCAAGTCAAACAAGGAAATCGCCACGGACCTCGATCTGAGCGCCAACACGGTCGCGGTGCACCGCGCCAATATCATGAACGCGCTTGGCATTCACAAAACCGCCGAACTGGTGGTGTATGCCATTCGTGCTGGGCTGGTGAATATTCGGTGAATCGCAGATCCTTTCTGCGCGGAGCAGCGTGTGCAGTTTCGCTCTCGCGAGTGTCACGGCTTCGAGCGTTCGACGCGCAAGGGAGCACGGCAGCCTCGCCGGGCTTTCGCTTCTCCGATGTAACCTCAGCGGCGGGAATTTCCTTTCAACACAACAGCGGAGCTTACGGAGGCAAGCTGTTGCCGGAAACGTTGGGATCGGGTTGTGCTTTTCTCGACTATGACCGCGACGGCTGGCAGGACATTCTTCTGATCAATGGGATGGATTGGCCCGGTCACAAGCGTCAGCGCTCAACGCTGCGGCTTTACCACAACAATCGCAACGGCACGTTTACCGATGTAACTTCTCGCGCTGGATTGGATCTTGAAATGTACGGCATGGGCGTTGCCGTCGGCGATTATGACAACGACGGATTCCCTGACATTCTCATCACCTGCGTGGGGCAGAACCGGCTGTTTCACAATACAGGCAAAGGGAGGTTTGTCGATGTGACAAATGCGAGCGGACTGGGCAGGCACCTGGCGTTCAGCACATCGGCTCTCTGGTTTGACTATGACCGCGACGGATTTCTTGACCTCTTTGTTTGCAACTATGTGAAATGGTCGCCGGAGCGCGATGTGTTCTGCAGTCTCGACGGCAAACACAAGTCGTATTGCACGCCCGAGGCCTATCGCGGCGAAACTTGCTGGCTGTTCCACAATCGCGGAAATGGCACGTTCGAGGACGTAACGGCATCGAGCGGAATTTTTGACAGCAGTTCGAAGTCGCTGGGCGTCGCGATGCTGGATAACGATGGTGACGGTTGGATTGACATCCTGGTGGCAAATGACACTCAACCGAACAAACTCTATCGCAACCAGAGAAATGGAACGTTCAAAGACGCTGCGGTTGAGGCCGGACTTGCTTTCAGCACCGAGGGAAGGGCACGAGCCGGCATGGGTGTAGACGTTGCGGACTTTACAAACTCGGGGCACCTGGGAGCAGCGATTACCAATTTCGATAATGAAATGATCGGCCTTTACGACTTTGACGGAAAAAATTACGCAGATATTGCATCTCAGGCGGGTGTGGGGCTGCCTTCTAAGAACACACTAGGGTTCGGTTGCATTTTTTTGGATGCGAATCTCGATGGCTGGCTCGATCTTGCAGTGGCAAATGGACACATCGACGAAACAGTGCGCAACATCAGAGGGAATGTGGGCTATGCACAACCACCGCAATTGTTTCTCAACAATGGAAACAGGGGCTTCCACGACGTGGCTGCCGAATTAGACGCCGGGTTCGATCATCCGAAAGTGGGACGAGGTCTGGCCTATGCCGATTTTGATCGTGACGGCGATCTCGATCTGCTCCTGACGACGAATAATGGCCCAGCGTATTTGTACAGGAATGATCAGCTTGCGGAAAATCGAAGCATCCGGTTTCGGTTGCTTGGGACCAAATCGAATCGCGACGCGATTGGCGCGACGGTTCGCATTGTTGCCGGTGGAATGAAGCAGTCGCGCATGTTAAAAAGTGGGTCGAGTTATTTGTCCCAGTCAGAATTGCCGGTCACGTTTGGTTTGGGAAAAATGGATCGCGTGGCGAGTGCCGTGATTCAATGGCCGAGCGGAAGAATCGAAGAGGGTAAGAATCTCGCTGCGGGTTGCAGTTATGAGTGCGTGGAAGGCAAGGGCATCAGCCCGCAGGATGGATTTTAGCGTCCGTTAAAATGCGCTTCGTGGCTTCGGTTCGAGCGCCAAGCGTTGCGGTTTCGTTGCTCTAGGGGCGCCCAATGGTCCCGGCGGCGTTCACGTCAATATCTACCGATTCGCTGACGCGCAAAAATAACGTACTGGGATTCTTCATTCCCCATTTCACGTAAGGAATTGAAAAATGAAGAGCCGCGGACCAGTGGTCGGGAAACATTTCTACTTGAGCAGGAATAGTCAGTTCGTGATCGGCACCGTGAATGGAAAAAATTCCGTGCAGGCGGACGGAAGATTTGCCCAGCGGCAAGATCGTTCCATCGATGCGATCGGGACGAAATGTGATTTCCGGATATTTCTCGCTCTCCAGAATTTCGCGATGCATTTTCCGGTCGCGCATGCTATTCCCGCTCTGGCCGCTTCTGGCATCCACGACAATTGCTCCGTAAAGACTGCCTGATGCGAAATCAAAATTCAAAGAACCGCGCTCGGCGCGAAAGGTTCCGCGAACCGTATGTAATACGTCTCCCAGCGTGAACGTTATGGATGATTGCTGCGGATCGAACCGCAAAGCGAGGGGGTTCTCTTTATCGCCATCGCCCTGCGCCTGATCGGTTTGCTGGCCGAGGCAGAGACTGGCAGCCAGCGCACAAAATAGCGTTGCGGTCCAAAATGTCCACCGCAAGCGGCTGTGGATTGCAGGTGTCATCGCCGAATTATGCAGTGAGCAATCCCCATCCGAGCGTCAGGCCGTTGAGGGCGAGATCGACAGGCGACAGCCTTCGCACATGAAAGGCAAGCAATCTTCGGAAAATCTGCGGATGCCTGCGCAGCACCCGAAGCGTGCGTCTCTGAAGTGAAGCGCGGCCATCTTGCAGAAGCATCAGGCGCGCCATGAATAAAGGGCGCAGAGAGAGACGGCGATGTGCGGCCTGATAGCGTGCGAGATCGCTCATGCGAAGAGACTCAGCCAACTGGAGGGCCTGGCAGAACGAAAGATCGAGGCCCTCGCCAGTTATTGCGTCCACCGTGCCGGAAGCATCGCCGATGAGCGCAATATTTTCTCGATACACGCGATTCAACCTGCGATTGGCTGAGATTGCTCCTCGTTCTGCCGAAGCGGGTTCGGCTCCGTGGAGCCGCTCGTGGAGGGCCGGAAACTCACACAAAGATTCGTCAAGCCGAAGTTTTGGGTTGCGTGAAGCTACCGCAACACAAACCTGATCGGGGCCGGACGCAGTCGCATAAGCCTGGCTGTGTTTTCCCCAGTAGACTTCGAGACGATCGGTCCACGGCGCGACACGATAATGACGGCGAAACGCATAGCGCAGGTGGGAATGCGTGAGCCGGTCAAGATTTGCCCAGCGGCGCACGCGCGAGTTCGCACCATCTGCACCAATAATCCATCGCGCGTGAACGTTACGATCAGGAAGAAGAACTTCTCTATCTGCGACCCTTGTGCCTGTGATCCCGGTTACGGCTCGATTCCAAAAGATTTCTATACCTAGCGCCCCAGCGCGTTCCTTCAAAGCGCGATGTAATACCGTCCGCCGCACCGACAGCCCGTACAGACCGGAAGGAAAGTCGGCCTCGGCGAATAATCCTGAACTGAAGAACCGCACGCCGTTCAACCGGCAAACCTCCAGCGCAGGCACCGCGACTCCCAAGCGTTCCAGCGCTGTAATCGCGTCGGGCATCAGGGCTTCGCCGCAAGCCTTGTCAATCGCGGGGCCGGCGCCATCTGCTACCATCACGCGAAACCCCTGCTGGCGCGCAGCAATCGCGGCGGCAAGCCCCGCGGGACCACCCCCGATCACAAAAACGTCTGTGGAGTCAGGCAAGAAATTCACCACTCGAGTAACAGCAGCTCTGAACAGAACCCGGGCCCCATGGCCGCCAGCAGACCGAGCGTTCCGGGCCGGGGACGCCGGTTCTTCATCACCTCTTCTAGTACTACGAGAACCGATGCAGAAGAAAGATTCCCCACCTTGCGCAGTGATGCCCACGAAGCATCAAGCTCGCCGTTGTGCAATCCCAAAGCAGCCTCCGAGGCTTGCAATATTTTCGGTCCGCCAGTATGCAAAACAAAACTTTTGAGGTCGCTGCGCGAGAACCCATTGTCGGCGAGAAAGGCATCCACATCGCGCCCCAGATTTTCACGGATCAGATCCGGAACTTCCGTCGAAAGCACGATTCTGAATCCTTTTTCGGAAACGTTCCAGCCCATCATATCTTCGGTGTCGGGATAGAAAATCGATCGCGTCGCGAGAATTCTCGGCCCGTCGATTTCGTGATCTTCGGGTTCAAAATTATCGCCGGTCACAACCACAGCAGCGGCACCATCGGCGAAAAGTCCGGACGAAATCAAATTGGCAACCGACAAATCGTCGCGCTGAAGGGTAAGCGAGCAGAGTTCGACGGAAACCAGGGCGGCAGCCTGGGTGGGATACGCGCGAACATAATCTGCGGCCCGCGCGATTCCGGCAGCCCCGGCAACGCACCCCAAACCGAAAATCGGAGTGCGGCGAATATTGTTCGGAAGTTTCAGGCGATTGATTAACAAGGCATCGATCGAGGGACTGGCCACGCCGGTAACGGTAGTGAACAACAAAGCGCCGAGCTGGGAGGTTTGAATCCCCGCATTTCGAAGCGCCAGGCACAATGCACGCTCACCCAATTCCTGCGCGACCTGTATCCATATGTCGTTGGCCTCACCCCAGGTTTTGATACCGGGATATTGTTCCGTGGGAATCGCGAGATAGCGGCCTTCAACGGTCACATTGCGATGCAGGCGGGCGAGCATTTGCGGGTTCCGCAGGCGATCTCCCCAGTAGTCCTGCAGACGTTCAAGAAGAAACTTCTGCGAGTAGTAATGCTTGGGAAAGGCGCTGGCTGCGCTGGCAATCCTCATGAACCTTGTGTCCTGAACTCAGTCCCGGCATGGGATCCACTCGCCAAGTTACCGGGACCCGGAGGGCTTGATGGATTCGATGGTAAGCCCCAATGTTTGGTTGCAAACAGAGGGACAGCTGCCGACCTGTGAATTGTCGCAAACCTAAAGCTTTTCGTTTGTCACCGTGCGGTCAAATTACCGCATTCAGAATTCAAGACTCCTCATGGACTAACTACGATCGATGTTGCTGCGTTCCCGACTTTATAGGTATAGATCGGGTTCAGGTTGCCGCTGGTAACCTGAAACGACTGAATTCCGGGCGCTGAGCCCTGGCCGCCTACAAACAGATGGCCTCCGTTCGGATCGAAGGCGATCACGGTGGGATCGCTCAGGGTTGTGAAGGCAAACGTTGTCGTGGAGGTCGTCAGGCCAACCGGCAACCCTCCCGACGGCGTAATGGTGTACACAGCAAGATTGTTCGAGGACTGGTTGGCCACGTAAAGAAAATTTCCCGATGGGTCGATGATCATTGAGACCGGGCCGTTGTAGATGTCGGCCAGCGGAGATCCCGCGACCTGGGTTAGGGAGCCGTTCGACCCGATGGAAAAGATGGTGATGGAATTCGAAGAAGTGTTCCCAGCGTAAAGAAACTTACCTGCCGGATCGATGACCAGTCCGTAGGGGTTCAGTCCCTGGGTGCTGGTCAGGGTGGAGAATTGAAGCTTCCCCGAACTGATGCTGAAGCCCTCGATTAACCCGTACGGCTCGCTGGCGGCAGAGACGAAAAGAAAGTTTCCCGAAGGAGTCAATTGCATATTGAGCGGCGCCAGACCGATCGGAAACGGTGATCCGTCAATTTGGGTGAGCACGCCCGTCGTTGAGTCGATGGAGAAAACCGTGATGTTTTCCGAGGCGGAATTCATTACATACAGGTATTTACCGGCCGGATCCATCACTAGAAGTTCGGGGACGTTTCCCAGTGGAGCGACGGTTGCGCGTGGAAAGATCTCGGTTAACACACCATTTCCGGCGATGGTAAAAAGGGAAACGTCATTTTCCTCGTCCCCGGGATTGGCAACGTACAAGTATTTTCCAGTCGGATGAATCACCAGCGAATGGGCGCCATCGCCTACACTGTAGGGACTGCCGGTGATCTGCGTCAGAACGCCGGCAATGGGATCTTCCCGATAAACGGCGACCTCGTTCGATGACGGAAGCGCTGCGAACAGGTAATGACTCTGTGTGCTGCATCCAACGCAGGCCGCGATGCCCGCCAAGGCGAACATTAGCGCCAATGCCTTTTGAAGCATTCCCAACTCCTGAAAGAGATTAAAAGAAACGTCCTATGCGACCTTGCATTGGTGAAGACTCATCATACTGAGATGCCGGGGAAAATCCCGTCTTGCTGCTGCGATGCTTTGCCGACAACCGCAGGTTGCACGCGCGGGACCAGAACCGCTTCGAGATCGTTTCCATATAAAGGATTTTCAATATTAACAGGATTCCGGCACCCACGGGTTCAATGGGCCGGAGTTACGCTGATCGCAGTGGCTGAGCTTTCAGGGGAAGCGATTTCACTGCCGCCGCGCAAGAACATGCGCAGGCGATCGAGATAAACGTAAACCACTGGGGTGGTAAACAAGGTGAGAGCCTGGCTGACAATCAAACCGCCGACGATCGTGATGCCCAGCGGCCGGTGCAGCTCCGAGCCGGTGCCTCTGCCGAGAGCCAAGGGTAAACCTCCAAGCAAAGCTGCCATCGTGGTCATCATGATGGGACGGAAGCGAAGCAAGCAGGCGTCGTAGATAGCATCCACCGGCTTCTTTCCTTGCGTGCGTTCCACATCGAGAGCCACATCGATCATCATGATCGCGTTTTTCTTAACCAAACCGATGAGCAGAATGATCCCAATCGTTCCGATCACGTTGAGTTCGTTATGTGTGAGAAGTAGAGCAAGCAACGCGCCCACGCCCGCCGAAGGCAGTGTCGACAGAATTGTAATGGGATGGATATAACTCTCGTAAAGCATCCCCAGGACAATGTAGACCGCTATAAGGGCGGTAATGATAAGAATCAGCTCGCTCGATAGCGAATCCATAAAGGCGGCCGCCGTGCCCTGAAAACTGGCCGAGATCGTAGAGGGAAAATCAATCGAACGCTGCGCCTTTTCAATAGCTATGGTCGCCTGTCCCAGAGATGTTCCGGGCGCCAGATTGAATGAGATGGTAACCGCAGGAAACTGGCTTTGGTGGTTGACGGCCAGAGCAATATTCGACGGCTCGTAATGGGTGAACGAGGCCAGAGGTATGGGCGCGCCGTTTGCTGAGCGCAGATAAATATTCTGCAGCGCTTCCGGCGTCTGCTGGAATTGCGGGGCCACTTCCATGACCACGTGATATTGGTTGAGAGGCTCGTACATCGTAGAGACCTGGCGCTGTCCGAAGGCGTCGTAGAGTGCGTTGTCAATGTCCTGCGCCGCTACGCCGAGACGGCTTGCCGTGTCCCGGTCGATGACCAGTTTTGCCTCCAGGCCCTGATCTTGCTGATCAGTGTTCACGTCGCGCAGCTCCGGCAACACGCGCAGTTTTTCGAGCAAGCGCGGTCCCCAACTGTTCAGTTCATTCAGATCCTGATCTTCGAGGGTGTACTGATATTGCGCGTTGCTGCGCCGTCCGCCGATTGTCAGGTCTTGATAGGACTGCAAATACAAGGTTGCGCCGGGGACCACCTCGAGTTTGTCGCGCAGGCGGTTGAGCACATCGTCGGCGGAGACCTGGGGGCAGAACTGCCAGAAGTGCACTCCGGCGCACGAGGTGCGCTGCTCCAGCGGCTTCAGCATGATGAAAAAGCGCCCCTGGTTTGAGACCGTGTTTCCGCCCGCAAAACCCACTACCGAATTTACCGCAGGGTCGGTCATCACGATCGCGACATAGCGCTCCATTTTGTGTCGCATCGCCTGGAAGGAAATGTCCTGCGCCGCCTGTACCGAACCGCCAATCCGCGATGTATCCTGCTGCGGGAAAAATCCCTTCGGAACTTTGATGTAGAGGAAAACGCTGAAAATAGCGACCGCAATGGTTACGCACAACATGACGAAGCTATGTTTCAGAGCCACGCGTAACGTGCGGCTGTAGCTTCTGAGCATCCAATCGAAAACCGCTTCACTGGCGCGATAGAAGCGGTTATGGGAATTTTCTTTGGCCGGGCGCAGGAACTTCGCGCACATCGTTGGTGTTGTGGTAAGCGATACCAGCAGTGAAATGAAAATTGCGATGCTCAAGGTAATCGCGAATTCGCGAAACAGACGGCCAACGATGCCTCCCATCAGCAACAACGGAATGAAGACCGCAATGAGCGAGAGGCTCATCGAGACCACGGTGAATCCAATTTCCGCAGCTCCCTTGAACGCGGCGCGCACCGCATCCATTCCCTGCTCGACGTAGCGCGTGATATTTTCGAGAACCACGATCGCGTCGTCAACCACGAATCCGGTCGAGATCGCGAGCGCCATGAGCGATAAATTATCCAGGCTGTAGTCCAGCACATACATCACACCAAAGGTTCCAACCAGCGACAGCGGAACCGCAATGCTGGGAATAATCGTCGCCCGTACCGTCCGCAGAAAGGCGAAAACGACGAGAATGACGAGAATCACGGAAACGATTAGCGTGAACTCAATGTCCTTCACCGAAGCTCGAACCGTCACAGTGCGGTCCAGAGCGATTGAGATGTGAATCGCCGGAGAAATCGAAGACTGCAGATAAGGCAGCAGCGAAACCACGCGGTCGACCGTCTCGATGATGTTCGCTCCCGGCTGCCGGAAGATAATAATCAGCACGCTAGGTTTGCCGTTGGCCAGGCCGATGTTGCGGACGTCGACAACTGAGTCCTCGACTTCGGCCACATCGGAAAGCCGAACCGGCGCGCCATTGCGATAGGCGACGATGAGCGGCCGGTATTGATCGGCGGTAAACAGCTGATCGTTGTTGTCGAGTATCTGGGTTTTGGTTCCCAGGCTCAGTTGCCCCTTGGCCTGATTGGAATTGGCAAGGTTGAGGGCGTTGCGCACCGTATCGAGCCCCACGCCCAGTTTGTTGAGCAGCATGGGATTCACTTCCGCCCGCACCGCTGGTTGGGCCGCGCCGCCTACTTCCACCTGACCAACCCCGCTCACCTGCGAAAGCTTCTGCGACAGAATCGAATCGGCTGCGTCGTACATCTGCGCCACAGTTTGCGTATCCGAAGTCAGGTCCAGAATCATGATCGGCGCTTCCGACGGATTGGCCTTCCAATATTGCGGATTGCTGGGAAGGTCAGCCGGCAACTGGCTGCGCGCCGCGTTGATTGCCGCCTGCACGTCTCGGCTGGCGGCGTCGATGTTCCGGTTCAAATCAAACTGCAGAACAATGCTGGTCGAGCCCAACTGGCTCGTCGAGGTCATTTGATTGATGGCCGAGATACGCCCGAACTGGCGTTCCAGCGGGGTCGCCACGGCCGAAGCCATCGTCTGGGGATCGGCCCCCGGCAACTGAGCATTCACTTGAATCACGGGAAAATCGACACGCGGGAGCGATGCCACCGGCAGGTAGTTAAAGGCAAGGATGCCCGAGAGCAGTAAAGCTGCTGCCAGCAGCGAGGTCCCAATCGGTCGCCGGATAAATGGAGCCGAGATACTCATAACAAGGAAAGTCTCGAAGGTTCAAAGTCTGAACGTTTCAGACATGAATCTGGAAGCCTTTGAACTTTTGCGTCCTCTGAACCTTGAAACCTCATTCCTAATCTGCCGGCATCTCATGCGGAATCGGGTTGCCGATCTTGTACTTCGCAAACTTCTGCGCCAATCGATCGAACCACAAATAAACCACTGGAGTCGTGTAGAGCGTCAGCAACTGGCTCAGAATCAAGCCCCCGACGATCGTGATGCCGAGTGGCCGGCGAAGTTCGGCACCCGTACCGGATCCCAGCGCCAGCGGCAAACCGCCCAGCAGCGCAGCCATGGTGGTCATCATGATCGGTCGGAAGCGCAGCAGGCACGCTTGATAAATCGCTTCCTCTGGAGGCTTGTGCTCGTCGCGCTCGGCTTCGAGAGCAAAGTCGATCATCATGATTGCGTTCTTTTTCACGATGCCGATCAACAGGATGATTCCGATCAGCGCAACCACGGTGAGATCGTTTCCCGTAAGCATCAAGGCTAAGATCGCGCCCACGCCCGCCGAAGGCAAGGTCGAAAGAATCGTGATCGGATGAATGTAGCTCTCGTATAAAACTCCGAGCACGATATAGACCGTAATGATCGCGGCCAGGATCAGGAACGGCTCGGTCGAGAGTGAATTCTGAAACGCCGCTGCCGTTCCCTGGAACGCTGCGTGAATGCTTGGCGGAAGCTGGATTTCCTTTTCTGCCTGTTGGATCGCCGTAGTGGCCTGACCCAAAGAAGCGCCCGGCGCAAGGTTGAACGACAACGTCACTACGGGGAACTGTCCCTGATGGTTCACTGCGAGCGGAGCGCTGGCTGACTCCAGATGCGTGAATGCGGACAGTGGAACGGGATTGCCGCTCGTGGTGGAAGTCGGCGCATTCGCTGTCGGTGCCCCCGCGCTCGGCATGGCGCTGGCCGGACGAACGTAAACGTCGTCCATGGCTTGTGGCGTGCTTGCGAAGCTGGGCAGCACCTCAAGGACGACGTGGTATTGATTCAACTGAGTGAAGATGGTCGAAACCAGACGCTGGCCGAAGGCGTCGTATAGGGTGTTGTCGATCGCCTGGGGAAGAATGCCCAGACGCGACGCGGTGTCGCGATCGATGCTGATGTAGGTCTTCAGACCACCATTAAGCTCGTCCGTCGCGACATCTCGGAGCACGGGTGAGGCGCGCATCTTTTCGACCAGCCTGGGAGTCCACTGCGCAAGTTCGCGCGCATCGGCATCTTCGATGGAGTATTGGAACTGGGTGCGGCTCACGCGGTCTTCGACGGTCAAATCCTGCACTGGTTGCATGTACAGCGTAATGCCGCCGATTTTGGCAACCTCAGGCTGCAAGCGTCGGATGATCGCGGAAGCATCGTCGCTGCGCTCATCGCGCGATTTCAGATTGATCTGAATACGGCCGCTGTTAGGAGTGGTGTTGGTCCCGTCGACGCCGATAAACGAAGACAGGCTCTCAACATCCTTGTCTTTGAGAATGACTTTTGCCAATTCCTGCTGGCGGCGCGACATGGCGTCGAATGAAACATCATCGGGCGCCTGTGAAATGCCGAGGATTACACCAGTATCCTGCACCGGGAAAAAGCCCTTGGGCACGACTATGTAAAGTACAAGGGTCAGCACGAGCGTTCCGACAGTGACCAGGAGGGTCGCCGTCTGATGCTTCAGCACCCACTTTACGGTGCGGCCGTAAAAGGCAATGACGCGATTGTAGAAATCTTCCGTGGTCCGGTAGAAACGGCCTTCCTCGCCGGGCTTGCGGTGCCGCAGCAGCTTCGCGCACATCATGGGCGTCAGGCTGAGCGAAACTCCGGCGGAGACAAGAATGGTCACGGCTAGCGTAACCGCGAATTCGCGAAACAGCCGGCCAACAATGTCGCCCATGAACAAGAGCGGAATGAGCACTGCAATCAGCGAAACCGTAAGCGAAACGATCGTGAACCCTATCTGGCCAGAACCTTTCAGCGCCGCATCGAGTGGTGAATCTCCTGCTTCGAGGAACCGGTCGATGTTTTCGATCATCACAATGGCGTCGTCGACCACGAAGCCGGTCGAAATGGTTAACGCCATTAGCGTGAGATTATTCAGGCTGTATCCGAGCAGGTACATCACGCCAAAAGTTCCGACGATCGAGAGCGGCACAGCCACGCTGGGAATGAATGTCGCTCGCAGATTTCGCAAAAAGAAAAAAATGACAACGACGACCAGCACTATGGTCAGAGCGAGTTCGAATTCAACGTCTTTCACTGAGGCGCGGATGGTGTTGGTGCGGTCGGTGAGAATCTGCACGCGGACCGCAGAGGGCAACGATGCCTGCAATTGCGGCAGCAGTTTCTTGATGCGATCGACGACGCTGATGATGTTCGCACCGGGCTGCCGCTGAATGTTCACGATGACCGCCGGAGTGGTGTTCATCCAGGCGGCAAGAAGCTTGTTCTCCGTGCCGTCGATCACGTTAGCAACGTCACTCAGTCGAACTGGAGCGCCGTTGCGATACGCGACCACAATGGGCTTGTATTGAGCCGCGGTGAAGAGCTGGTCGTTGTCTCCAAGCGTATAGGATTGCCGCGCGCCGTCGATGACGCCCTTGGCCTGATCGACGTTCGCTTCGGCGAGCGCGGTGCGCACGTCTTCGAGGCTCAATCC
>JASHNX010000196.1 GCA_030041415.1 Candidatus Sulfotelmatobacter sp.
GTTGCGGCAAGTTACGCGCTTTCGCAGGCTTCCCGATTGGGTTCCTTCAAAAGCGCTTCTGTTAAGAAGAATGACCCGCCATTCCGCGGGATTGATCTACCGCCCCGCGGTGCATCCACCGATCACGGTGCGTATCGACGACAAGCCTTCACTGCACGATGACATTCACGCTGGCGGAAAGCCGTGTGGAACTGGAATCCCCATTGATCGCGATGGGATAGGTGACCGGCGTGTGCGCGGCGTTGCTTCCAACCGCGCTCTTGACCGCTCTGCCTTGTGGTCCGGCGCTGCCTCTACAAGAGGCGCTAACCATTCCGAGACCGATCAGCGCGAAGACGATTCCGAACGACAGAATCCGACTGCCGTGGATTGGACCCGTCCTCTGCTCCTGCGCGGAATTCCTCCTGCGAACGGCAACGGTAGAAATGGTAAGGGTTGACGTTGGCGATAACAATCGGATACGAACCCTAGTGCTACGGCCCGAGAATCCAATTTACGACTTGTTTCAAATGCGACGCGGAAGAGCGCGGCCACAATACACCGGAGACTGAGCCGTCGATGTCCGCAACGGTTTTTGATGTTTATTGCCGGCTCGGCGCCTGCACTGTCATGCTTCTCGCGACGTAGTGGCTTCCATCGAAGCGCGTCAGCACTGTGACTTCAGCTGACTCGTGCAGGTTTCCATCGGGGGGAATCAATATGGGGTCGAAGGATATCTCATAGGTTTTGTTATCAATGGAAGAAGTTATGACCAACAGGCCAAGACGAAGATCCAGGCCCGTAACTCGACCGGCAAACGTAAAATTCATTCCGGGTACAGCCAGCACAGAAATCTCCCGGGCCACATCATCGCCATCTTGCTGCGAACCGAACTTAACGTTTACAAGCGTTCCGGGAACAAGTTGACCCCCGGTTGTCGCGCGACCGCCTTGCAGGATCCTAGTCTGCGCGGTAAGGACCACTTTCATCGGGTGGGGAGAAATTGCGTCGCGCAACAACAATTCCCCTTTATCGGCACGATAGCTGGTGATAGTTCCCTGGCTTTCGCCCGCTACGACCGCATTTCGCAGACGAATATTTTTGGCAAAGACCATGCTGCCATCGAGAATCGTATCGACGTAGACGCGGTCCCCGAGGTGCAGATCGGCAGCCGAGCCCAGCTGAGTTCCAAGGAAAATACGAGAGCGCGGATCGAAGAATATCTTCTCTTTGCCTCCGCCGAAAGCCTGCACGGTAATCTCATCCCGAATGCGATCAAGCTTTTGAATTGTTCCACCAATTAGCGTCGCATTCGCCGGAGGCAGGGACGGTAGATCGGGTAGCAGGCTCGCCGGATCGATGGCATTGTCGGCATCGCTCGCCGCTTCCGTGGGTTCGTTCGGTTCCACAGATTTAGGTTCAGAAACCATGCTTTGCGCCGGCGCAGGCGTCTGCGCCACACCGGCCAAGCCACCGCCGCTTAGCAAAGCTGCCAAGAATCCACACCACGCAACGCGACCCATGCCGATTCGATCCCCTTACGCTTTTCGACGCAGCAGTTCGATGCTGATTTGCCGAATAAGGTGGTCACCTCCCGGCAAAAATGAGAAAAATTACGGCAAACAATGGCCGCGGTTTTCGCATCCTAAACGTCGCCTTAGTGGAGAGGTGTCAAAAGAATGGTCAAGAAGACTCGGCAGAGGGATTTTAATTTCAAGAATTCGATCGCCGCCGGTCTCACCGCGGTTGCGATCGTAGCTGGTCCTTGCGCACGCGCGGGCGAGATCAAGATTACTCTGCCCATGCGCAGCCATCTTACCTCCGTGCAGCGATTGAACCGCAAAGGTGTGGAAGAAGTTGCGAAGCACCGGTATGAGAAAGCCGAAGCACTGTTTTATCGCGCATACCTGCTTGACCCGGACGATCCTTTTACTCTGAACAATCTCGGCTATATTTCGGAACTGCAGGGCCAGGTCGACCGCGCGCTCGACTTTTACCAGCTTGCTGGAGAGCAGGCAACCGACGCCGTCATCGCCCGTTCAAGTTCACCAACGGTTGAAGGTCAGTCGATAAAGGCAGCATTGGCCATTCCAGCTCAGCCCATGCAAATCAACCATGACAACGTCCAAGCCGTTCGCATGCTGTCACAAGGGCGTGCTCCGGAAGCCGATCTGTTCCTGACACAGGTTCTGCAAGAAGATCCCAAAAATGTCTTCACCTTGAATAACCTCGGGGTTGCCAAGGAGATGGAAGGTGAGTCGCAGGATGCGTTGAAGTTCTACGACCGGGCTGCCGCTGGAAATTCTGACGCGTCTGCCGTTGTGACGCTTGACCGCAGTTGGAGGGGCAAACCCGTAAGCCAGATGGCGGCCCGGAATGCCAGGAGCCTCCGTGCGCGGCTAGCAAGCCAACAGAGCACGGCTGCGCAATTGGCGGACTTGAATGTTCGCGGCGTGTCAGCGCTGAACCGCAACGACGTGCGGGATGCAGAACAGGATTTTCGCGCCGCCTATAGACTCGACCCTAACGACGCATTTGCGCTGAACAACGTAGGATACCTTTCTGAAATGAATGGCGATCGTGAGACTGCGGAATTTTTTTATACCAAGGCCCAAACCATGCCTGGTGCAAATCTGAAAATTGGCCTGGCTACGCGGACTACTGCCGAGGGGTCGAAGCTCTTCCAGGTTGCATCGGAAAGCGATTCCAGCGTGCAATCGAAGGTCTCACAGGAACAAGCCGCACGCCGCGCACGGCATGAGCCGGTGGAACTGCTGCGCCGCGACAATACCCCCGTACAAGAACAAACCGGTCAAAACAGTCCCAACCAATAGGTTTTCTTCCACCTACGCACTGCGCTCCTGGTACCGGTCGATATCCGACTCCGGGTCGTAGGTGAAATAGCGCACCAGATTCTTGAAATATCGTAGCAGCGTATTCACATTGGTCGCGTACCAGCAGCAGCGCGTCATCTGCGGTGAAAAACCGCAGATGAACCGGAAGTTTTCGAAGGGCACGGAAGACCCGAGCATGGCTGCGGCCATTCGATGATTGCCGTCGAGAATGGTAAGCGGGCCGGTTTCATTGACTCCGATGAGAAGCACTGAAGGATTCGCCAGATTGTCTTGAACCGAGACGCTAAGAAGGCGCAATTTGTTGAAGAAAGTATCGTTTGTCGGCGTTTGCAGTCGGGGACGTAGTCGATTCACGACTTCCATTAAATGAAAGTCACCCTGCGCCACTCGCCTCCACTGGGCGCGGGGAAAAAATCGAACCCGATCCAAATCCTCTGGCCGCAATTCAATTTCATACCAGCCTGTGTCCGCTGGAAGTTCGCGCCACATGGGGCCACGCCGCAAGAATAAGAGCGCTTGGCGTACGGCATTTTCCCGCAGACTACCTAGATCCGGATTGCGAACCAGATGGTCGAACTGGTTGCGGTACTCATCAAATTCCGGATGATGAAACTCGCTGCGCAAAAACTCTGCCATTACTTCTTCCTCGCCGAGTCTGCGCCCAACTCGCAAAGCGCTGTATTTCAGCGGCGCCTGTGATAAGGCGCTGGGCCGCAGCAGTGGCAGGGTGAGGATGATAAGCAGAACAATCATCAGCACCAGTTGCACCACAATGACTTGATGTAACGTCTGGTGGATCAGGTAGACACCTAACGCCAGCGCCCCACTGAAGGCGAGCTGCAACCAGCTGGTATTCGCGATTTTGCGCGACATTTCGTAGGTAATAATCACGGAGCTCAGCGAATAGACTCCAGCCTTGATCGCGTAAAGGATAAGCAGCGGCGCCAGCGCTCCGTAGCCGCCGAGCTCAAAATGCGAACCGAATAGAATCTTCCAAACAAAGCTGGGAAGCGCCCAGAGTCCGAAGGTCAGGACCGCAAGGATCAGGAAAACGAGGAGCAATGAAGTGAAAAGGACCGGATTGCCTTCGTGTTCCTCATCGCCCGCGCCAGCGGATACGGGAAACATTGTGTTCACTACTGACCAGGCGCACATATTTACTAGCCGCCCGACCAGGGTGACAGCGGCATAGAATCCGGCTTCGGCGGGCGAAAAGAAGTGCTTCACTAGCACGATGTCAAAATTGTTAATGACCGCCTGGCCGGAAAAGAAAATAATGGCCTGCAGCCCTTCTTGGAAAGAGACGGCAATTTGGCGAAAGCTCAGACGTGTCAGGCCAGGGCTCGGCCAGGCGACAAAATATGCCATCGTGACGGCGAGTACGCTCGCAAGAACGGCGCCGCGCACGCCCATGCCGAGCTCGATCAGCAGATAAGCGCCTCCGAGCCGCACAATCCCTTCGACCATGAAGTTGACCGATAGCGGGCCGAAGGCGTGAATTCCCTGGACGTACCCCCGGCGCACGCCCAAAGGAATGTAAAACGCGCTGCCTAATGCCAGCAGAGTGATCAGGAACGGGCTTGGGAGATTCAGATAACTCGTAAGTGGATCTCTGAAGAGAAACAATAGAAGCGCAAGGATGATGCCGCAGCTCCATGAGCGCTGATGCAGGGTTGCAAAGATCGCGTCGCGCTCGGCATCCGACCCGCTCTTGGCCACATATTTTGCACACACGACCTGAAACGACAGCGTTAGGCACGATACGATCATGAGCAGGGTATAAACCGTCGTCGTGTGGGCAAACCCGCTCGGACCGAGAAGCCGGGCCGTGGCAACGTTGTAGATAAGATTGGTGACGCTGACCAGCCCGGAACCAGCGAGAAGAGTGAGGCTGCCGCCCAGCAGTTTCGAGGTAAGCGCCCTTCCCGTTATGGGGAGCACAGGCTCGCCACTCGCGGCCTCGGCTTCCGCCTCAAATCTGATCAAGTCGGCCATCGTCGAAGGTTTTAAGCGCAGACTACCCCTAGAACAACGTGAAGTGAATCACCGGCAAGAGCGTTGTTCTGGTTGTGCCAGCGAAGCTATAAAAGGTTTGTTGCTGAATCCCGAACGAGAGTCGAAACGGGAATGAAGATGGTGCACCCATGGTGCCGTCTTTTAACTCGCTACGCACCGAGCGGGTGTATGACACCTGGAACTCGCTCTCGGCGTTGTCGTATTCGTGGTAACCTTCGCCGCGCTGCAACAGGAAGTTGCCTTGAACCTCCCATCTGGGGCTGACGCGGAAATCGAATCTCGCCCCCGGTAAGAACGCCTGAGCAATCGCATACTGCGTTCCCTCTACCCGCCACGAACGCAGGTCTTCGGCCAGCAAGGCTGCCGTAAACCGGTTTCCGAACTTCTGTTGCACTCCCGCATAACTTGATGTGTCGAAATACTCCTGAACCAGCGGGTTGTACAGCAGGTCGCGAACCGAATATCCAGTCAGCAAAGCGGTTGATGCCCAGGGACGCCCGACCGTGAACTCGATATCGGCGGAGGCGTCTCGCGAATTCAGATTCGTATCCGTGAAGGGACCGGCTTCGCGAATAGCATAGCCATTGACTGAGACCCAGTTCAAAAACGAACTCGTTGAAAGATATACAAACTGTCGGAAAAGATTCTGGCTCATGAAGGTCGGTGAGATCGTGTCCCGGCGAAGCGTGAATTGCAAACCCCCGGTGATGGCGATGCTGTTTGCGCCGAAATGAAGCACGGGAGTAATGCCGCCATTAAAGAACGTGTCGTAGGTGTTGCGGTCTTGGACCACGCTGACGCTCGGAAAGAGAAACCGGCCGGCCATTAGACTCTCGCCGGCAAATCCGACGATATCGGGGAACTTGCCAAGGTGGACGCGATAGTGAGATTCCGCCAGTGTCTCGTAGGAGTGCCTTGGAGGCGGCAATAACAGAGGATTCGTAACCTTCAGAATCTTGGCGTCGAGTGTGTAAACGTTGATGTCTTCCAGAGCTGGAGCTCCGAAGGCATCAGGTAGGAAACTCACATTAGGGGTGATCTGTCTGCCCTCCTCAAGGGCAGCCTCGTTCTCGGCGGCTTCGGAGACTCTTTCTTCCTGATCGCTCGAAACGCTATTGGCCTGAGCAAACGCAGATAGCGCCTGAACTGTGTGCTGGCCCTGGCGGTGAATGTTCGCCAGCGTCATCATGTAGTCGTAGTCTTCGTGATAATCAGTTTCGGGTCCAAGGCTGGCGAGCGTGTCGGAAGCTTTTTGTGTTCTTCCCTCCGCCAGATAAGTGTTGGCCAATCCGATATCCACGTTTCGAGGATTAGCCCCAGCCAGTTTCGCCTTGTCGAAATAGGTTTCCGCGAGATCAAAATCGTGCATGGCGAGGAAAATGGCAGCCGCTTCCTGAATGTCATCCGGCCGCACGGAAGAAGCGTCAGCGCGAGCTTCGGCGAAGCCGAGAGCGATCTGCCGCCGCGCGTCATCATAGCGGCCCTTGTGCACGAACACCTGAGCGACAGCTAAACGCAACCCGATGCGGTCGCCGTTGGGTGCATCGAGCGCTCGCGAGAAACGTTGCATCGCCGAGGCTTGGTCTCCCAAAGTCAAAAAGGCTTCGCCGGTTTCCATGAGAATCTCGACCTGATCGCCGCCGTACTGCTCAGCCAGCTGAATGTCTCGTAACGCTTCCTCTCGTTGCCTTTCCGTCGCATGAACCTGCGCTTTCAGGGCATAAACCGCCGGGTCCGTCGGAGAGAGTTTTTGCGCCACCGCCAGCGCGGCAAGCGATTGCTGATAACGCCGCAGGCGGTAAAGAGTATCGGCGTACGCCATCTGTGTAGGCAGATCGTTTGGATCCTCCTGCAGGGCGATGCGGTATTCCGCTTCGGCATGCGCATAATCCTGTTCCTGACGAAATGCCTCGGCTCGCGCCAGCCGCCAGACATGCGACTTGCCCATCAACTTCTGTGTGGCCGATAGTTGAATCAGCGCCGCTCTCGGCCGGTGCAATTGCAGGTCTGCATAGGCCATTCCGAGATGCGCCTGGCCGTAGTCGGGCTGTAGTTTTACGGCCGCCTGAAAATCCTTGACCGCTTTGGCCGGCTCCTGCAGATCGTTCAGCACGAATCCCCGATCCACATATCCGGTAGACATTCCGGGATCAAGTTGCAGCGCGCGCGTGTAATCTTCCAGCGCTTCTTTAGCTTTTCCATCGTGCGCGTGAATATTCCCAGCAACGAGCGGCAGATCTTTATCGTCCGGAAGAATCGGTTGGTATTTGTCGATCAAAGCGAGAGCGTCGGAGTACCGGCCGAGAAAATAGAGGTCGTATGCCAGGTAAACCGCACCCTCGCGGTCTTTCGGAAGCTTCTCGATAACCTTGAAGCCAAGTGCGGCGGAATCTGCGTAATCCCCTTTTAAGGTTAGATACCGCTCGCGCTCACGCATTACCTGCGGGCTGTTGTTCATCGCCCCCTTGGCCCGATCAAGCCATTGTTTGGCCAACTGATCGTTATGCGCTTCGAGGGCGGCATTGGCCGCACCGGCCACAATCAGAGCATTGCCCGGCATCTGCTGATAAGCTTTTTCGTAGTTCTTTTCGGCATCCGGGTAGTTCTTCTCCGCCGTATACAGATCACCCAGCGCCAGGTACGAAACAAAGTCTCGTGGATGCGCCTTGATCGCGGAAATGAAATAACCTTCCGCTTTTTGTGCGTCGCCCGAGTCGCGGGCGAGATAGCCCAGCGAGGAAAGCGCGCTCCGGTTTTGCGGGTCTAACCCAAGAACTTTTTGAAATGTCGCCTCGGCAGCGTCTTTCTCCCCAAGCTTCCATTGCAGGCTTGCGTAATTCAACAACGAGTTCACATTGTTCGGCGTCAATGCCAGCGCCTGTTGCAGATCTTTATTCGCGGCGTCTGTGTGGCCAAGCCCGGCTTCAATCGCTGCTCGCAATCTGAGCATCTCAGGGCGTTCCGCCGGTTGCACATTCACGCTGTCGATTTCGCCTTGAGCCGCATCCAGTTGTTTTTTGGCCGCATCGTCATTGCCTTGTTGCAGCTCGGCTTGAAACAGATTCAGGTGCAATTCAATGGCGTAGAGCGGTCCCTCCGGAACATTTGCCGGAAGATGGCTGAGCGCGAGAGCGTATTCTTTGCTCGCGTCCGCGAAGCGGTTTTCGCTGTCGGCAATCGATCCGAGAATTGCGTGCAGCCGATAGCTGTCGGGATTGATGCGGCGCGCTTCTTCAAGAAACGCTTGAGCCGCGTCATTTTGTCCCGTTCCAACAAGAACCTGAGCGGCGCTTAGATTCAGACTGAGATTTCCCTTCGCAGCCTTTGCCAACTGCGAATAAAGATCGGCCGCTTTCTGCTGCCGGCCGGCAAGTTGATACGTGTACGCCAGATCTGCCTGAACGTCGATGTTTTTATCTGGAATAGCCTGCAGGGCCGCGATCGCCTGATCGTATTTTCCGTTGTCGCGATACTCGGCGGCGACCGCCCTCAGCACTTCCGGATCGTTCGGCGCACGCGCCTTGGCCCGATCCAGATACTTCGCGCCTTCATCGGCCTGGCCAAGCCTCTCATAAGCGTGGGCAATGAGCAGATCATTGTGTGCGGTTGGCGCAAGCGCTTCCGCATGTTGCAGGAAATCCAGAGCCTGTTTGGGATCTGAGCTGATCAGCAACTCTCCCGCAAGCTGAAAACTAATGGCATCGTTCGGGTTTTCGTCGGTTACCTTCTTTAACAGTTTCTCCGCATCATTGACACGGCCTATCTTCGCGTAGGTTTGTGCTAAACCTGCCATCCCACCCACCGAATCCGGCTGAATCTTCAGGCCCCGATCGTAGGCATAAACAGAATCCTGATAATGATTAGCAAGCCGTGAGCAGTAGCCGAGCAGGAACCACGACTCGGCATTCTGCGGAGCGGATTTAGCCGCGCGCTCGGCAAAAGAGACGGCGGCGGCATAATCGCCTCGTTTTAACGCATCCTGCGCGGCGCGTCCTTCACGGGCTACCTCAATGCTCGATCCCCATCCGAGACCCGAGTTCTCTTGAGAAGAAGAAGAGGTTTCCGGTTGATTACCGAGTGGCGACGCATTTTGCCCGTTGACGTCGAAGGTCTGCGCCAAAGCGCAGTTAAAAAGAGCAACGATAAAAAAGCTCGCGAGCGGAAGTCGGCTTTTCACGAATTCACCACGCTGGATACAAGGCTTTGGTTAACCTCCCGCATAGCAAAAGTTTCTGCGGTTTCCTTCAGATGCCGGTCTCATGCGTAAGGCTGCTTTGCCTCGCTAAGGGTTCCTACCGGGCAAGAATCGGGTAAACCCCTGTAGCGTTTTCTGAATCGAAGCTTCGTTCGAAAGCAATCGATAGCTGAGGGCGCCAAATTCGTGAGCACCGAAAAAAACTACGCCCGTCCAATTCCTTTAATCGCCGTCGTTCTCGTGGCCTTAGCCGTGCATGGCCCTCTACTGCTGATGCAGTTGCCTTCGCGTTCCTTCGACGCGAACTTTCACATGTTCTTCGCGTCGCACTATGCCCATCATTGGTTCAATCCGTGGAACGAGAAATGGTTTGCCGGTTTCTCACAAACTACGTATCCGCCTTTGACTCACCAGTGGATCGCGCTGTTTTCGACCGTTATCGGTTTGAAGATGGGCTATATGCTCGTGCAGTTGATCGCGATTCTGCTTTTGCCGGTGGGGGTTTTCCGGTTTGCGCGTATTTGGGTAGATGACCGGGCTGCGAGCTATGCGGCGCTTGGCAGTGTCTTTATTGGCGCTCTGTCTTTTCTGGCTTACCAGGCGGGACAGCTCGCGACTATTGCTTCGGCTGCTCTTTATCTGAATGCTTTGCCTTACTTCTATGAATGGATTGCCGAGTCGCGGAAGCTCGCCTTGCTCAAAGGCGTAGTGATCAGCCTCACGGCGGCCGCCGCGCACCACGTAACGTTGATTTTCGGCGTGGTCTTCTTCGCTGTTCCGGTCCTCTGGACCGCTTGCCTGGATGCCCGCCGCAGGCTCGTAGCGGGCTCGCTCGGCGGCGTTATCGCCCGCACCGCCGCGTTTGCCGTAGCAGTGGGAGTTGGGGTTGGGATTGTTCTTCTGCCCTATTGGCTCGCCCTGATTCAGCATCCGATCCAGCAGATGCCGATTCCCCACGACAGCCGCGCGAATTATCTCTTGAACTCCACCATCGCAGTGAATTACTTCGTGATCCCTTACGGAGCCTTAATCCTGGCGCTGCCCTTCATTCTGATTCGCGGGTCGTCATCGCGCCGGCTGATTCCGCTGCTTTGTGGATTTTGGCTGGCATTTATCTTTGGCCTCGGGGGTACCACGCCGCTGCCGCGTTGGCTGCTCGGGCGGGCGTACGAAGTTCTCACATTTGAGCGATTTGCGTTCTGGGCCACTTTGCTGGCCATGCCATTGGTCGGGCTGCTGGCGGTTCAGTTGCTCGATCGCTTTCAGACCAGAGCCGCGATCGGATTATCCCTAGCCGCAGTTGGCACAATCGGCGCGGCGCTCTGGTGGCTGAATGCCAATCCCTACCGGCCCGGCGGATCGGCCGACGTTGAGCCGGTGATTGCCTTTCTCAACCGTGATGGGCACGATTCCTATCGTTATCTGACTTTGGGCTTCGGCAGTGAATTGGCGAGGGTTTCCACGTACACAAGCGCAAGCACCGTTGACGGCGATTACAACTCGGCGCGTCTGCTGCCGGAAATGACTCATTACGGTTCGGCTCAGCTCACGAACGCGAAATTTTACGGATCTGCGGGCATGGCCTCCCTCCGTGCCATGCTAGAGCACGCCAACCGCTACGGGTTGAAATTTATTTTCGTACACGACCCTTATTACGAACCGCTGCTGACTTTCGTTGGCTGGCGGAAAATCGAGACTTTCGACAACGGAGAAATCACTGCCTGGTCAAAAGAAGACGTGCCTCCGGCTCATCAGATATCCTCCGACGCCGTTCCGCCTGCCTGGCAGGGCTTGATGTGGGGAATATTGCCGATCGGCGTGAGTTTTCTGGCGATTTTTCTCGAGCTGTTGTTGCTCGATCGGCGCCGGGTTCCAGTCGAGGTTAGTGTTCCGTTCCACGAGCAGGATCCGCAAGAACATTATGTGGCTTAAGGAATGGGAATGAAAATCATTCTGCCTATCATTCTTGTTGTTGGCACTGGCGGCTTGATGGTGCTCGCTCTCCTCAGCGGCGGCAACGCTCGGGGAACGGTCGGAGTCGCCGGTGGCTCAGCGGTTTTTACTCCGAGCGCGACCAACCCGCAGCTAGCCTTGCACAATTTGCTGATCGATGTGCAAAGGCGGCATTGGGATCACGCCTACGATGCGCTCTCGAAGACCAGCAAAGCCGACAAGGAAGACTTCATTCAGGATTGCACCGGTTCGAACGGAAGCCTGAGGTCATTCTCCTCGCTGGAGGGCTTTGATCCGCGCCCCTTGCACATCACGGACGATCAGGCCGATATGCGTGTTGCGCTCCACTGGAGCACTCCCGTCGGTCCCATCGAAGATGTTCGCGATATTCACCTGGTACGCGAAGGCGACGTCTGGCGCGCGGTATGGCCTGAATACAAAGTACCAATGGTTCCCGCCGAAGTTATTCCCGTGACCTATTTGCGCTGGGACCTCGTGACCGGGACGGCCGACGATCAATGGGGATCGAAGAACGTTGATGCTCCTCGAGTGCGCATCATTTCCATGAACGCCGTGAACACCGCGGAAGGAACAATTGTTATGGGAGAGGTGGTGAACGAAGATACGATTCCTGCTTTTGTTAACGTCAACGCTACGCTGGTTGATGGCGCTGGCAGTATCATCGACGAAGAAACCAGCTTTGACAAAATCGATCACATTCTTCTTCCCAAGCAAGTTTCGCCTTACCGCATCGATTTCCCGAACGTCGACTTAAACAAAGTTAAGAATGTACGCATGGATGTGAAAGCTGCCCTGGTTCCGGCATCGGCTGATCCGGTAATCGGAGTGATGGATCAGAAGATCGACACCGACGCGCAGGGCAAGTCCGTTCTCCAGGGTGACCTGCTCAACGAAAGCGGACAGACGGTCAACATCTCGCACGTGATTGCCAGTTTTTATGACAACAGCGGTAAGGTCGTGTGGGTTTCGGATGGCTACGTTGACCGGGCATTGCTGCCGCAATCGTCGGAGCCGTTCGCCGTTGAAATTCCCAAGAGCGTCTCGCAGAAGGTGCAGAACTTTCACGTGGTGGTGAACCAATTCAGTCTGGCCAGGTCGTGATCATGCGGCACGTGATTCCAATCTGTGAAGTACTTTGTTTTCTCGGTGTTACGGCACCTCAGGAGATTCGCGCTCCGCAAGAGGTCGTTGCAGGCGAAGAAGCTTCTATCCCCACTACGGGAAGCGGTAAAGCGACGCTTTATTTGTTTGGGCCGGGGGTTTCCGATAAGCGGGATGTGAGTCTCGGAGACGACATACGCTTGCCCGGCGCCGATTTGCAGAATGCCGGTCAATACTTTGCGGTGGTGTGCTCCAGTGCTTGCCGAAGCGCCTCCTTCTTCGTTTCCGCGGCAAAGCCTTCGAGCCTGACGTTTATGGCGCATCCCTCGCGCGTGCCAGTTGCCGAGGGCGACGCGATAAGCGGCGTCGCTATTCCGTTCGATAAATACCGCAATCTCGTGCTAAGCCCTGAGACGGTGAGCTTTCGCCTCAGTGCGGGCAAGTCATCGATATTTTCACGCTCGGTACCGGCAGCAGATGGGATTGCCTGGTTTCGCGCCGCATCGGGAAAATCGGCTGGGACGTTGCAAGTAACGGCCTCATTGAATGACTTGGAGATGCTCCGAGCCGTGCAGCAAGTCGCTTCGGAACCTTGTAACCTGCGAATCACCGGTGAGCGAAATGCAAAGGGAATCCTGGTTCGAACCGAACCGGTTCACGATTGCGCCGGCAATCCTGTGCCCGACGGAACCATCGTGACGTTCACGGCGACCGCGGATGGCGAGAAAAGCACGGTCGATGCTCCGATAAAGCAAGACATCGCCCGTGCGCAGATCGCTGCGTCAGGGCTGGCGGTCATTTCGGCGGCTTCGGGTGTCGTGATGGGGAATGAACTGCGTCTAGGAGTGCGCTGATGATGACCCGGAAAACGTTTTGCTTCTATTTTGTTGACCGGGGCGCGATTCTCCTCGCGATGTTCGCGCTTGTGCTTGGCTCGGCATTTTACTGTGCTGCTGCCGATACTGTTCAAGTGCAGCTGGATACCCGAGAAGCAAAACCGCGAGCCGTTGAAACCCTGACTGAGCGAGCAATTTTCCGCGATTACCGCTTTGCGTGGAGAAACATCGCGCAGGCGCTCGAATCGAATTCACTCGATGCCCTCGAAGGATCTTTCGCCGGTGACGCAAGTCAGTGGCTGCGCCAAACTATCGTCAGCCAGCAGCATTCCGGTCTCAGCCAGCGCTACACGCAGCAAAATCACAAGCTAAAGGCCGTCTTCTATGCACCAGAAGGCGACGTGATGGAATTGCACGACACAGCCGAATATCAACTGGAGTTTATGGACGGGGGAAAAATCATCGGCGATCAGCATATCGTGCAACACTTTGTTGTACTTATGACTCCCGGAGCGGATCACTGGGTGATCCGCCAGTTGCAGGCGGTGCGGCAGTTTTGATGGAAGCGCCCGAAAACATCAGCGGTCGCACTGAGGAAGCGGCATCAAATCACGCTGTTCTACCCCGATCCGCCGCACGCCAACCAGCATCCTATTTCCCGCGTCCTAATCTTTGCGATCGATCTGAAGATCAAGGGGACCGTCGTTTGTCAAAAGCCCTGCTAGGCCTGGCTCTTATGTGTTTTGTGATCGCGGGAGGATGCACGACCCCCGGCGCGCACCGTTCGTTGCTGCAAAATGCACTGGCCCCGGCTCCGGCTCCCAAGTTGCTCGCGGTCTATATGCCATGGTTTGGCGACCATACTCACATGGATGTCGGCTATTCCAGCCAAGATCCGGCTGTTCTGCGCAAACAGATCGAGCAGGCCAAGCACATGGGAATCTCCGCTTTCGTCGTCGATTGGTACGGACATGCCCGTCCTTACTCCGACCACAATTTCGCGCTGCTGCAGGAGATCGCGAGCGAGAATCATTTTCAGGTCGCACTTCTTTACAACGAGTCTGAAGATGAGGATGAGCAAGCCACCGATGCGGCGATGATGGCGATCGACGAGGCTTATCAGGATTATTTCGGTCCTACGGCAAAGTACCGCGACACCTACCTCACGTACAACGGGCGCCCAATGATGTTTATTTTTCCTAAGCGCGGACACGCCAATTGGAATCGCATTCGCGAACATTGCAACGCGTGGGATCGGCCTCCGCTTTTTCTGTATGAAAATCAACCCCCGGAGCAATACGCCAATGACTTTGCCGGGTCTTACGCGTGGGTAGAGCCCGGCCCCGGCGGCTGGGCTCCCGATGGCAGCAATTGGGGCGAGCAGTATCTCGAAAAGTTCTACAAAACCATGCGAAGCCAACCTGGCAAGATTGCCGTTGGAGGCGCCTGGCCAGGATTCGACGATTCCAAGGCGAGTTGGGGATTGAACCGCCACATACAGAGCGACTGCGGAAAGACCTTCGACGCGACCTTGAACATGTATGAACGCTACTACGACAGCGCCGATCCGCTCCCGTTTATGCTGATCGAAACCTGGAACGACTATGAAGAGGGAACTGCTGTCGAGCGCCGCAGCGCCACCGGATGCGGCTCTGGTGGCGGAAACTCAGCCTCACAGTGAGAGTTGTAAGACATTAGCAACAAACCTGCCACTCAATTTTCACATCCAAAGAAAGCAATAGAAAGAAAAAGTGTAAATGCTTCACTCAAGAGAAGCGGAGCGCAAAGTATCTAATGAGTGCCATGAAGAACTCTACCGCCTGTCTCACTCTGCTTTCGCAGTTATCGCTAGGGTCCGATCAAGGCGATCACGCGGAGAACAATCCCTGCGCAGCTCCGGACTCCGACTGGAGGCTGCAGATAGCGCGCACTGTCGCTCTGTATGCGCGACAGGATTTTGGTGAGCTCTGGAGCCTGGCGATGGCTCATCATGTCATCCTCCGTACGTTTCCCGAGCTGCATCGAGTGATGCTTGCACAAGAGAAACAGGAAGCACAGTGGTGTGAAAATGCAATCGCGAGAGAGCAAGGGCGCATTGAGCATGCTCTGTCATTCTTGGCGGTGATCTGTGAAGCGCTTGAGAAAGCGGGCGATGTCGTCGTGATTAAATCGCTCGATCACTGGCCCGATCTCGGCAGCGATCTCGATCTTTATACAAACGCTAGCGTCACCGATGTCATCGCCATCATGCGCGAGCGCTTCAACGCGACTCTCGAAAAAAGAAGTTGGGGCGATCGATTGGCAAACAAATGGAATTTTGTCGTGCCCGGATTGCCCGAACTGATCGAGGTACATGTGTCGCGGCTGGGGCAGACCGGTGAGCAAGTCACGATTACGGATTCGCTGGTCAGGCGCTCTGGTAAGGCGCAATTTGGTTCTTATGCATTACGTGTTTCCGCGCCCGAGAACCGGATCATTATCAGCACGCTGCAGCGCATGTATCGCCACTTCTACCTCCGCCTGTGTGACATCGTTGATACCGCGGACTTGGTCAACTCGGACGCAGTCGATTACGAGTACCTGAAGTCCCTGGCGCAGTCGGCCGGCCTGTGGGATGGGATAGCCACCTATCTGGTGACTGTGGCAGGGTATGTCAAATCGTATTCTGGAAAGTATCTTACGCTGCCGCCGCTGGTGACCTCGGCGGCACGATTCGGCAATGAACTGGTACAACTTCGCCGGAAGTTTCTTCGCATTCCAATTTTTCCCCAGGCCGCCAGACTTTACACCACCGAGTGGGCCAGACTTTTGTTCAACGGAGAACTGAAAAATACTCTGCGTTTGAGTCTGTTGCCAGGCCTCGCTGTGGCAGCCGCGGTGGAATTCAAACTCAGAGGTACAGATAAAGGAATTTGGTGAGGTCTTAAGCTCAAAGGTGTTAGGTCTTCCGCTTGTAAGGCCTCTACCGTATTGCGAAGCAACTTTAGCCTCTCTATTGTGAGTCAGGCTGAAATGTTAATGAGAGGCTAAGACAGCGCGCGAATGGTTCCGGGAGACGGGTCTGTGGTTCGAATTCTAGTTGTGGACGATAATCCGGCGGTGCGTCATTACTTACGAGCTCTGCTTGAGCAGCAAAGCACGTGGCAAGTTTGCGACGAAGCTCGAACCGGCAGCGAAGCCTTGCAAAGGGTCAAGAAGAATCCCCCGGATATGATTTTGCTCGATTTCCAAATGCCTGATCTCAACGGGCTCGATGTAGCGCGTCAAATCTCAGGTTTATTCCCGGAAATTCCAATCTTGATGGTTACTATCCACCTGTCTCGCGAACTGGCTGAAGAAGCGCAGCGGGCTGGAGTCCGCGGGGCTTGCGCAAAGTCCGATATCGGCTCCATTGTCGAGGCCGTAGACGCGCTCCTGCACCAGCAGACCTATTTCCCTGCCATGACTTCGGTGGAACGGTAAGGGGGAGGGAGTGCATTTCGGGGAGATGAAAATACAGGGTTTTCTGTATACGCCCTTTTGTCTCGTCATGTTACGGTTCAGTTTGCTCCACTGTGGGGATATGCGCCATTTGCCGGCGGTGGATTCGTCTTGCACGGATGGCGTACAGTGAAAAAGAGGGCTTGGTTGAGGTAGAAACCTGCGAATCACGCCTCGGAGAGCTTCGGATTATGGCGGTTCGGATTCTGCTGGTCGACGATCATCCTATTGTGAGGCAAGGCCTTAGGACGTTATTGGAGGCCCGACCTGGATGGGAGGTCGTAGGCGAAGCATCGGATGGGCGCGAGGCCTTGGACAAAGTCGAGAGCCTGAATCCCGATGTAGTCGTACTCGATGTGACGATGCCTCGGATGAATGGTCTGGAGGCATGCCGTCTCATTCAACAGAAAGGACGCAGTTCGGGTTTGGAGGTTCTGTTTGTAACACAACACGACTCTCCACAAATGATGCGCGAAGCTTTGGACGCTGGCGCCAGAGGCTATGTGGTGAAATCCAACGCTGCGCGAGACCTGCTGGAAGCCGTAGAAGCGGTCAGCCAGCATCGGGTCTTTACTGCTCTCGCGCGGAGCCCGCAAGCGGCTTGTTAGCGCTTCCTGCTGTGCTTTCTGCAATTGTGGAGAGACAAGTTTCGTTGGGGTGAAGTGGGAGGAATAATCTGCCATGAAACTACGAATTCTGTTGGCCGACGATCACGAGATTGTGCGCCGGGGGCTTTGTGCGCTGCTGCAGAAGCATGAGGGCTGGGAAGTCTGCGGAGAAGCGTCCGATGGCCGCGAGGCGCTGGAAATGGCGAAGCAATTGAAGCCCGACGTCGTGATTGTCGATATCGGCATGCCCCATCTCAATGGGCTCGATACGACGCGCCAACTGCTGCAGTACGATCCTCATTTTAAGGTAATCGTTCTAACCATCACCGATTCCGATCAGGTCATTCGTGAAGCTCTCGATGCGGGTGCGCGGGGTTTCGTGCTAAAGTCCGATGCCGCGCGCGATTTGGTATCTGCCGTCGAAGCTTTGCAGAGCCGGCGGATGTTCTTCACTCCGCGCGTCAACGATCTGGTGCTGGCCGGTTTTCTCGACAAGGGACACGTGCTGTCGAGGAACGAGCCGCCGAATCTGCCGACGCTAACCGTCAGGGAACGTGAGGTGACTCAGTTGTTGGCTGAGGGCAAGAGCTCGAAAGAAGTCGCTTCGCTGCTGAACTTGAGCACAAAGACCGTCGAGACTCATCGTAGCAACATCATGCGCAAGCTGAGCCTGCACTCGATCCGTGATCTCGTCGTCTACGCGATCAAGAACAACATCATCCAGATCCAGATGCCGCCGCAGTTGCGAACTCCGAGCGAAACCACGGTTGCTTGATTGATCGTATTCGAAGATCATCAACGCACAGGCTCCGAAAAGCTGGACGGGGCGTCAGCGGAAATCACGCCTCACTGAGCGGGCTCCGAGGGATAGTATCCGCTCCTTGCGCGAACCGTTAGGTTGCCGTATCCCGGAGCCCGCGCCTGGACCTGCACCGATTTGAACTCCGGCCGCACATTCTGATTCTTAGGCCGGTAGGCGATCCTGTACTGCATGCGAATATCGTGCGCGATTGTTCGGGTTATGCTGTCGACCCGATCGAGCGAATCGGGAAAGTAAGCAACTCCGCCTGTTCCGCGGGCCAGATCCTCGAGAGCGCTGCGTCCAGACATCTGCATTCCGCCCCCGAGCAGGCCGATGGCATAGAGCGTCGGCCCGTTTGCCTGTTCCAGTTTGCGAGCCGCCTCCTGCAGTGTCTCCACGCTCATGTTGTCTTCGCCATCGGTGATCACTAACAGAACTTTCTTCGGCAGATTGCTGGCTTGCTGCAGATGCCTGTCCGAAGCCACGACAGCATCGTACAGCGCAGTGCTGCCTCGAAAAGAAACCTGGTGCAGGGCAGCCTGCAACAGATGTTCGTTCGCGGTGAAATCCTGATCGAGATACGGCCGCTCACCGAAGTTCACCACAAAAATCTGGTCCTCCGGATTGCTGGCACGAATTAAGTTCAGAACCGCTTGCTCCACTTTGTCCCGTTTGTCTCGCATGGAGCCTGAGTTATCCACTACAACTCCGACAGCGACGGGAACGTCCTCCTGGCGAAACGAGGTGATCGGCTGCAATACTCCGTTCTCGACTACGGAAAAGTCTTCCTTACTCAACCCGGTAACCAGACTCCGATTTTGATCGAAGACCGTCGCGTGTAACACGACCTCTTCCACCTGCTTCTTAAATACAAACATTCCCTGATCGCCCGACCCTGGTTCGGGCGAAATCGGCTGCTGATCAACCGACGGTGCCTGCGAAGTCGTGCTTGATGGCTGCGAAGAACCTTGGGGTTGTTGGGCGCTCCCGTTCTGAACCCCAGGCAAAGACTGAGAGAAAGCGGTTGATAGGAACGCGGCGCCGAAGATTAAAGCAAATCCCGAGTTGACCCACCAGGAAGCGGCTGATGAACGCATCACTCCTCCATTTCGGTCTCCCTTAGATGCCACATTTGGCCGGAGCGGACACCGCTAGATTTCGCTCTCTACAGGGAAAACCTGATCCAAGGGTGGTCCCATATTTCAAAAGGACTTGGGTTGTTAACTGAAGTCAGGTCCAACGGTGCAACCCGCTGTTTGTGGAAAGGCAACTATACGTCAGCTGAGAAGTTGACTGAAACCCAATAGATCGGGTCTTTGCGCTTTGGTGTCGAGGAGATCAGCGTGCTTCGCATCCTCATAGCGGACGATCACGAGATCGCAAGACAGGGGATCCGTGCGCTGTTGGAAGATCATCCCGGATGGGAAGTTTGCGCCGAAGCGAAAGACGGCCGCGAGGCAGTTGCGTTGACCGCCAGCGTGAACCCTGATGTTCTGCTACTCGATATCGGAATGCCGAACCTCAACGGCCTCGATGCCACTCGGCAGATTCTTGCTTCGCAACCTGACGCTTGCATCTTGATCTTGACTGTTCACGATTCGGACCAGGTCGTACGCGAGGTTCTGGCTACGGGCGCTCGAGGCTTCTTACTGAAGTCGGATGCCGGCCGTGATCTAGTGGCGGCCGTCGAAGCGCTGCAAAACCAACGAACTTTTTTTACTCCTAAGGTGGCGCAAATGATGCTGGATGGTTATCTCCGTCCCCATGAAAAGAGCGACTCCTCCGCCCAATGCGTTCTCACTCCGCGGGAGCGCGAGGTAATCCAATTGGTCGCCGAAGGTAAAACCACCAAGGAAATTGCCATTGCACTCAGGCTCAGCGTTAAGACCGCCGAAACCCATCGCACAAACTTAATGCGGAAGCTTGATCTGCATTCGGTCGCCGATCTGACACTCTATGCCGTGCGGAATGGCATCGTGCAAATCTATTAACGACCGGCGCCAACTCTTTCTGCATCGCGGCGTTGGTCCCTCCCCATCGGCAACTCCGTAGAGATCGCTTGCCGAATCAGTAGTTCACAGGATACCTGTGGCGGCAGCCGGCCCCTAAACTCCAGTCTGCGTCTATCGACGATAGACACATCATGCTTCCGGGAGGAAATCTGATGCTCTGGACGGTCGCAGTTCTGCTGCTCGTTCTCTGGCTTCTGGGTGTCGTCAGTTCATACACTCTGGGAGGGTTCATTCACATTCTGCTGATGCTCGCCATCGTTGCCGTTCTTATGCGACTGATCCAGGGACGAAGCCCAGTCTTGTAATACTTGCTTCAAGCACCGCTAAGATCCCGCGCTGAACGGGCTATCTCGCCAAATCCTGGAAGCAAGGTCGAAAGTACGACAAAGTAAAGGAACTAAATCAATCTTCGGGAGATTTCGATGAACAAGGATCAGGTGGAAGGCAAGTTGAAAGATGTTAGCGGACGCGTCGAACGCCAGGTCGGAGAGTGGACGGGAGACGAAGAAAAACAGGGCCATGGAGCCATGAAGCAAGTGGAAGGCAAGGTCCAAAAAGCGTGGGGAGATCTGAAAGACGCAGGGAAAAAGGCGAGTGATCGCACTCACGCCAAAGAACCCGCAGAGAATGAATCTTCCGCCGAAATGGAAGAAGAAGAAAAAGACGAAACCCGGCGGAAAGCGAGCTGAACAAACTTCTCACGAGTATGTTTCTAACTAGGCCTTCGCGAGCGTCTTAAACTCGCGAAGGCCTGCTATTTCCAGTCTTGATCTTCAATCTTGCTTTCTTCGATCCAATCAATTTTCGCTGCCCGACAACGCGACCAGACTGCCGTATCTAAGTTTGCTGCTTGCGGCGAAACCACTAAAGCCAGGCGCAGATGCAAGTAGAGTGAGACGCGCATGCAGCTAAGGAAACTCAAGCATGGTACCCCGTGCACGACAGTATTGTTCGGCGCTGTGGACGGTTTTACTTTTGCGAATAGTTAAACGACAGTCGCAACCTGGAGATTTTCTCAATGGCCCGCAAAGCTGAAGCACCAAGTATCGAGATACATCGTCCCCTCACGGTCGATGATCTGAGGCATGCGTTCGAAACTGCGGTATGCGAGATTCATCGCGCGGACACCGCCGCCACAAAGCGCGCTCCCATTGTTTCGCGCGCAAGACTTCTTGGCCTCTCACGCGAAAATGCCGAAAAGCGCGCTCTCTCAGATGCGGCGCGAGCCTTGGCGCAACTCTGGAAGGTTTAAACTGGTGCTTTTGATCAGGCGGCTATCGTCGAACAGGAATCAAGGCAGCTTTGCAGCGCCTTCAACGCGTACAGAGCGTCATCCAGCGCTTGGTCTTCCTCAATGGTGTCGGAGCCGGCAGCGAAAAGCTCTCGCGACCTGGCAATAATCGCCTTCTCGGCGGCGGAGATGCGCAGCGGAATTTGATTCTTGTCCGTCTCAAACAGTGCGGCGCTGTAAAGTTCTCGCCAAGGCTGCGGATGGGGACGCGGGGTGGCAGGGCGCGCGGCTATGTCTTGCATGGTGGCCTCTCATGCGAGCGGTACTACAGCATTTCCCTGATGATAGCTAACCGTGGGACTCAATACTATCGGGTAAACACCCTAGTGAGCTTGTCATTGGATCGTTTCCCGCAAGGTTGGTGAACGCGGCAAGACGACGCGAAGAAAAGGTAAGTCCCGGCGCAAGGCCGGGACTTCCTCGAACCTTCCGCGCTGAAAGAAATCGACTGGCAAGACCGATGCCACCGCCAACCGACCCTACGGCATGCAACTCACCTGAAGATCTGCGCACGATCAACTCAAACGCTGTGGCGCGACAGATGGGTTATCAGAGAAACCAGGAACAAAACGATAAAAATAAAGAACAGCAGCTTGGCAATGCCGGCGGCTGCCGCTGCGATGCCGGCGAAGCCAAGGATTCCTGCAATTATCGCGACCACCAGAAACACAATTGTCCAATAAAGCATCGAGCACCTCCCGGTTGATCTCACGCCTGCTTGACCAACTGTAGAAGTTGCCCCCGGCTTAACGAATCCCGTCTGCCTTGTATTTCGTCGAGCACTTGGCTGTAACGTTGAGGACCCGATCGATGCTTCAAAATTTGAGAATCTCGAACGTTTCGAAGAGTGCGTTCTTGAAGAAGGGGAGCAGGTGCCGTCTCTCCCAGTGAGACAACACCTGCTCGATGGGGGCGTCTGTCGAGTAGGACTTGAGGGTAGAGGAGACTTTGAGGGTTGCCTATACTGTAAAGCTTGTATCTTGAGCAAGAAAATCGCTCATAAATTTCGGAATTGACGGCGTGACCGTTAATCGGGCAGAAGGCGAAGCGGACACACTCCAAAGTTCTCTCGCAATCCGTTGCAAGGGTTCGCGCATCTTAGAGTTGCGCAATCTGCCGATGGAGAACCGGCCTCGGCCTTGCGCACCAAAACCCCTAGCAATCTCGCCAAGCTAACCTATTGATTGTAAATAAGTTCGTTTGAGGTTCCTGCCTTTCGTCGGGACGACCTTCGAGAATCCTTACCTGGTGTTAAACGCGTCTGTCAGCGACATGGTCTTCAACGCCGCCTCAATCTGCTGCTGACTTGCCGCCGAGGTTAAGCGGACGGTCACCGGCTCGCCCGGAAGCAAATCAAAATAATTGTCCGAAGTCTGAACATCGAGGTCACCGAATGAGACGTAAACGTTGCGGGCGAGCTGTGAGGACTTTAACGTGAGAACGTAGTCTTTCCCGTCCTGTGCAATCGTAGACTCTATCTTGGGCGCGACTGGAAGGTCTAGGTTGTGGGTGACATCGAGAAAAATGAGGTTGCGGGAAACTTGCTTCCCTCCAATTTCCAGATCAAAAACCAAAAAACTCTGGTCCGGTTTGGCTTTCGCGCCGAGCTCCGTCGCATCTAGAGTGAGATCAATCGTGCTCGATTGTGCCGGGATCTGCACCTCTTCGGTTTGATCAAGCAGTGAATTTCCAGAGAAATCAAGCAGCCGAGTGTGGATCGTTCCGGAAAGCGGCTGAAGCTTATCCGACACGACGTAAACGTCGACCTTATCGTCGTGCAGGAACGGCGAAATCAGAACATCGTCGTAGAAGCGGCGGGCATAATACTGCAAGGCCTTCCAGCGCCCGTAGTAATCGACACTGGCCCAGGAAGCGACCGGCCAACAATCATTCAATTGCCAGTAAAGCGATCCCATGATGCGTGGTTTCTGCCGCCGCAGATGCTCGGCTCCGATCTTGATGATCTCTGCCTGCTGCACCTGGCTAAGATAAACGAAGGATGCAAAATCCTTCGGCTCGCGGTACTCGCGCAGCATGTACGTGAGAATCCGCTCGTTGCCGCCTTTGTTTTTCTGATGCGCCTGCATCACCACGGAGCGAATATCAAAATCTTCCGGATTATGTGCATAGGCGCGGATCGTTCGCGTCTCCGGGAATGACTGGAATCCGTATTCCGTCATAAAGCGCGGAAACTGCTTCGTATAGTCCTCGGCCGGTGCCTGCTGATGCCACACCGCCCAATAATGCATATCTCCGTTGTGCTGATTGTCAGGGATTTCTTCGAAGTTCGCGCTTGGCGAACTCGGCCAATAGGGCGTGGGGCCTGCGTATCTTGTGACCGCGCTCTTGAGAATGTCGGCAAACATGATGGTGTAGTCCTGCCAGACGCGATCCCGCGTCTCCGGCGAGATCGCCTCTTTGAATTCCTGGCGATCGCCCCAGTGATACCACCCGGTTTCGACTTCGTTATTGCCGCACCAGATCACGACGCTCGGATGATCACGCAGCCGCTTGATCTGGTCGATTGCTTCGGCGCGAACGTTCTCTTGGAACGCAACGTCGCCTGGAATCATATCGCCGCCGAAGGC
>JASHNX010000197.1 GCA_030041415.1 Candidatus Sulfotelmatobacter sp.
CATGCACCGGCTCCGCCAACCGGCACCGTCAACTCGGCGATCGTAGGTCGTGGCGGAAATGTGGTAACGAAAGCTACGGATACCAAGATGCTTGTGACAGCGGGTTCGGCGGGCCTGGGAATTCCGCGCGGGTCATACGACAATCTCAGCCGTGCCAATAAGCAGGTGGCGCGGAACGGATCCGCTGAGCTGCGTGCAGCGCCGGCATTTGCCGCGACCTCGGCGCGCTGGGGCAGTTTCGGTTCCGGCGGCGCAGTAGCGGGATCTGCACATGTAAATACGGGATCGTCCGCGGCGCATAGTGTGGGTGGCGGCGGTCATCGTTAAAGACGATGCCGTAATGATCGGGCTGCACCGACGGCAATATTATCGAGCGCCGATTACACACCGCTTCTACCGGATAATGATCCCAGCGTAGCCCACCACCAGATCGCGGTCGCCCGATACATCGCCGGAAGTAGTGTACTTCACAAGCTCGGCGCAACGCGCGCCGAGCTTTTTCGTGGCCGTCAGCATCGCTACGGCAGGGCCAAAACCGCACATGCTGACATGTTGCTGCGTTACTACGTCGTACAACCCGAGAGCGTCCAGGCGGAGAATCGCTTCGATAGCGCTTTGATCTTTCACTCGGGTGATGGCGTCCGACTCATAATGATTCATGTCGCTGGAAGCCACAATCAGGATGCGGCCGCCATGCGCGGCGATTGCTTCGGCGATCGCTTCACCCAATTGCGAAAGAATCTCGAATTGTCCGGTTCCCAAGGCGATTGGAACAAATCGGAGGCGCGGTTGCCGAATTTGCAGAAACGGCAGTTCGACCTCCGCCGCATGTTCATTCCGGTGCGCGAGAGTATCTTCCTGCAGAAGAGAAAAGCGCCGCTTGAGGGCCGAAGCCAAGGCACTGTCGATGGGGACATCGCCCAGCGGAGTTTCCCATGCGCCTTCGCCAATAATCGCCAGAGGCTGGCCCGCGCCCGTATGGTTGGGGCACATGACGATGCAGAGCTCGGGGATCTCCAGTTCAGAGAACACGGCCCCCGCCACATGTCCGGAATACATATACCCGGCATGTGGCGCAATGCAACCCAAAGCGTGCACAGGTCTTGAAGCAGGCACTGGCGAGAGATAAGAGCGGACTTCCGAGCGCAACACCTGCGGGTCGGCGGGATAAAAGCGTCCGGCTACAGCCGGATAACGAATAGTGGTCGCGGTCATGGGGGCTCCTCCGGGAAAGTTTTCTAAAGTATTGACTCGCGCAGGCTACGAGCTGTCGCGCGAACTTTGCAGTGCGCGGTACAATGCCGCGCTCTGTTCCAGACTCAACGTTTCGGCGCGGACCGCGGGTTTTATTTTTGCTTCCGTGAGCGCAGCTCGCAGCTCAGCCTCAGGATAGTTGGATTTCAAGTTATTCCACAATGTTTTCCGTTTTTGCCCGAAAGAAAGTCTCAGAAAGTCGATGAATCCATTCTTGCCGTTGGCATTTTCTTCGACGCCAAGCTCAAGATGCCGCGGCGCCAAAGTGAGCCGCAGCACAGTCGAATAGACCTTCGGTGGCGGCGAGAACGCTCCGGGAGGCAACGTAAAAAGCTTTTCGACCTTCGCGTGAAGCTGCGCCGTAGCGGAAAGCAGCCCATAATCGCGAGTGCCGGGCTTCGCTGCAACCCGGTCGGCGACCTCGCGCTGTACCATGACAACCAATGTCTCAAAATATTTCGAGTAGGCGAAAAGGCGCAACAGAATCTCGGAAGTAATGTAATAGGGAAGGTTGCCGATTACTTTTGCAGGCGCGGGTTTGAATTCAATTCCAGGACGGCCTAGTCCGGGTTTTGGGCCGAACAGGGAATCGAAGTCAATCGAGAGAATGTCGGCTTCGATGATTTCGACGTTGGAAAACATGCCGAAACGTAACCGCAATTGCGCAGCCAGCACGCGGTCGAGTTCTACGGCGATTAGCCGGCGCGCATGTTTCGCGAGCAGGGAAGTCAGCATTCCTCGACCGGGCCCGATTTCCAGAACTGTGCTTTGCGAAATATCCCCGAGCGCGTCGGCAATCTGGGCGGCATAGCTGTCGCTGGCGAGGAAATGCTGTCCTAACTTGGGCTTGAGTTGTGGACGGCGGGTTGAAACCACCTTCGGCACGTTGACCCTCTTTTCCCTCGGGCATTAGACTGAAGATTCGGCAATCGAACAGTTTTGCCGAAAGGATTTGGCCCGCCTGCGTTACGCGGGAGTTTGGGTCCCGCAACTACATATTCCATCATATCGTGCGTCCGCGAAAAGCGGGTCTTACCAGAGGAGAGGGAACTTCATGCATATCGCATTCGTAGCTTCGGAGGCCGTGCCTTTTTCAAAAACCGGCGGGTTGGCAGATGTCGTCGGCGCCTTACCCCGCGCACTGGCTGCCCTGGGACATCAGGTAAGCGTATATCTGCCGCGCTATAAACAAACCAAGCTAGCCGATCCTGCCACCGTGGTCGGAAGCATTACGGTGCCGTTTGATGACAAGTATCGCTTTGCTTCAGTGGTGACCGGTGCAAACCAATCCGGAGTGCGCTTTTACTTCATTGAATATCCGGAATTCTTCGATCGTGACGCACTTTACGGAACGCCTGCGGGCGATTATCCGGATAACGCTGAACGTTTCGCGTTGTTTTCGCGTGCGGTCCTGGAGGCCACAAAGATTCTCGGCGTCCCAAACGTGTTTCACTGTCATGACTGGCAATCCGCGCTGGTGCCGGTGTTGCTGCGTACGATTTACGCGGAGGATCCCGCATTTCGCGATGTCGGTACGGTATTCACGATCCATAACATGGGTTATCAGGGATTGTTCCCGCCAGAAGTTTTGCCGTTACTCATGCTTCCGTGGGATCTCTTCACCATGTCGAAGATGGAATTCTTTGGCCAGGTTAATTTCCTGAAAGGCGCGCTGGTCTACTCTGATTTCATTACAACGGTAAGCAAGAAATATAGTCAGGAAATTCAAACGGCCGAATACGGATTCGGGCTGGAAGGCGTGCTGCGCGACCGTGCCGCGACCGTCACCGGAATTTTGAACGGCGTTGACTACAACGAATGGAGTCCGCAGACCGACAAGTTTACGGCGGCGAAATACTCTCCGCAGGATCTCGCCGGCAAGGTGCAGTGCAAGCAGGATTTGCTCGCCGCATTCGGCGTAGCTCATGCCGATCCTAAGGTGCCTGTCATCGGCATTGTCTCGCGGTTCGCAGCGCAGAAAGGATTTGATCTGATCGCCCAGATCATGGATCGCTTGGCGCGCGAGGAGATGATTGTCGTTGCTCTGGGCGCGGGTGATAAGCAATACGAAGAAATGTTTACCCGTCTCAACAAACAGTTTCCCAACAAGATCGCCGTAAAGGTGGCGTACGATAATGCCATCGCGCACAAGATCGAGGCCGGCTCTGACATGTTCCTGATGCCCTCGAAGTATGAGCCTTGCGGCCTGAATCAGATCTACAGCCTGAAATACGGAACCGTGCCGATCGTCCGCGCCACGGGCGGCCTCGACGATACCATCGAACCCTGGGATGCCCGCTCGGGTAAAGGCACCGGCTTCAAGTTCACGGAATACAACGGCGAGTCCCTGTTGCTCACGATCAAGCAGGCTCTGCAGGCCTTCCGCGACCGGACTTCATGGCAGGTTTTGATGCGTAATGGCATGAATAAGGACTTTTCCTGGAATGCTTCGGCGCGTGACTATGGCAAGGTTTATGAGCGTGTGCGGCAGACACGGGGAGCTGCACCAACGGTTGAGAAGGTTTTAGTGTGATCGCACGATTACTTTTCCGGGTAGCGTGAATCTTCTTTTTGAGTTTCTGGAAAAGCCTCTGCCTCGATATCCTGAGTGTGTCGCGTTCAGCTGAAACAGCATATTGAACCGATCCTTTCCGAGGAGGTGAGATATGAAAAAGAAGAACTCCCGCACCAACAGGGAAGTGTTACGCCTTTGTCGTGACATCAGCAAGCGAGCCGACGACCTCGAGAAGTTACAGCCGCTCGTGTACCGACTGAATCGGATGCTATCGCAGGCGAACAACAAGATCAGGATCGTGAAAGTGAATGCGCGGCCGCGAGAGGAAAACCCATTCGACAAAATCCTCGTCGAGGATGGGTCACGCTACGAAGCAATCGTCTGACCTGGCGCTTGTCGCGGGAAAGTAGGAACTACTTATCCTTCGCTTCTTTGTGCATCTCCACCGTGCTCCATGTTTTATCGGCGGCATGGCAGATATTTTCCAGCTTACAGTCGACGCACTTCGGTTTGCGCGCATAACATAGTTTTCGCCCGTGCCAAATGACCTGGTGGGCAAACAGGATCCATTTCTCGCGGGGAATAATTTGCATGAGATCCCGCTCGATTTTCTGCGGATCGGTGTTGGTGGTGAGTTCGAGCCGCCGCGAGATGCGATGAACATGCGTATCGACGACAATTCCGTCGGCAATTTTTCCCCATGTGCCCAGAACGACGTTTGCGGTTTTTCGCGCGACTCCAGGCAACGTCAGCAGATCGGCCATGTTCATCGGAACTTGCCCGCCGAAGTCAGCCACAATCTTTTTCGCCGCACCTACCACTGATTTTGATTTGTT
>JASHNX010000198.1 GCA_030041415.1 Candidatus Sulfotelmatobacter sp.
TGCTGCCTACAAAGGCGGCAGCAAGAGCAGCGTAAACCGCCTTGCGCAGATCGTTCCGCCCGATCTTGGCGAGATAGGCCAGCGTAATGCCTACGATTAGTGCGGCTTCAACTCCTTCGCGGAGGGTAACAATGAATGCTTCTAGCATTTAGGAAGGCACCGCCATTTTGAAAATGAATTTCAATTTCAACTTTAAAGGATAAGCTGGCAGGGAAGCGCCGGTCAATTCGCTGAATCACGAACGTGCGTGATTTGCATCACACGGGGAAACCGGAGGATTGAATGGAATTCTGCTATTGCTGGAACGCTGCGTCAAACTGTCGTGCTACGTCAATGGCACTTTCTGGCGTTGACTGGGTAATCCGGGCCGGTTACTTTTGAGACCATCTTCTTCCCCCAAAGATAACCTGATGGGGGTTTTCGAAAAAATTCCGGCCTGCTTGACCGTGTGCGTACTGGTCATGATTTTTGCCTGCCTTAAACGTCACACCCGCTGTGCCCACCTCACGCTTTGGTCGGTGGGCTGGACGTTGGTTTTCACACATTTCCTGGCGCAATTGCTGGAACCCCTCAACAGCCATGCGCATCGTCTCCTTCTTTCGCTGGATGTCGGCGCTCTGCAAGCTGCGGCGATTACTTTTCTGGTGTCGGTCTCAACGGTGGCCGAAGACCGGCGTAAGCGGAGCCGCTTGCTGGTTGCGCTTGGCGTGCCGCCAGTCTGTTACGCAGTGCTGGATGCATGTGCAATAAGATCGCGCTGGCCTTATGTCGTGTGCCTCTTGGCTTGTTTCGCGGGTGCACTGCTTCTTCTGCAGTTGGAAAGGCGAAGCTTTTCGCTCCACATGGGCTCCATTGCGCTGCTCTGCCTTTTCGCTGGCGCCTGGGCGGCGCGCTTTACGCTGATCGGATCTTTCGATGAAGCCTTGATGGTTCTGTTGGGCGCAGGTTTCGCTTTGCCGGCAGTGCTGCTACTGAAGAACTTTTCGCCTAGGTCGCCGGCACTGCTAACGATTTGCGGCGGATTTCTCTGCTGGAGCGCGGTGTTTCTCGCTCCGTTGCTAATGCATCACTTTGCTCTGATGCTGATTCTGCCGGATACCCTTCGGGAAACACCCAAGCTGGTTGTCGCCTTCGGAATGATTCTGGCGGTCGTCGAATACAAGTCGGAAGCGATTATAGGGATGCAACGCAAGGCCAAGGTACTAAACCAACAATTGGAACGATTTTCGGCGATCAGTTCCCGCTTGTTGGGGAGCGAAGCGCCGAACTCGATTTGCCCGGAGATTGCATCGTCCATTACGGAGTTCAGCAGTTTTGCGGCCGCGTTGATCCACCTTGAAGACCAAGAGGGAACACTGCGACTCGTCGGCTCCAGCGGGAAGTCGCAACGACTCGCGCGACGACTCGGAGATCGAACACACCAGTGGAGCACATCCCGCATACAAGACCTGTGCTCGGGGGCAAAGCGGATCAGTAAAACTTCATTTCTATTGCCGCCAGAAGATCGCGACGCATTCGGTGCGCAAGACGTCGCAGAAGGGAAGTCGCATAGCGATTCGGAAACCGGCACTCAGTTGTTGATTCCCTTGGTTTCGGCCGCGGGGGCGTGCATCGGCAGCGTTACTCTGTTCGCCCCGTGGGATCAAAGCCGGGTAACCCCCGAACTAGGGCGAATCGAGTCGCTTGCCGCCGAGCTCGCCGCGGCGGTGGAGCTGAAGTCGCTTCATTCTCAGCTCGTATGGTCCGAGAAGCTGGCGGCAGTGGGTCAACTCGTGGCGGGAGTGGCTCACGAACTGAATAATCCGTTGACAGCGATCATGGGTTTCGGCGAACTCATGAGCGATACTGTTGCCTCAGTCGGCAGCCGCGACCACCTCACACGGCTTCTTAGCGAAACGCGGCGCATGAAGCGAATTACTGATAACCTGCTCCGCTTTTCGCGGCAGAGCTCCTGGGATTCCAAACTGGCGCGGTTCGCTCCCGTGGTTCAAGAGGTGCTGACGCTGTGCGAGTACTACACCCGCTACTCAAAGGTCACTGTCGAAATTGATGTCGCGCCCGATTTGCCCGCCCTGGCAATTAACGAGGACGAAATCAAACAGATTTTGCTGAATCTGTTCAACAATTCCTGCGACGCGTTGCAAGGAGTAGACGGAAAAAGAGAAATACAAATCAGGGCTTATCAGGATGGCAACGGCGCCATAATCCAGGTGCAGGACTCGGGACCCGGTTTTGCGAATTTGGGGCGTGCTCTCGATCCGTTCTACACGACTAAGCCGGTGGGCAAGGGAACCGGACTCGGATTAACCGTCTGCTACCGGATTGCCAAGCGGCGCGGGGGAGACCTCAGGATCGCAAATGTGAAACCGCACGGCGGGTTGGTGACGCTGCACCTGCCGCTCGCCGAAGCGAGGTTGCAAGAATCTTCATCCCTGCAGGTGGCCAGCGCTCACGCCTAGTCTTGGCAACCTTCGACTACACGCAGTCAACTTGCTGATTTGGCGCGGCTTTTCAGCCCTCAGCCAAAGTTCATAATCATTTTGCACAGTGACCCACTCGATTTTGGACAGGCTTGCTTTTTCGAAAATAAAGTGTGACAAATCCATACTATTTTGATAGACTTTCTGGCGTTTTAGAGGTTGTGTTCCGGAGAAGCTCCACGCAAAAGAAAATCTGAGATCTGTGGGTTGAAGATTTTCAAGGCTTCAGTTTCTGGATTGGTTTCTAGCTCCCCCCTGTAGTCTAGTAAATAAATCCACTTACTTGTCATATGCCAGAGTCCTTCCCTGTTCCCAGCCTGCGTGCGGCAGATTGCGCCGCATGTAAAACACCGTGTCTCCCAGCTCCTGAGTTTTTCTCAGAAAGGATATCCATGACTCGCATCAAATCCCTGTTCGCGGTTTTATTGCTGACCGTCTCTACGGGCGTTGTGCCGAAAGCGCACGCCCAAACCGTTAAAGTGGTTCTGGCCGGTGCTTCCGCTCTGTGGCAGACCCTGGCTCTCGCCGCCTACAAGACCGGAGGCTGCGTGTCGGGCGGAACAGCGCCCTGCTTCCACTACACAAACTCCAGTTTCAACCTCTCGGACACGCGGCCAACGGTGCTCGGCGGTTCCACCGCCGTCGATACCGGCGCCGTGTGGATTGTCTGGGACAGCGCTGCCACCCCAAATGTCTGGGCGTTCATCAAAGTGGACGCGGCTGTTGGCACGCGCTGCTACTTCTCTCAACCTCACTGCAATGTGAACGTGGTTACATTCCCCAACCCCGGCAACCTCATCAGTTCCACGCTTTGGGGTGACGGCTCGACAGACACAACCCCTCCGGCTGCCATTCAGAGCCTGTTCACTGCGGGAACGCTGCTGGTAACTACTTCCGCGACGGACAATCGTCCGGAAGACGACTTGTTTGCGACCTGCCGCGCAAACTCGGTGCTCGGCGGCGGGGCGGATGGGCTGGCCGGCCTTGGATATGGAAGTAATGCTTCGGGCGTTTGCCCCAAGTTCGGGTCGAAGCTCGTCGACCTGCAGGGGAGCGACATTCTTAGTGCCTATCCGGGCAGCACATCAACTGCTCATGTGCTGGCATTCGCCATTAGCGGGAAAGATCCCTTCACGGGTACCGCAATCCCCGTCGCTACCACAGTGTCGATCGGCGCGGCGCCGGTTGTATTCATCACTCAGCGCCTCAGCGCCCTGAGCACCGTAACGAACGTCACGGATGCCCAAGTGCAGCAAGTTTTTAGCGGTGCCAACTGCAATGCCAGCGCTTTCGGTGCACCCAGTGCGAGCATCGATGCATATTTGCGGGAACCGCTTGCGGGTGCCATGAACACGACCGAGTACACAGTGTTCCGTTACTGGAATTTCTCCGGCGCTAGCCAGGAAACTGGTGTAAATGGGGCTAATCCGCTGTCGGCCGCCTGCGCCGGAGGCGGAGGCAGCCGTTTCCGCGCCATCGGGACCAGCGAAGAAGTCAAATCGGTGCTGAACTCGAACGCGAACAACGGTACGGACGGTATCGGCTATACCTTCTTCAGCTACGGAAATGTCTCAACCATTGCCAACAACGCCAACTACGGATACCTGACGCTAGATGGAGTCGACGGCATCTTCCACCTGTACGGAAGCACAATCGATCCTGGCCAACCAGCTACTCCAGGCGTGTTGCCATCAGCGAGCAACCTGCCGTCGGCGTGTTCTGGTGCCTTTCCATGTGCGGAGGGCAAAATCTGGAAAGGGAATCTTTCCTTTCCGAATCTTCGCAATGGTTCCTACCGGGCGTGGTCAACGCTTCGCCTGATCAGCAACGGAACGGCCTTGTCGGCAACCGAACTCCTGGTCGATGGAGCGCAGACCTACGTAGTGAATTCGGTTCCCGATTTCGTGCCCGCGCAGAAGGTGGGCGCGTCCGATCCTGGGCTTCCTCTCTTGCGCTCGCATTATCTGCAGGAAGGCGTTGCTCCGGTGAATGTATCCACCGCCGGTGACAAAGGGGGCGATGTCGGTGGCTGCATTCTGACCAACACTGGCGTGGCCACGACCTCCGACACAACCACTTCGATTATCCAAGTGGCGCCGGGAACAGGTTGCGTAGCGTTTCCGTAAACTGTGGTTCTTTGCCGAACGACTCAGGGCGGACGCCTTCTGGCGTCCGCCTTTTGTTGTAATCGGCGCGGATGTTGGGTTGACTAATCCTTCCTTAATCCTTCTTTTGACTTCCAAAAAGTGCGACAAATTCACACTGTATTCATACTATTTCGATAGACTTTCTGGTGTTTTAGAGGTTGTGTTCCGAGATCGGCGATAGGCCCGCCGAATGCGTGACCCAGAGAAGTTCCACGCAAAAGAAAATCTGAGATCTGTGGGTTGAAGATTTTCAAGGCTTCAGTTTCTGGATCGGTTATCGTTCTCCCCCGTTAGTCGAGTATATACATCTACTTACTTGTCATATGCCGGAGTCCTTCCCTGTCCCTGTTCCCAGCCTGCGTGCGGCAGATTGCGCCGCATGTAAAACACCGTGTCTCCCAGCTCTTGAGTTTTTCTCAGAAAGGATATCCATGACTCGCATCAAATCCCTGTTCGCGGTTTTATTGCTGACCGTCTCTACGGGCGTTGTGCCGAAAGCGAACGCCCAAACCGTTAAAGTGATCCTTGCCGGTTCTTCTGCTCTGTGGCAAACCCTGGCTCTCGCCGCCTACAAGACCGGAGGCTGCGTGTCGGGCGGAACAGCGCCCTGCTTCCACTACACAAACTCCGCCTTCAACCTTACTGACACACGCCCGACAGTTAAAAGCGGAACGGCTGCCGTCGACACCGGCGCCGTGTGGATTGTCTGGGACAGCGCTGCCACCCCGAATGTCTGGGCGTTCATCAAAGTGGACGCGAC
>JASHNX010000199.1 GCA_030041415.1 Candidatus Sulfotelmatobacter sp.
GTCGGAAGTCCGAGGTCCAGCAAGACCAGGTCCGGATGCAACCTCTCAATTTTCCGAACTGCCTCTTCGCCGTTGCAGGCTTCCGCTATGACCTGCAATTCTGGCTGACTCTCGATAATTGAAATCATCAAATCCCGAAACTCACGAAAATCATCTACTACAATCACACGCCCTGGGATAGACAAGGAACGACGCTCCGATCTTGGTTGCCAACAAGCTTTGTCAACCTTATTGTTGTCATTGATTTGCTCGGCATTCTTTGTCGGGGTCGCCGGGACCAGTCGCCCTCCTAATCACCACGCCTCAGTTTTTCACACGAATTGAGCATACCCGGCACGCAAAAAAAGGGGGAAGATATGCAGTTCCTGTATCGTACGCAGCGAGTAACCGCAGCACTACGTAAACAGCGCTAAAGGTTCCATGGCTGCATGGTACACAAAACATATAATATTCGCATAGATAACGCATATAGAAAATACTGTTGACAACGTAGGTGCGAGCCCGTTTCTGCTGGTTTTAGACGTTTGTGCGACTGTTCGGCCGTCAGCCAGAAAGCATTTCGGGACAAATTTCTCCGGATGGACATCATCCCGGCCACTGCGGTGGAGTCTGCGCCGCAGATGAATGTCATCGACGTCGGTCTGGATGTCATGGTCGGTAGCATACTTGGAACAGCTGGGGACTGAGGATCACGAGGCTGTATACAATCTTAGGTCCTGCACGCTGGAGTCCATGAACACCAAGGCCTACCCTGACCCGAAGCCTTTTCGCGAACTAGCGAGGCTCGTGGTTTTGGACCTTGACTGCTTTCTCTACCCCTACGACAAGGCATTCCGAAACGCCATCCTGCGGGCTTGGACGGAGATACAACGGGAATACGGCCTTCCCATACTCCGGAGAAAAATGGCGCGAGAGCTGATTGAAGAAGCTAAGGAAGTGGCAAAGAAGGACCCGGATGACGCGTTATTCCAGAGCATCAGCAAGCTAGTGGAAAGCCTGGAAAGCGGGGGCCTTCCGGCCGCCTCCCTGTTCGGCATGCTGGAAGTCTATTATCGCCGACGGAAGGCAGCCCGCTCCGGCGGGGAAGAAAAACACCTTCGGCCTGATCAGGCCGCGGACCCATCTCATGACCCGCCGTACAAAGACATGATTGCCCTGGCTTTCAATCTTAGGCTCCTGCAAAACAGCAAGAGCGGAAAGAGGGCTCTCACGCGCGACGAACTACAGGAAAGAATCCTGCAAGGGGAGAAGGGGGCTACCCGAGTGTGGCACAGGCATATGGGCACCGCGCACATCCAAAGCGACCCTGAACTGGCGCGCCGGATACAGAGGTTAAAGGACAGTGGGGTTGAGGTGGCGGTTCTCACACATTCCCTCAAGCAGGGCGCGGGAGAGGCGATGGAAAAGCTGGAAAAGCTTGGCCTCGGAGGGGTGATTTCCGAGCATAAAATTTTTGGGCTGGAAGAAATTTCTCCTCATAAGAAGGGCCCCAGCCCAGCGGTTTTTAGGAAAGTGCTCGCGGCCATCAACCACATGCGCGATCCGGCTGACTCGATCAAGCCAATCGAGACGATCATGGCGGAAGATACCATCGGCAACCTGCAGGGTGCTAAGAAAGCAGGCATGCAAACCGTGTGGGTGCCTCGCAGTCGCAAGAACATGCCAAATCGTCCCTCGCGTGAGCTGCAGAAAGAGCTCGCCGCAGTCGATTACATCTACGCGACCCCGCATCAATTTCTGGACGCACTAGATGGTGCGATTCGTAATGCCAGAGAGACCCTGCCAAGGACAGAGGCGCCCGGAGGCCGGAACTAATGCTTTGGGGATCTTCTGGAAAGCAGCGCTGACGTATTCCGCAATTGCCGTCACGGGCGTGTCCCTGGCGCTTTTGGGAGCCCGCCCGGCCACCAGTTCCAATCGCCCGCGACGCGAAGAAGCGCGGGACCGATCACAATACGAACGATCGTCGCGTCAATAAACACAGCTATGGCTAAAGTAAATCCGAGCATCTTAATAACCAGAAAGTTCCCGAAAGTGAATGCCGCAAATACCACAATCATGATGGCAGCGGCACTGGTGATCAGTCCCGCGGTTCGGGCAACTCCTTCTGGGATCGCGTCCATTTCACTCATCCCGCTTCGTCTCGCTTCGAGGACTCGCGCGACCAGGAAAACTTCGTAATCCATGCTCAGCCCGAAGACGATGGCGAAGGCCACGATGGGCACAATGGGAAATATGCTGCCCGTTCCGTCAGGCACTCCAAACCAGCGAATTCCATGTCCTTCCTGAAACACCAAAACCAAGGCTCCGAAGGACGCCGCAACTGACAGCAGGTTCAGCGCAATAGCTTTGATCGCGGCAAAAAGCGATCGGAAGCCGGCGAGAAGCGCGATCAGAGTGCCGCCTACGACCAGTTCCAATACTGGAGTGAATCGGTCTTTCACAATCGTCTGATAATCGGCAATCAGCGCGGGAACGCCGCCGATACGCAGCGCAGCCCCGGGGACCCCGGTCAGAGTTGGAGCACCCTCCTTCCTAAGTTCCCGCACCCAGGCGACCTGGCCGTTCAGGCCCAGGGAGGTCGCGGGTAACACCTCCACTAACGCCGCTTGTCCGTCGCGGCTCAGAAGAGCTCGACGCGTATCCCTGGGAATATTGGGGAGTTGAGATCGGTTGCCGTCGGCAACTGTGGTGAGCGAGATGACGCGGCTTGCGCGATGGTCGCTGGCAAGGCGTTTGCTGAAACGATCAAGCGCATTCCAGCCCGCGTCCGTTTGCGTAATGGAGTCTGTCGGCAATTCGAGGATCACTCGCAACGAGTACACCATGCCAACCCGATCCATTCTTTCCAGAGTATGAAGCGCTTGAACCGATTCTGCCTGTAACGGTAGCCAATCCCCTCGCGGGACGTTGGTATCGAGCCGCGCAGCTTGCGCGGCCAGCAGAAGCAAGGGCGTACCCGCTAAAAAAATGGCTAGCCAGGGATGAGCAACCACGACTTTCCCCCATCGCCTCCAGCGGTATTCCGTGCGAGCCGCCCGCCTCGCATCCCAATTTGCGAGAAAGGGCACCCGGCCGGCGTTGATACGCGGGCCAAGAATTCCCAGCAGTGCGGGAACAATGGTCACTGACAGCAATAAACTCGTTCCCGCCACCAGGAACCCCGCTATGCCGATGGAACTGATTTCGCTGATGGGGACGGTCAACAGAGCAACGAATCCGATTGCCACCGTCGAGGCTGAAACAAGAAGCGTGGCACCTGCCTGGCGCGCCGCGATGGACGAGCATGTGAATTGGTTTTGCCCGGTGGCAATCGCCTCTCGGAAACGGCTGACCATCAGGAGCGCATAATCAATTCCCAACCCCAGCCCAAGCATGGTGGACAAATTCTGAACCAGGATCGACAGGTGCCAGCGCAGGGCGAGAAATCCTGCAAGCGCCAGAGCACTCGCAATGGCAAGCTGACCAATGACGACTGGAATCAGAGACGCCACGACGGTTCCGAAGGCCAGTAGCAGAAGTGCCAGTGTGGCTGGAATGGCGAGAGTTTCGGCGCGTCGCACGTCGTCGGCGCTGGTTTTTCGAATATCGAAATTAAGCGGCGTGTCTCCCGAGAGTTCGAGCTTCACCTTCGGATAGCGGCCCCGCAATTCGTTTTCAAGAGAATTCTCCAACTCGTGAAGCTCGGGCACGAGCGACTCCACCGGGCCGTCGGTTGGGGCAAGTCCAACCAGAATAAAAGTTCCTCCTCCCTTGCCGAGAAAAATCGGGTCGCGAAAATCGAGATAAGAAACTACTCCGGAAACGCCGGGCTCATTCTGGAGCCTCTGTTCAATCCCTGCCAAAGCTTTTTCGCCTTCCTCCGAATCCGCAGGGGGAAGTCCCTGAATTACCAGAACTACGCGGTCGACAAATGGCGAATGAAAACGAGTTGCCAACTCCTGGGGGACTTTTCCGGCCTCGCTGCCATCGATTCGGGTTGCCGTCTCCAGATGGCGCTCGGCGTGAAAGGAAAATGGAAGCAGCGCAAGGACAGCGATGAGGACTATGCCGGCGAGCAGGAAACGGCGCACTGCATGAGGTTCATGTGTCACGCGCAATGAGTATGGGCTGGTTGTAGTTTAGCGTGTCTAACTTCAAATCGTAGGGGTAGGTGGGAAAATCGGCAATATGGAATTCGCTTACTACCCAATATCGTTACTGATGCGAATCTCCCGCCAGCATCGGTTTGGGTCGTATTATTGTCTGCGAAGCACAGCATTTGCTGTTTGCTGGAGGACCATTGCACAAACTCGTGTTGTTCGGGCTGTTTGCCGCCGCCCTTCAAGTTGGGACGGCAGACCCTCGTATTGGTTCCTGGACGCTTATCTCTGCCCAGTCTTCGCTCGAGCCGGGCAACAAACTCTCGATCACACCGGCGCACGGCGAAGTCCACGTAGTGATTTCAGGCGAAACTCATGCCGATTTCACGGCCAAATTAAACGGCCATGACACACCCGTACAGGGTAATCCGG
>JASHNX010000200.1 GCA_030041415.1 Candidatus Sulfotelmatobacter sp.
AGCGCTTGGATTATCCGGACTTGAAGCGCGCAGTTCATATATATGCCGACCACTTTCGGCCGTCTAATATACTCATCGAAGACAAGGCCTCAGGCACACAATTGATTCAGGAACTGATTCGAGAGGGAGTCCATGGTGTTACGCGTTACGAACCCACGATGGATAAGGTCATGCGCCTGCATTCTGTGACGAGCACCCTCGAAAATGGCTTCGTATATCTGCCCGACGAAGCCGACTGGCTGGCTGCTTATATTCACGAATTGATTAGCTTTCCAAAGGGCAAGCACGATGACCAGGCGGACTCTACTTCGCAAGCCTTGGATTGGGCAAAGCAGTATCCTGCCCGGCTGCCGCTGGAGGAGTTCGAACATCGCCAACTCCTCCGGTGGAAACTCGGTCTTCCCGATGAATACAATTTCGTTACGTGCGATGAGGATGAAAACGAATTTGTCGCGGAGCACTTTATAAACCGAGAGAGGATTTTCTGGAATGGAACCTATTGGCAAGACTGGAACTGAAACCCGGCTCGATTTCACCTCGTTCGGGGCGGACACCGAGAGCCTCTTGCCGGAATGATGCTTATGTGATCTCCCACGCTATTCTTCAATCGGAAGATAGGAAGTAATGCGGAAGTCCTTGGGCCAATCCACCACCCCGTAAGCATCTCCCCAAACACCGTCGAAGATGTACCCGTCTTCGACCGCAACCCAATGCCACCGGAATGAATCACTCGAGTGCACTTGTGCCAGCCCAAGCTTGGGTGGTTCGTCGAACTTCTTTCCTGGAACGCAGCGCTGAGAGCAGAGATAGCCATATTGGCCCAGTACACGCGCAAGCTCTCGCGTGGTGGCGCGATGGCTGTGGCCTATCCGCTCGATGATTTCTTCGACAGTTCTGCCGCATATGACCGCGGCCGCGACTTGCCCGGAAATATGTTTTCTACGACCTTGACTTATCCACGTGCGCATTAGGGTGTCTCGCCATCCGACTAGACATTCATTCGAACAATTCTCATGCCAGCCTCTTTGGAGAGTCAGCTTGGTATTCGTCATCGCGATGACGGCAAACCCTTTCATGCGCTCTCAATACTTCCATAAACCGACAGACGGATTTCATCAATCCGTTCGCGACCGGAACCCGGCACCACGCGGGAACGTCTTGGGCCTGACGCATTAGGCCTGAGCTATTTTCGGATAGTCCTTTGATCACTGGACAGATAGCCACACGGACACCTCGCCGCTTCTGAGGCTGAGCCCAATTCCAAGAGAAAAGGGCAAGGAAAATACAATCCTCAAGAATGTGTAGGAGTTATCTGCCCCGGACGGAGCGTTTAAAGGTGAACACCAACACCCACAGCACCTGAATGCTGTTCAACTTGTGGCGACATTGCTCGCCACTAGCAACCATATCACTTGCGCCTTGGGGACGCCAGTTGGCATGTCTTTTTGACATTTGCTCAAAGGGCAACTGCCTGCACTACAATCGAATCTGACGCCTGAAACGAACGACGGAATCCGATCCACCTCCAAAAGCATCAGCTACATTGAAAGATTGGGGTGAAGGAGTTCACCCGTAACCGCTGTCCTGGCTCTTAAATCGGGGCAGATGATGACTCCTAGCAGGAAATCCTGTTGCGGAGCCATGTCTGTCTTCGGGATTTCTTGCAAATAATTTCAAATTGACACGCCACGTGCAGGAAGTGTTCCGGCACTGGAGATCGTCTTCGCGGAGCCGAGCCATGGACTTGAAGAGCTACGAACAAGTGAAGTTTGATCTGGCCGAGATTATCCGTTCTGGAGAACTCATCGCTGGCGATCAAGTGAAAGATCCGAACAAGAATTGGAACAAGAAATGGGAGGCGGAGCAACCGTGGAAGGAGTTGCTGACCCGTCTAGCAGAGGATCGCTTCACGGTCGTGGTTGCTGGACGGTTCAATCGCGGAAAATCCTCATTGATGAACGCAGTTCTCGGCATGGATCGGCTCCCCACTGGGGTGATTCCCCTAACTTCCGTGATCACATCGGTGCGATACGGAACGAGCGAACGTGTACTGCTCGATTACTACGGCAGCCGGCTTCGCGGGGAAGCCAAGCTTGAAGAACTTCCGCAACTCGTTACGGAAAAGGGAAATCCCGGCAACGTTAAGCGCATACGGGTGGCAGAAATCCAACTTCCGGCCGAAATTCTTCGCCGCGGGTTCTATTTCGTGGATACCCCGGGTCTGGGCTCGGCGATATTCGAAAACTCCCAGACCACGGAGCAGTTCATTCCCGAAATTGATGTCCTGATTCTGGTCACGAGCTATGAAAGCCCGCTGACAGAGGACGAGGTCCGCTTTCTCAGACAGGCTAGCCACTCTGTTCGTGCCGTGTTTGTGGTTGTTAACAAACATGACACTGCAAATCCCGAGATACGCCAGGAGATTCTCGACTATGTTGCAAACACCGCACGAGGCCTGCTTGACGGTGGGACCGTTAAACCATTTTCTGTTTCTGCGCGGGACGGCTTAGCGGCGAAACAGGCTAATGATATGGAAGCGCTGAAAGCCAGCGGGGTCCTGGCTTTCGAGGAAGAACTCATCCGTTTCCTCACCGCCGAGCGTTCACGACTGTTCCTTTCGGCGACGTTTGATCGTGTCTCGAATACCCTCACATCCTTGCCTGAAGCAGAGGGAGAGCACCTAGCCGCGCAGCTAAGGAAGTTACGTAAGCAGAGCGATGCGGAAAGCGAAAGCACGATTTCGGGCGCGGTGGTGCGCCAGCCGCAAAGAGCTCGCCTCGATGCGCGCGGCGTGACGCCTTGTGAGATGTGCCGAGGTGTCCTGCATCAACTCCTCGATTTTTTTCGTCAGTACCAATATGACCTCGCTACCCGCCCGGAGACGCAGGAAGAGCATGCCCGAAATGGAGGCTTTTGCCCCTTGCATACTTGGCACTACGAGCAGGTTGCTTCTCCCCGCGGCGTTTGCACCGCGTATCCACGCCTGCTGAGGCGCACAGCTGAAAGTCTTCGCGAAATAGCCGCCAACGGCTCGATGATGTTGGATGTTAGCCCTCTTATGCATCCGTCTTGTCCTGCGTGCACGGTGAGGTGGAATACGGAAGACAGACTGGTTCGCTTGATTGTCCAGAAGGTTGCGAAAAACCCCGAATCCTCAGAAGGGTTTTCGTTATGTCTTCTGCATCTGCAGTTGGTGCTCGCCCATGTGGACGACGAATCCGTAAGCCGACGCCTGGTGCTTCGTGAAGCGGCCGTCATGGAGCGAACTGCGGAGGACATGCAACGTTACGCCATTAAGCATGACGCTTTGCGCCGACATCTAGTGAGCCAAGAGGAAAACGACGCTCCGCTTCTAGGACTGCAGTTATTGACGGGGCACCGGAGCGTGAACGCCGTCTTCACAATTCGGGAGATCTGAGGTCTTGCGACAGGTTTCGTTCAAGATTTCAGCTCGTGGCCGTGTCGCTTCTTCCCTGTCTCTTGTTGACACTCAAGAACAACGGAATGGCGGCGAGCTGCGCAACGACTGAGAAGATAATCAATGCGGAAACGGAAATATCGTACAGCCTGCCAATGATCACGCTACCGATAAACCAGGCCAGTCCATAGCCGCCAGTGAAAATTCCATAAGCCGACGGCCGACGCTGTTGTGGAACCATCGTCGCCACGGCAGCCGGAATGATCGACTCATGCACTCCCATACCGACTCCCCACAGGGCGGAACCGACTACGGCCAGCCAAAAGCGCCCGAAGAAAACGAGGGGCGATGAGGCTGCAGCAATTACGGTCAAAGGAAGCAGGATCCGGAACCCGGCTCGATCGAAAAGGCGCCCAAGCAATAGCGATCCAATTCCGCTGGATGCCATAGCAACGGAATAGAAAACTGGAATCCAGGTGTTTGGAACAACCCGGACCTTTTCAAAGTGAAACGCAATCAGTGTGAAATCAGCGAATCCGGCAGCAACTAGCGCCGCTCCAGCGAGATAAATCCAAAACACGCCTGGCAGACCCGCGGCATGAATGTTGGGGACACTGGCCTCCAGATCTTCCGGTCGGGGATGTAACAGGCGAGCATATATAAGCATGGCAAGTGTCACGAGGGCTGGGACCACGAGCATCGCGAATGCAGTACGGTAGTCTCCGCGCTCCGCGAGAACTCCGGCGGCCACGAGAGGACCAAACAGAGCACCAAACTGGTCGAGCGCCTCGTGCACCCCAAAGCCCCATCCGTATCCCATTTGTCTTGCAGCATGGGAAAGCATGATGTCGCGGGGAGGATTTCCGCATCAAAGATCATTCACACTATCTTTGCTACGCCAGAGGAGGAGTAACCCGGAGTGGTTCGTCGATCCGGAACAGGAAAAACGCTGCTTTCGAACGGATCTGAACCGATTTCAGTTTTGTTATTGTCTTCGCGATGCTCTGCATCTGCCATGTCCCCGAGGAAAGACACTACAAGTTAGGCTGCTGGTTCGAAAAATCAACGTGCGAAGGAAAACTTGTAGAAGGGGTCGAGCGATCGGTCTCTCCTGAGACAAGTAATTTCCTCTCAGGAGTCATCAGCTGCCGTGGCTTATTCGATAGGACAGCGGTTAACGGTGAACTCCCTCACCGCAAAGACACCCACAGTTTACATGAAGGGAGCATTCCCAGATCCCTTGCATCGTTTTCGTAACAAGAACGAGCTTCCCATCGAGGAAGGTATTCCCCGTTCAATAGAAAGGGCCACCGGACTGTCCGTCGCAAGATGAAATCTCTCTCGAGCCATCGAGAACGTCTATAATGAAGTAGAACTTGCAGCAGGGTGAAGGAGTACCACCCGAACTGCTGTCCTTTTCTCCGTTGCTTGGACGGCTGATGACTCCTGACGAGAGGGATCTTGTCTCGGGAGTCAGATCACGCGGCAAACCCTCAGACAACAGCGCACTAACCTGGATGATTCTCGATTTTTCTCGGTGCGCACCAGGAGGCAAGTATGCTCGCCGTCTGCATTAATTGCTGGCGTGAGTTGCAATTGGAAAGTGGACGGTGTCCGCAGTGTGGAGCAATCGTGGATTCCGACTCTGCCTCGTACCAACGGCTCCTATTCTGGGCTCTTAAGAACTCACAACCAGAGCATCGGGCTGAGGTTTGCAGGATTCTCGGCTTGCGAGGTCATAAGGAGGCCGTTTCTCATCTTGTCGAGGCAGTGAACGATCATTCGACCTGTGTGCGCATCGCTGCATTAGGAGCCCTCGGAGCAATCGCCGACGAATCAGCCATCCCGGTAATCGAGAAAGTTCTTGGGAGTGAAAGCATAGAGGTGCAAAGCGCCGCGCGGCGTGCTCTGAACGAAATCGAATCCTGCCACAACCCACCCGCCATCATGGCAGAAACGCGGGCACCCGAAATTGACCATCGTGCGAGATAGAGTTCCCGGAGGAGAGAATGAACGCACTGCCCGTCCTGGCTGGACACCACACAATTTCGAAGACAGCTGGCGTGCGATGGTTTTGTGGCATCGATCTCGGTACCACAAATTCCTCGGTAGCTATTTTGGACTCGTGGGCCTTCGGCTCCAAGGATCGGCCGTTGGAAGCAAGCATGGTGCCAATACGACAATCTACTCGAACTGGGGTGATCGAGAGCGCCCTGTTTCCGTCGGTCGTCGCCGAGGTGTTCCCAGGAGAGTGGATCGCCGGTGAAGGGGCAAAAGAGGCTCGGGGACTGGGGTTGAGAAAGGATCGACGAATCTTCTACTCCACGAAGTCCGAGATGGGTCTCGGCCGAGAACCCTATTATCCATTCGCCTCTTCCAACAAGTTCGACTCGCCCTACAAGATCGCAGCAAAGATCCTAGAATCCCTTTCCGCTGCGGTGCGGGACAAGTTTGGAGAGGATGCGCTCCGCAACGTCGTCGTAACGGTTCCCGCTTCATTTCAAGTAGCAGCACGAAGAGACACTCTGCGAGCCGCCGCTCTGGCGGGCATTTCGTTGAGTGACCAATCTCTTCTGGACGAACCGAACGCTGCGTTCTTGGATTACATTCTGTCCGTTGCTTATGGCGAGTCGCTCCCACTTGATTTCACCGCACCCGCGGTCGTCCTCGTTGTGGATTTCGGCGGTGGAACCTGCGATGTCTCAGTCCTGCGGATACAAATGGAACCTCAAAGCGGTCGATTGCGCGTGGCCAATTTGGCGATTTCTCGCTATGAACGACTGGGCGGCGACAATATTGACATCGCCATCGTGGAGCAGATTCTTCTTCCCGAATTGCTTCGACAGAACGGCGTTGCAGCCCTCGATCTGTCATGGGCGGAAAAGAAGAACTATGTTTTCCCGCAGTTACTTCCCGTTGCGGAAGCTCTAAAGCTCGCGATCTGCTCCGAGTATTCGTCATGGTTAGCGTTCCATCCGCGCCAACAGACTGAACCGAACATTTGCGCAACACAGCTTTCGGGATCTATCAGCGTTCCTGCGACGCGAGACCACGTCCAAACGTTCTCCTTGCGCAATCCCAGCCTGACTCTGAAGCAATTTCACCACGTTATGTCACCTTTCCTGGATGGGGATTTGCTCTACGCGCATGGCACCGAATTCAATTCGATAACATCGGTTTTTGCTCCGATTCGGGATGCCTTGGATCGCGCCGGACTTTCTCGGACTGACATTGACGGCATTCTTCTCGTGGGCGGAAGCAGCCTAATCCCTCAGATTCAGAAAGCAGTACAAACCCAGTTTCCTGAGGCTCATCTTCTGTTGTTTCCTGATCGCGACCGATCATTTTCTGCGATTGCTCGCGGCGCCGCGCTGCACTCCTTCTTTTTGCATAGTCTCGGTCTTCCGCTCCTGAAGCCGATCGCGCAGGAGACGATTGGCCTGCTCACGCAAGACAACGTATTCCGACCACTCATTCATGCGGGAACGGAATTACCGTTTCCTCCGAGCAGTCAATTTGAAACTCACCGTGGCTTGTCTGTTCCGCGTGACTTGATGACGGAACTGGACATCGTTATTGCTGCCGAGACCCCCAGCCGCGAGACGAAAGTTCTGGCCGTCGCGCATCTGAAACCTGACAGCCTAGCTAGAGCAGGGGCCGGAATTGAAGTGCGCTTTCGCTTAGATGCTAACAAGGTTCTAGACCTTGAAGCTTCGCTCGGATCAGAGGCGAGCGGAGAATGTGCGGTGTTTTTGGAGAATCCTCTCAGCTCCACGGGGCACGAGAGCGAGCGTGAACGCGAAATCCTAAGTTTGGAACAAGAATTGGCCGATACGATTACGCGCCGCGAGTCCCTCTCTCAGAAAGTCCGACAAATCGAGCGGCTTTCGGAATTACTATTTGAGGAAAAAAGATACGAACGAGCAATCGACTGGGCTCGCAAGGCACTGCAGCTTCAACGTGATCCAGACCCGTACGCTCTCAACCTGATCGGAAATGCCTACTACGAGCTCGGGGCGTACGACCGTGCAGAAAAACTCTTCCGCGAATTGACCGCCATCGACGGTGGTTGGGGAGGTGGCCACTTCAATCTCGCTCTGAGTCTAGAGAGCCAAGGCCGGACTGGCGAAGCCCTGGCGGCTGTTTCTGAAGCGGCCCGGCTCGCGGTCCAGGAAGGAGCCTACTTGGCTCTCCAGGCGCGACTGATCAAAGCCTTAGGAAGGGCAGGGGAGGCGGCGACTGCCTTTCGGGAAGCCGCACGGTTGCTCGATCTCTCTCGCCCTCTCAGCGAATTCCAACTGCACTGGCGCATCACGGTTGCCCGGAGTCTGAATGACGTCAAGACGGCACTTGAGCTTGAAAGCATGCGCACTAAGCAAAACAAAAGGGTGCTGCCCTATGACCCGCGCGCGCTGCCGGCTACGGAGTCAGCAATTAACCTGAGGTGATTAAGCGAATGCAGGAAATCATTCGATCGCGACGTGCATGGATGATTGCCCGTGAACTCCTGAGCGAACAACAAGAGCGGGTCGTCGCACTACCGATCGACCAAAATCAGTTCATCAGCGGGCCTCCGGGGAGCGGCAAGACAGTAGTTCTGCTGCATCGAGCAAACCATCTCCTTCGCAGCTGCAAGGTGTCGCCTCGTCAACTGCGAGTTCTGGTCTTTACCAATGTTTTGCGTAGCTACATTCAGGCCGGTGGCGACACACTAGATCTGCCTTTTGAAACCATCCAATCCTTTTACTCATGGGTGTTTCAACTCGCCGATCGTGTGGGACTTCCCCGATCGCAAGCGGCTCGAATCGAAGACAAGTGCCAGGAGACTTTGGAAAGCGTCACACGGTATTTCGAGGCGGAATGCATGCCACCGGTGCTTGAGGCTGTACTGGTCGACGAGGGGCAGGATCTTCCCCTCGCCGCGTATCGGCTTCTCCGAAAAGCTTCCCGTCATGTCACGGTTTTCGCTGACTCCGTCCAGAAGCTTTATGTAGGGGGAAGCATGATGATTGAAGCTGGTCGCACTCTCGAAATCGGAGATCGGGCGGTTCGACTTATTGGCAACCTGAGAAGCAGTATCGCTGTTGCCCGGCTGGCGGCGGAGTTTCTGCCGGCAGCAGAACGGGATGACTATCTTCATCTCCACGGGGGAGTTTCTCTGCCGGCAAGAACTCGAATACCACTTTTGGTCCGCAACAGATCTGAGGACGAAGAGTGGGAGCGAGTCGGTGAGATTGTGAAACAGGAAATCAGTACCAACTATCGAGTGGGGATTCTGTTGCCCGACAACCGGGCGGTGAACCGAGCCTACGCCGCATTAGCCAGTGGGGGTATTCCGGTCGAACGAGTGACGGCACGAGCGCCCTCTGAAGCCGACTTCAATGGTCTTATGCCGAAGATTCTTACAGTCTTCAGCGCGAAGGGACTAAGTTTCGATACTATTCTGATTCCGAGAATCACGCGCCAGCATTACGCGCACACCCCAACGGCTGCACCACAAATGCTGTTCGTCGCCTGTACGCGCGCCCTAGATTGGGCATGCCTCAGCACAGTGCACGGGAGCGAGATAAGAGAATTGCGACAGTTGGAAGGCTTGCTTTCGGCTGGCCATCTAGTCGAACAGGGGACCTCCCCGAAGAATCTCCGCCTCCAAAACGATGACCCGCTCGAACAGGATGCTCCGTTCTAGAGAGGGAAAAATGATCCAAAAGCCGGATTGCTCGGGGATACTTGGGTTCCTGGCAAAGCTTCCCGGCTTGACAAGCAACCCTATCTGCTGAACACTAAATCGAGAGCCGTTACCGGTGAAGGAGTTCCACCGCCAACCGCTGTCCCTGGGCCTTGCCTTTGGATAGCTGATGACTCCTGACGAGGGATTCTATGTCAGGAGTTTGCAAAATAACCGGAATCAAGAGTCCTGCTGACAGCTTTCCAAATCACGCCGAACTTTTTCGTAATAGGGCGATCCCACGTTCGTACCCGTTCCGCACACGTCGGCGCTTCTGGTTTTACACCCAAAATGCAGGTGTAGTTTGGCGTCTGACGCATAGCGTTCCGATCACACATGAAGCTTCCCGCTATGGCCTTCTTCTTCCCAGTCGACAGGACGCCAGGCCATGAGCATAAAAGGGCAATGTCCCCCAGTCGGTCCGGCAACCTTTGTTAGCGATGACTTTGTATTCGGTCGCATCGAGGAGATGGCGGAGCTGAGGCAACGGCTATCTGCCCGCGAGTCGTTTGTTTTGCATGGCCCCAGCGGCAGCGGAAAGACATTTTTGTTGCACTGTGTGATTCGAAACCTGCCCGACGTTTTGTACTGTCCGCAAGCAGGATCCCCGCAACTTGTCGTTCAAAGTCTTGCCTTCAGGTTGGTGGAGTTGCGAGATCGTTACACTAAGAGTTTCTTGCGAAACGCGCAGGCAGTGAAAATGAAATCGACAATTTCCTTGCGGGGAATCGTGCTCGAAGCCGTGCGACGGGGGAAATATATTGTGGTGCTCGATCATTTGCAAGGCCCGGCCGCGGCGCTTTCGTCCGACACCCGTGACCTTATGCTTTATGGAGAAACGCCGGTCCTTGCGGTCGCCCGCTCGGCTCACATGGAAGACCTTGGCTTTCTGACGCCGATGTTCTCACTGCGTGGCGAGCGCATGCGGCTCTCGAACTTTGCGCACGTCGAGGCTACGCGGTTTGCAGAAGAGATCGCACGTCGAACCGGTCTTTGGGCGAACAACCTCCCAGAGTTCATCGAGCGGATTGTCAGTCTAAGCCAGGGTTCCCCAGGAGCGATTCTAAAAATGCTTCAAATGGCAAGGATTCCTAGATATCGGCTGAATGGATACGTCAAGACTTCGCCGCTCTATATCGATTTTCGGCTGGGTTGGCACGCGCAGAACGCGTGGTAGGAACAGGTACAAAAGTGATTCTCGAACTACCCATGACTCGACGTTGCTGTGAGTGAAGTGAGGCCTATCGCGACGTGCGTGCGCGTGGGATGCGCAAAGTTGCGCCGGCGAAAGCTATTCCTATGATGGCAGAAGAGAAGCGTCTATCAGTCACAACTGACCATAAGTTTCACAGCATTTTATTTGAGAACACCGAAACCGGCAGAAACGTCGATCAGCAGCCGGTTCCGGAGTTCTTCGGGGACCTCTTTTTGGACCAGGTCGTTCAAGCAATCACCGAAAAGTGGAAAGAATACGATCTCGCGCCTTTTTTTTACTTCCCGCTTCACGATCTATCGGAATTGTCCTATCGCCAGGAAGTCTACCGGGACCTCGGAGACCCACAAACGCTGAACGCAATTCAAGCGTTCTCTGCTCAGATGAGGGCAATGCGTGAGCGACTCAAGCAAGCGAAAGAACTCTATTTCAAATACGCCATCGAAAGAGCATTCCTCGGAGCGGCAGAGATCTATTACGAGGCAGTGGAATCACTATACCAACAGTTAATTAAGATGCCCATTCGGTCGCGTGGGCTCCGGGAATTCCTGCGATTCCTAGCACAATACGTTCAATCGGAGTTGTTTCGCAAGCTGACCGCCGAGGGGGAAACACTAATATCCGAGCTGTCTCAAATTCGGTATTGTCTGGTTCTGAAGGACGACTCGGTTACCGTTTGCAACTACGACGACGAAGAAGATTACAGTGCTGCGGTGGAAGAGACATTTAGTAAGTTTCGCCGCGAGGCCGCGAGAGAGCATGAAATCAAGGTGCCAGTCCGCGACGGCATGAACCACATACAGGCCCAGGTTCTCGATGGGGTCGCCCTGCTCTATCCAAACACGTTTCAAGCTTTGGATGAATTCAGCGCGGTTCACGCAGGATATCTTGACGACACGATCGTGCGGTTCGATCGCGAAATTCAATTTTATGTCGCCTATCTTGACTATGTTGAAATCTTACGCCGGGCCGGTTTGATGTTTTGCTTACCAGAGATCTCTGCAACTTCGAAGGGAATAGAAAGTCGCGACGCGTTCGACATCGCCCTCGCTCGCAAGTTGGTCCGCGAGAACGGTACGGTCATCCTCAACGAATTCTTTCTTTCGGGTCCGGAGCGGCTTTTTGTCGTCTCCGGCCCGAATCAAGGCGGAAAAACGACGTTCGCGCGCATGTTTGGCCAACTTCACTACCTGGCCAGTTTAGGCTGTCCCGTCCCCGGCAAGTCGGCGAGACTCTTCCTGTGCGATCGATTGTTTGCCCACTTCGAACGCGAGGAAACCATTACCAATCTGCGCGGCAAACTGCACAACGACCTAGTCCGGATTCACCGAATCCTTGAGGACGCAACCCCGAACAGCATACTGGTGATGAACGAAGTCTTTTCTTCGACCACACTGAAGGACGCTCTCTTTTTGAGCAAGAAAGTCATGGAGAAGATTTACGATCTGGATCTGCTTGGAGTTTGGGTCACTTTTCTGGATGAACTGGCATCGTTCAATCACAAGACGGTCAGCGCAACCAGCACAGTAGATCCGCTCAATCCAGCGGTCCGCACCTACAAGGTGGAACGTCGGCCAGCGGACGGCCTCGCATATGCACACGCAATCGCGGAGAAGCATCGAGTCACCTACGACTGCCTGAAGGAGAGGATCGTTGCATGAAAGTTCTCCTTCTCAATCGCAACCGCGACTTCGGCCTGTACCACCTTCCGGACAATAGGTATCGTCGCCAAGAGGCGGATCGTAACGCGCTGCTACTCGCCTTACTTTGGAACGGCCCGACGATGGTACAAGACCTCGAACTGGACACTCTGCTTCGCACAATGGCGGGCGGCGACGAATTTGTATGGTCAGTGGCGCAACAGGCGATCCTGAGAGGCTTCGAGAACGACCTGGACACGGTTCTCTATCGCCAGGCAGTCTTGGGAGATTGCCTGCGGAACCCCATCGTCGTGAGGGCCCTCTACGACCTGATGACTACGATTGGCGAAGAGGTCAGGAGACAGTGGTGGAGTATGTCGAGCGCGTATCCAAGTTCGATGCTTTACGGGTCGGTCGACCTCATGGAGATGTCTCTGAAGGTACTGAGAAAGCTACGGGCTGTCGCCGAGGAAAATACTGTCGGCTTTGAGTCGGAAGGTTTCAAGTCGCTGTTTGCGATGGTCAAGGCGGAGCTAAGCGAAGAATATCTGAATCGAATCAAGACCCATCTGCAGGAATTGAAATTTCGCCGCGGGGCTTTGCTCAGTGCAGAGCTTGACGAAAACAACGAGGGTGCGCACTATATGCTGCGCAAGGCGCGAAGCAAAGAGCCCAATTGGCTTGAGCGGTTGCTAGGCAAAGGTCCCATATCCTACACTTTTCGACTCGATCCGCGCGACGAGTCGGGCGGCCGAATTCTTTCGAATATGCGCAGCAGGGGGATTGCCCGTGCCGCCAGGGCACTCGCGCAATCCGCCGATCACGTGCTGGGTTTTTTTAAAGCTTTGCGCACCGAGTTAGCCTTTTATGTCGGCTGCCTTAACCTCTATCAGCAGCTCTCGTCGATCGGCATGGCGACCTGTTTGCCCACCCCAAAAGAAACCGGAGAGCGCGGCTACCAACTCCAGGGCCTCTATGATGTCTGTCTTGCGCTCACTCTGAACCAACGCGTTGTCGCCAACTCGGCAAACGCGGAGGGTAAGCGTCTGGTGATCATCACCGGAGCCAATCAGGGAGGCAAGTCCACTTTTCTACGAAGCATCGGCCTGGCTCAATTGATGATGCAATGCGGCATGTTCGTACCCGCCGAATCGTTTTCGGCAGGACTCACTCCGGCATTGTTTACCCATTACCGGCGGGAAGAAGACGCCAGCATGAAGAGCGGGAAGTTCGACGAGGAACTGGCGCGAATGAGTGATATCGTCGAGCATCTCGTTCCTGATTCTCTCCTGCTCTTCAACGAATCGTTCGCTGCGACCAATGACCGCGAGGGATCGGCGATCGCGACCGAAATTGTGCGTGCACTGCTTGAGAAACGTATGAAGGTTCTCTACGTGACACACTTGTATGAATTTGCCCGTGGCTTTTTCGAGGGAGGCGATAAGGACGCCCTATTTCTCCGTGCCGAGCGAAAACCCGACGGAACGCGAACCTTCAGGCTTATCGAAGGGGAACCCCTCGAAACTAGTTACGGGGAGGACTTGTATCGTGAGGTCTTCTCCGACTCAAAGGGATTAAGATCCGAAGAGTTGTCTTCCACGGCCCGCTGAGCAGTGACCGAAACATGGGTAGTGAGGAGCGAGCCTAAGGCTGCGCTGTTTCACGCAGAACATCCACTTCACGTTGCAAGTGGTCGAGGCGAGACAGTTCCGCGTCAACTGCCGGTTCACCCTCTTCCTTTAACTTCCTGGCGCGCACCAAGGCTTGTTCTGCAATCCGGCTCACTTCATGCAACAATTTGCGGATCTCGACTTCCAGTCGAGCGCGGCTCTCTTGTACACGATTCAGGATGTCGCTCTGTACACGAGTACTATTGGTTTCGAGTAATCTAACAAGGAATTCTTGGCCTTCGCGCTGAATCACTTTTCGCGCACCCACCAGAGGAAGGATCACATCTGCGAGCCAGCGCAACGGAGAAGCCGGCTGCGCCACCTCGATGAAATCGAGGAACGTGAATGTCGAGCGCACACGGAAGCCAGTTTCGGGATCAAGGGCATGTGGCATCCGAGCCAATTCCGGGATACCGGCATTGGCAAGCCTTTGCAGGAAATCGTTTCCCATTTCCACAAAACGGACGGAGACCCGGCGGTATTCCCTTTCCGCTTCCTCCTGCTCTGGGCGGAGCCAGGGTACGACGTAATGATGGGCGATGTCCTGTGCCACTTTCATGACCCGCCGGCGGTAAGACGGGCCGAAGCCACCCGGAATGGACCGGCAGGCCTCTTGAAACTCTTGTCTAGCTTGGGGCAAAGCGAAGGCGGAGAACGCCTTATGCCGATCAACGAACAGATCGGATAGGCGCTGCTGTTCGGCCATGAACAGAAAGCTAAGTTCCCGCATCGACCGCTGTGCTTCGGAGATGGTCTGCCTCATCAGGGCAATTCGGCGTTCCGATTCCTCGACGGGCCTCCGCAGGGCATCCTGACCTTCGTGGATAATGGCCAGCAATTGTTCACTGAGCCGTTGAATGCCTCGGTTGCAGGCTGCCCGAACAAGTTGACGTCCTGAACTATCCACAAGTTGGTGCAAGGCCCCCTTCAGTTTCTCCCAGTCCCGGAGGGGTCCACGATTCTCAGCACGTTCTTGTGCACTGACCTCGAAAATCGAGCCGATCTCGCGATGCAGTCTCTTACGAAGCAACTGCTGCGTGAATGTTGCCGCGGCGGCTCGCTCCGCATCCGTCGTGCGGTCCGCTTTGTTGAGAACCAGAATGAGATCATGTACCTGTTTGCCCACCGCCTCCACGAGCGCAAGCTCTTCCCCGGCAAGTGGAGGATCGGCGCCAACGACAACCAGCGCAGCATCAATGTGAGGGATGAAGGCTTGCGTGGCCGCGCTATTCCCGCTAAATACCGAGCCCAGTCCAGGGGTGTCTACGATGCACATTCCCGAAGAAAGGAGTGGGCTGGGAATGAAGGCTTCCGCGCCCTGAACGCCTTTCTTGTTTTCGGGGTTGAGTTCTTCCGTCACGTACTGTTTCAATTCCGGGACTGGAACTTCGTTCCACGAACCGTCGTTCAGCCGAATGCGCGCATGCAGGCGCTCGCCAAAACGAATTACCGTCGGCACTGCGGTTACAGGAATAAAGCCGGTGGGAAGGACTGGCTCACTAATCAGGGCGTTGATGAGTGTAGACTTTCCCCGCTTAAACTGTCCGACACAGGCGACGTAAAAGCGGCCCTCGGCAACCCGGGTGGACAGTTCGCGGGCTTCGTTTGCCAGCGGTTCCGTGCCGAGCTCTTCCGCCAGCTCGGCCAAGTGCGCGAGGCGGGTCGACCCGTCTACGATGCCACTACCCGAAGAAGGTAGACTTTGCCCTACCACCGATTGCTGGATTGGCACAACCGTGAGTTGATCTCTGCTCGGAGCCATATCGTGCCTAACCCACGGATCGCGTGCCTTCCTGGTGCACGTACCGAATCACTTCCACATTGGACATCGCGATCAATCCTTCATTGACCATCTCGTCGAGCGCGGGAATCAATGCCCGGATTTTTTCCTCTGTGTCGATGACGGAAACCATAATGGGATAGTCGGAGGAATGCAAAAAATGTCGCTTGTGAATCAGCGAACTGGCACCATAGCCTTCGATACCCCGAAAGACGGTGGCCCCGGCGATGTCGAGTTCCCGACACTTCAGCACGATGGCTTCATACAGCGATTTGTCATGCCACTTGTCGTCTTGTCCGAAATGAATCCGCAACATTTTGGCTTTGCCTTCGAGCTTCATATCTTCGCCTCCTGCCGGCGCTCGGCTTTCTGATAGTTGTGGGTGTACTTGATGATATCGACGTTGGAGAGCACGACCAGACCCTGCTGGACCATCTGGTCTAGTAAGGGCATAAACGTTTGGAGCTTCTCTTCCGTATCCACCACCGACAAGAGAATGGGCCGGTCATGCGACAAGCTGAGCTTGGCGTCTTTATGAATTCTCCGGTTCGCGCCATATCCCAGAATCCCGCGGTAAACCGTAACCCCAGCGATGTCGTGTGCCCGTAAGCCGTTGACGATCGCTTCATAGAGCGGTTTTCCATTCCATTTGTCGTTCTCGCCAATGTAGATCCGCATCATCTTTGCCTTTCCCTCACGCTTCAGGGGAGGCCCTTCTGGAGATTTTCTTTTCACTTTTTTTTCCGCCGGCTTGACGATGGTCGTGTCGTGCATTTCGATCAGCCCCGAACCGACCATCTCATGGAGTTTTGGCAACAGCTCTTCCACTTTCTCGGCACTTTCAATGAACTCAACCTTGACAGGAAGGTGAACCGCTAGGTCGACCAAGCGCGTGGTGTGGAGATGGTGGTCAGCCCCGAATCCTGCAATACCACGGGTTACGGTCGCGCCCGACACGTTATGAAAAAACAGAAAGTCGAGAATGGCCGCATACGCTGCGCTTCCGTGGTACTGCTGGTCCTCCGTTACGTAGACGGCAACTTTCTTTCCTGGTCCTTGTGTGAGCACATTCTCCTCCCCGCTTAAAGTCCTCTTTGCCCAACCAAAAATTCAGCAACGCGGCCAAGAATTCCGCCACCCTCGTGAACTCCATGCTTGAGTTGCTCGCGAAAAACCTCGAGTTCCAACTCCAGTTCCGTCCGATTACGTTCGATAATCTTGTCGATGCACGACCTCAGCCGCAAAGGCACGAACTCCTTGAGCTTCGGTGCGTGATCCAAGCAGAGACTTCCCTGACTGGTCATCCATTGCACGAAGATCGGGCTCTGGAATCGTTGCGCCAGTTCCCTCAGGCGAGCGACTTCTTCCGCTAGCACTTTATGGCAAAGCGCGCATGTCGCACTATTCGCCTTTCCGATAAGGGGGCCTTTCAGCAGTTCCAGGAATACTCCGGTAACCGTTTCACCTGGAGTCGAGCGAGAGAGCTTTCCCCTGGAGCGCGCAAGTGCCCAGACATGAAAGTTGCATAAGCGAAGGTCAGCTTGGGGGTGCGTGCTTTCCGATAGTGTCCACTGGAAGTCTTTCAAAATCTCACAAATGGGGCAGGTGCCTTTCGTCAGGGCCTGACTCACCGTAGTCGCTGATACGGATGCTGCGGTTTTCATGGAATCGCCCTTCCGCTTACCACTCCTCCCCACACACCGATGAATCCGACCAAGACACTCACCGCTACATAGAGCACGGCGAGTCCCATCTGGCCGTCCTGCATCGTGCGCAGCGTTTCGTATTCGAAGCTAGAGAAGGTGGTATACCCTCCGATAAATCCAATCGGAATTAGATAGCGCCAGTTCGGGCTCCAGTGTGTTTTCGCCGTCAGCAGCGCATACACGAAACCGATTAAGAATGAGCCGGTGATGTTGATGACCAATGTCCCGTAAGGAAAGCGTGTCCCCATCCTGCTCCCGATATAACTTCCCAACCAGAAGCGTAAGACTGAACCGAGACAACCTCCGATGCCAACCATTACGTATTTCAGCAAGTCGTCTTGTTCCTTTCTTTTTCATGACTCAACCCTAGAGAAAACTGCCTGTTTCAGGAAGCAGCTGTAGTTGGATCGCGGAGGCTTTCCAGGCCCTCGAGATCGCGGACGATCGCCGCCTTTTCTCCGACTCGTGATGTGTGGCTTCCCACCAGTCTCTCCACCTGGGCCCGGTAGCTGTTGGCATAAGCGTCAAACTTGCGTTGAATCTGACCCAGAGTCCTGTCCGACCAGTCATAGAGCAGTACATGGTAGCCGGACAGAGACTTTGCGACCCGTTTCCCGATCGCACGCGCGAGGCGGTTTCTAACCAGCGACCTCGACAGGTCGCCACCAAGCAAGGAGAGGAAAACCGGGCGTTTCATGTGAACATTGAGAGGGCCTACGTCAAAAGCCGGCATCTCTCGCACCACTGCGGAGAACTCGTGTTCAACAGGAACGTCTTCGACCTCCAATACTTTGGCAGTGGCACGGAGCGTTTCATACAGCTTGTGCGTCAATGTTTCCATTCTTCGTCGAAGAGACTCGGTCTGTTCCTGAACCGTGCCGATCACTGCTTTATCCACAAGGGCAGGTACATCCTCATCGGCGATGCCCTGCTTTGACCACGACTCGACCAAGGTCGCCGTCACTGTACTAAGGATTCGCGTGCTTGCGAATTCCAGCTCGTTCGCAACTCCCCGTGCAATCTTTTTCATTTCTTCTAGGCGCCCGCTCGCCTGGCGTAACTCGGCTTCAAGCACACGCATCTGTTCTACCTTGATTGGAGCGAGTTGGCCTTTGGGGCGCAGTCGCGTCCGCAGGGCTGTCTCTACCGATTGCTGCAACGCCCCCAATTTCCTGCGAATTGAGCGGATCTTTAGCTGCTGGCGCTGGCCGTACAACGGAGTGATGTCTTCCTCGAACCAGTGTGTCATCAGTTCCTTGCTCCCGGCCATCACGCTCACGGCGTGGACGGAAAGGTCCAAGTTCAACTGTTCTTTAATATGCTGCTTCACATAGCCAATCACTCGTAACCGATCCTCGGGGCTGATGAGGTCGGCCTTGCTCAATAACACAGTCGCCGGAATCGCCGCATCATAGAGGATCTGGATGGTCTGGAGGTCGTCGGGGGTCAGGGTCGATCCGGCGTCAATCAGAACTACTCCCAGATCGCAACGGGGAAGATAAGCAAGCGTCTCTGCTGCCCCGCGCGTGGCAAGCGAGCCCAATCCGGGGGTGTCCACAAATGCAATACCTTCGCGCAAACGAGAAGACGGAAGCTGAACCGCGATGCGAGTGACGTGCTTTTCGTTCCCGGGGTTGAGTCGTTCGGAGACGAATTCCTGCAATTGCGCGATATCGAACTCCTCGCGTTCCCGGTTGGCCCGCCAGACGTGAACCGTTGGCGTCTCGCCGTAGAGCAGACGGGTTGGCACGGCCGTGATGGGGGTTACGCCCACGGGCAGCACGCTCGCCTCGAGGATTGCGTTCAGCAATGACGACTTGCCCGAGCTTACCCGGCCGAAAATGGCGATTTCGAAGCTGTTGTCCTCGAGGCGGTCGATGATCATCGATAAGGTGGAACGAAACTCTACTAAGCCTTGGCCGGTAATGATCGATTCCAGTTTCTTCAGCAGTGCGACTTCGTCTCCGCTTTGTTCCAGCCGGTCGAGCCGCTCCTGTAAATTCTCGCGCGCGCCTTGTGTTAAGTAACGGTCAAGCTGCTTCACCAGACTTTGGAGCTCTCCGGCAATCCCGTTCAGTTCCACTGCAGCGGCTGGTGGAACCTCACCGTATCCGCGCATATAGTCCGGCTTCAATTCCTCAGCTGCGATGTCGACAAAGGTGAGGTTGACGTGCAACGCGCGAGAAACGGGGATATCCGGGGCTGGCCGCTCGATTTCCTGTCCATCGAGGACTCGGATCAACTGAGCGCGAATGCGGCTGATGTAATCTTCAATGACACGTCTCTGGGCGGGGCTGAGGTCCAGCGCGTACTGCGGAAAGGCGAGCTTCGAAGTTGAGATGTTGAGGGCACTTTCCATCTCGGCCAGCATCTTGTCGATGTGACGGCAAGTAACGCTGAGGCGCCGCGCATGGTTGGAATTGAGCGAATTGGCCGAGTCCTCGGGCATTACCCGTCATCCGCGCGCCGGAACATGGCACACGCCGACCTCTCCTGTTCTGACCGATTCGGGGTTTTCTTAGTGAGAAGTGGAACGATACGGCGGGCAAACCCACTCCTACCAAGAAATCCCTTCTTCGTAGGAGTTATCTGCCCAGAGGGCGGTTAAAGGCGAACTCCAACACCGGCATTAATTATCACAATTGCGACAAGACAAGTCAACGAGCGATTTTCTTGTAGGAGTATCATATGATTCGAATGATCGGTGATGGGGTTCACCGTTAACTGCTGACTCGCTCGATTGGTTGGGTAGTCGGCTGATGACTCCTCAAATTTTTGACGGAGTCACACATTGCGCTCTCCCAGGCAAAGCAAGTTGTCCTTCCTTTCGAATTCAGTCCCAGAAATTTTTTCTAGAAGTGCGACGGGGTTGAATATGACCGGGCCTGAGCGGGGCCTCCATTTCTCTAGCCTCGACATCTGTAGACCCGTAGTTGCGTGTTGCAGTGTCTGTGATCGCGAGTTCGTTGCTGTTCCGACGCCAGGAGAGAGGTGTGATGATGTGATATTGCGGTTGAGAGCGGAATTCAAGACTCACGACTGCGGAGGGACGAGTCAAAGTGCGCCCAGGAGAGTTAGCCCTCAGGAGAGACACTAAGTTCATCGTGGTTATGAAATAAAGCACAAGGCCGATGTTCAGAAGCATTTGGCTAAAAAAACAAGCGACCAGATACCCCGTAACGCAGTTCTGCATCGCACCAAAGGAATACACTTCGGTTTTCTTGACACGACCCAATGCTGGGATAGACTAGCCTCACATTCAGAAAATCGGTGAGGGAGTTCACCGTTAACCGCCGTCCCCGACTCAGTCGGGGCAGCTGATGACTCCTGACAAGAGGATTCTTGTCTCGGGAGTGCATCGCCCAAGCAAGTAATCCGCAATATCAAGAGAACAGAGTCGATCCATCTACGAACGCTCTAACGAACGACGTTCCGGCGATTGCCTCAGCTCTGGATCTGCGAGTGCGGAGAACTCATGAACCCAGAGAAAATAGACTTGGAGCTGGCTATTTTGATCGCGATTTCAAGCGATCGCTATCTGTTGAATAAGGCAGTAGATGAAGGATTCCGACCTGAGCTGTTGCGATCATCTCCCGGGCGCATCGTAGCCACTACTCTGCTGTCATTACGCGACCAAGGCGTAACCACGATCGACACTTTGCTGCTGAAAGCTCAGATCGAGGAGCGCGGCATGGCCACCCCCCAAGTATCTGAATACCTGGAAAAGCTCACGCGCTTTCGTCCCCCGCAGCTCGACCAGATGATGTCCTATTTGGAATTGCTAAAAGACCGTTCGAGCCGTGAGTGGCTAGCAGAATTAGGTTCAAAAATCCAGGCGTACGCCTCGCAACGAGAAACCAGCGACAAGCCTATCGTGGAATTCACAGCGGACGCACTGCACGAGTTGCTGGAAATCCAGAAGCAGCGTGTACGCAAGAGGCTGACCCCGGTCGGAGAACTGGCGAAGCGTATCGCGCGTGAGGCCGAAGAAAGACCTAAGGACAAGATACTACTGGGTCGATCCGTTGCCCCTTTTGGGCGCCTCAATGAAGTGTTATCGGGCCTGCGACCGGGCTTTTATTACGGCCTCGCCGGCGCCCCACGGCGCGGCAAAACGAATCTGGCTTTGCAACTCGCCAGCGCGGTCGCGACCAATCATCAGATTCCCGTACTTTTCTATTCCTGGGAACAGACGCAACGGGTGCTTAGCGCACGATTGATCGGCAAAGAATCGGGACTCAATCCCACCTCTCTTCTCACGGACGACCTCAGCAAATTGCCCGGCAGTGCCGAGCGCATGGCGAAAGGGCTAACTGAGATGCATCATTACGGCCGATTTCTTTTTCTCGTTGAAGGGAATCGACACGACACGATCGAGCGTATTCGAGCCTCAGCTTATAACTTAATGCACGAATTCCGGGTCGACTCCACCGCAATATTTCTCGATTATCTACAGAAAATTCCGCTCATCAATCCTCCGAACGAGGCGCGAGCTCGCATCGACGAGATATCGACTGGCCTCGCGGATTTGAGTCTCGAGTTGGCATGCCCGGTTTTTGCAATCTCATCGATTGATAAGGAAGGCTGCCGGCTCGATGACGAGCCGACAGGTGAGGGTCGTTACGATGAGTTACAAGTGCGGCCCCGACCCACGATGCACAATTGCACAGGAGGTGGCGATATCGAGTATGACCTGGACGTCGCCCTAATTTTGTCGAAAGACTGGCATGCTACCAAGGAACTCGAGGAGTTGCTTAAGAGCAAATACAGCGGAGGCAAATATCCGAAAATCGACATCATGGTCTTGCACATCGACAAGAATCGTGACGCCCCGCAAGAGGCTGGGGCTGCGATTCAATACGCCTTCTTTGTTCATGAAAATCGTTTCGTAGAACTCGACTACAAAACTGAAGATCAGGACAGGCCCGATTTCCACCAATTCGCTAAAGTGCAGGAAATCTTTTCGTTTCTATCTAAAAATGCACATCTCGGCGGCGAGGGCTCCAGCATCGCACGTCTGAACGGATAAAACAATTCAGGGATCCCCGCAGTCCATCATGCGACGTAAGTTAAGGCGTTAGCTTGAAGACTACGCCGCAGCCGCTGAAACCAAACGCGCTGCAATTCATGTCGCCGCCCCACCCCGTGGTGCCGTACAGGTTGCCCGCCGGATCGCGGAACAGGCTGCCGTAAGGCCGCGCTCCGTCCGCTTCGCCAGTGAAAGTGTAGAGGACGGTCTCCTGTCCGGATGGGCTCAGTTCGAAAGCAACGCCACATCCGTCCCCGCCGCAACCGCTGAGGTTGCCGCCCATGCTAGTGGTGCCGTAGAGGTTTCCCGCTGGGTCTTGGATCAGGCCAGCATAGGAGCTTGATCCGTCCGGGGTCCCAGTGAAGCTGTAGAGCACGCTTTCCTGCCCGGCGAGACTGACTCCGAAGACCGTTCCGTTGCCGGTCGCACCGCCCCCGCTCGTAGTGCCGACGAGTAAGTTGCGCGCCGGGTCGGCGGCCAGGCCCGATTGGGGAGCTGCCCCGTCAGCGCCCCCGGTGAAGGTGTACAGCACCTTATAGGTAGGTCCTGTCTGCTGCGCTTCGCCAAGCTGTCCCGCCATCAGGATTAAAATTAAGACTACTCCCAGCGCGACCAGCGTAATGGTCGCCAGGAGCCGTCCTCGATCTTGTGTCACGTATGTCATGAGAGTCTCCTTGAAATCTGCTCTTGAATCACGGCGTCGATGCTCCCCGAGGGCTGGATTTATTGCACCAAGAAGCGGGCGCGAGCCCACCAAACTGCCGCGCAGGAACGTGCCGAAATTTCGTGCTCGCCCTCCGGGAGAAAGAATAGAAAGAGAAAAATGAGGGCCCGATCTTGCAACTTTTTTTTACCGCCGTAGGGTGAGCGTGTCAGCAACCTGCATCACTGCGCGTTGTGACCGAGGTCAAGATTCCGCGAACTGGGAAAAGAGGACGATGGTAGGAGTGAACTACTGCCCTGTGGCAATTAAGTAGTTCGGCTTAAGTTTCTACTTGCCCATGGCAACGGTCTCCTTATGTCGCACGGTTCGCACTGTGTCAGACAGCCGTCTCGATGCAAGGATGGTAGGCCGAACTCGCGGGAGGCATTTTGAGTGCTAACGCCTGTTTTCGTCATCTGAGCGGCGGGCCAGCTGCTGAAACCGAATTTCGCCATGCCATCACACCCACCCATGACGCTGGTCACGGACAGTACAAGCCAGGCGGGATAGCTTAGCCTGAGGCTGCGAGTTCTTCCTCATTCGCAAGCGGGCCCTGCAAGACCAATCAAGGCAACTCGCAAATATCGGGTTTCCCCCGGCCCGAGTCTGCATTCATCCTCGCTCTCCGGGCCGCCGCGAAAGCCAGCCAGTGATGAATCGTGACCAGCCACACGACATGGCCGGAGGAATAACTATGAAATTGAAATCGTTCTACTTCAGCGCAGCACTCCTGCTCGCAACCTTCACATTCGCGGTCGTTGCGACCAGCACCGTGGCAACCGCGAAAACTTACACCGTGCTGTACAGCTTCACGGGCGGTGCGGATGGCGATGTGCCCTTCGCGGGGGTCGTCCAGGCCACGGACGGCAACTTGTACGGGACAACGTTCAGCGGTGGGGCTAACAACAACACGATGGTGTGCCCGGATGGTGGCTGCGGTACAATCTTCAAAATCACCCCAAGCGGCACGCTGACGACGCTTTACAGCTTTTGCTCGCAAAGCCATTGCGAGGACGGTGCATCGCCCGATGCGGGGCTGATCCAGGCCACGGATGGGAACCTCTACGGGACAACGCAGGGGGGCGGGGCCTACACGCCCGAATGCGTCGACGGCTGCGGCATAGTCTTCAAAATCACGCCCGGCGGCACGCTGACGACGCTGCACAGGTTCAACAAAACGGACGGCGCCTTTATCTACGCCCCCCTTGTCCAGGCCACGGATGGGAACTTCTACGGGACAGCGTTTGATGGCGGGGCCAACGGCCTTGGCACGGTTTTCACAATCACCCCGAAGGGAACGCTGACGACCCTCTACAGCTTCAGCGGCCTAACGGACGGCCAGCAACCGTTCGCGGGGCTAGTCCAGGCCGCGGATGGGAACTTGTACGGGACAACCTCTCATGCTGGTGCGTACGGCTTTGGCACGATCTTCAAAATCACCCCAGGCGGCGCGTTGACGACCCTTCAGAGCTTCGATGGTACGGACGGCGCCTATCCCTACGCGGGGCTGATCCAGGCCACGGATGGGAACCTCTACGGGACAACCTTTGATGGCGGTGCCTACGGCTTTGGCACGATCTTCAAAATCACCCCAGGCGGCGCGTTGACGACGCTTTACAGCTTTTGCTCCCAGTGGCCCTGCACGGACGGGCGCTACCCATACGCAGGGCTGCTCCAGGCGACGGACGGGAGCTTCTACGGGACAACGTGGTGGGGTGGTACAACCTGCTGCGATGGCACGGTCTTCAGCATCTCCGTTGGGCTGGGTCCGTTCGTGGAAACGCAGCCCGCCATCGGCAAGGTGGAGGGGGCCGTCGAGATTCTGGGGACCAGTCTGACCGGCGCGACCAGCGTTAACTTTAACGGCAGTCCTGCTGTGTTCACCGTGCGGTCGAGGTCCTTGATCACAGCGACGGTCCCCGCAGGGGCAACTACCGGTTTTGTGACGGTCACCACGCCTCGCGGCATCCTGGCGAGCAACTTAAAGTTTCGCGTCACGCCGCAGCTTCTGAGCTTCAGCCCGCCCGGCGGGCCGGTTGGAACTTCCGTAGTTATCACAGGAAACAGCCTCACCCAGACCACGAAAGTCGGTTTTGGTGGTGTAGCGGCAACCAGCTTCACGGTGGATTCCGACACGCAGGTGACGGCGACCGTGCCTGCGGGGGCAGTTACGGGACCGATCGAGATCAAAACGGCGGGCGGGATTGCCGCGAGTTCCACAAGCTTCACAGTCACGCAGTAGCGCAGCGTCGCAATGCGACGCAAGGCCGCTTCCTCCGGGAGGCGGCTTTTTGTTTTGGGAGGACCTTGTCGGAGGCTCCCTAAGGAGGCGACGGTTGCTCGTTCTCTAGGGATTGTTGGCGCAAAATCCTGATTACACTCATCGTCACGTTAATGAGTGCAATCGCCTGTTTTCGCCAACAACGATGGTTGGCAAAGAGTAACTTGGAAACAGGCGCACTTCTCCCTACACTGACTCACCAAGGGGTACGGTTGGAAAATGGCTTCGCCCGAACGCCAACTTCGTCTTGTGCAGGTGGCCTGCGCGTTATTCCTCGGGGTGTGCGTTCTGCTAATCCATTTTGGTCATCGCAATCTAGAGCCCGGTGGGAGCATGAGTTTCAGACAGTTCTTGGTCGTTGCGGCTGCGATCTGGTCAGCCGTCTATGGCTTCACGTTACAACGCAGAATCGTCGGCGTTTCAGGGAGGCCCCAAGCACAGTCAGAAAGGTCGACGCCATTTAGTCGGTGGAAGACTGGGCACACCGCTCGGCTCTGGAGCGCGACAGCGGTTTGCATGTGGGGACTTGTTATGTATGAAATCCGTGGCCCATCGTGGATCGTCGATTCCCTCGTCGCGGTCGGAGTCATTCTGTTGGCGATATGGAAGCCGGGCACAGCCCCTCAGCGGAATAGCCCATCCGACAGCGAACTGCGTTCGTAGTTAGCGTAACATCCTGGTTACACTCATTGAGGGTCAATGAGTGTCAACGCCTGATTTCATCAACGTTGAGAGATAGCGTGGCCGGATGCCTATGGCTTTACTGCGAATACAACACCACAATTGCAATCCGGGTTGGGGCCGCCCTCTAAGGTCGTGCCGTACAATACGCCGTCCCTCAGCAACAAACCATCTAATGGAGTGCCTCCGTCGCTTCCTCCTGTGAAAGCATGAAGCGTAGTTTCGCTCCACGGATTGCCTTGCACACTTGGTGGGGTCAATTTGAATACTGATCCTTGGTTTTGTCCTTGCTCCGCGCCTCCCGTTGTAGTTCCATAGAGCGCACCTTCCGAATCTAAAATGACTCCCCCCTTCGGTGTCTCGCCGTCCCTGCCATCTGTGAACGCATACAAGATCGTTTCTATCCAAGTTGGCGGAGTCAACTGAAAGACAGAGCCATATTGCAAGGAAGAGAAACCACCGCTAACAGTCCCATATAGCGTTCCGTGTTGGTTCAAAGCGAGACTGCCGGACGGACCGCAACCATCGTTATCATTACAACCAAAACTGTGGAGAACTGCTTCTGTCCATTGGGCGGACCCATTGCTCGGCGGACTCAGTCGGAACACTACTCCGTTCCCGGATAGTCCTCCTCCAGCGACTCCGTATAGTACTTCTCCCGGGCCTTCTGTAAGACTGGAACTAGGAATCCCGCCGTCGTTACCTCCGGTGAAACTGTACAGCACCGTTTCGGTCCAAGGCTCACCACTCTCGCCGGGTGTCAGCTTGTATACCGTACCCTGCCCAAACTCCCATCCACTTGTGGTTATTCCATACAGCGAGCCTCTGAGCATCGTCAGACCGTAAAACGGCTTTTGGCCGTCGGTTCCGCCTGTGCAACCCGTAAAGTTGTGGAGTACGTTTTCGGTCCACATTTGGCCTGCTGCCGAGGGAGTTAACTGAAACACCATCCCACAACCATAATGGCCTCCTCCTGCAGCTGGACCGTAGAGCCCGCCCTGATTGTCAAAAACGAGACTTCCGGGTCCACTCCCGTCTTGGAATCCTGAGAAGTTGTAAATTGTTGTGAATGTCCAAGGATTTCCCGCCTCTGTGGGAGGCGCAAGTTTCCACACCGACGACACGTACGAAGTTGTGCCGTAGAGAGCGCCTGTTTTGTCTGCTACAACGCCTGCTATCGGTGCAATTCCAATCGGTTCGCTGTAGAAGCTGTACAACACTCGCTCGGTTTGTGCAGAGGCTTGCGCGGCAATGAATGCTAGGAGGAGAGGAATAAGCTTCAAAGCCAACGAATGACGGGGTTGGAAACCGCCAAACGATGTCATGGACTCTTCCTCCGTAAATAGAGATTAGGTTGCGACAATCCGCGCCCGGAATCTCCCGCCGGTCAAAAACATCTTAGATCGCTAAACACGCCTCGATTATCAGTGACGATTTCTGTTTCCACAAGTGTTTAAGGCAATCCGCGTCGTGCGTTCCCGGAGAGCAGTACATTGAACCGTATCCACTCTGTCGAAATTGAGATGCCACGCATAGTTGTTGAAAAATCCCCATTACACTCACCGTCACCTCGCGAACTTCCACGTCATGCGGAAGTCAATATATAAAGGAGCAATCTTGATATGCTCCTCTGCGCGATATCGCGGATACGCCCCCATCTCCAAGAGCGTCAGGATCGCGCCTGGGTTTCCTTGACTGAATTCCAACACCTTCTCGATGAACTCGTTCATGTTGGAAGCCTCAAGGCCAGTTCTGTTCACAACTTCCCGAGCAAATTCCTCCGCAACGCTATCCTCGAAATTTAGAATTTCGCACTTCTGCGATCGGTCGCCATAGAGCGGTTGCAGGAAGCCTGTGTCCTCCATGTGGGCCGAACGTGCAACAATGCTCACCGGCGTCGAACCCCAATTCATAATTTCTCTCACGGCTGACGCGAACGAATAGGAGGGACGTTTAAGGTGATCCAGGATTATGGCGTATTCAGCTTCTCGCAGTGAGTCGAGAACAATTCCTTTCAACGACACAGGGGATTTCGCTTTTATTCCTTCCTCGTTGCGGAACGCTGAAAGGGCTTTGGGGTTGCCCGCGCGCAATAGGCGCAAGGCCAAGCTGCGAAAAACGGTGTTGATTGTGTTCGAATCATCGCAATAGAGCGTGGCGCGAAATGGAGGCAATACGTCCCTAAGTAGGAGACTCTTCCCCACGCCAGAAGGGCCGTAGAAGATGAAGGGGCGCTGCCTGACCAGGAACTGATCGATTCGTTGTCGCTCTTCCGAACGATCAAAGATGAATTCTGCGGGCGTGCGTTCGTTCATCGCTATCCCCAACGATTACTGATGTATCAAAGACGTGATTGTTCTGCTCGCCAATGTGGTGCCGGATTTCTACGTAGAACTCACGGCCTTCCGTTTCACGGCAAGCAATATTCGGAGAACATGATCCCTTGCCTGTGATGCGGTGGATGCATTCTGGCGCCGATCAATTTCTTCCTGAATACTGGGCAGTGCGACCTTCACGTATTTCTCCAGCCACTCCTGAATCTCGCCTTGGAGTAACCAGTTGGACGTCGGAAGCAATTCGATCAGACGTTTCACGGCGCGCCGTTGGTTGGACGGGTCCGCCACTGCGAGCGCGACGGCACACGCCCTGGCTGCAATCTCCGGGTCGCTGTCATAAATGAGAGCACCAATCTGGCGCCAGTCCTCAGCGAGCAACCGCAGCGATTCGAGCAATCGCAAAACCGACCTTCGCCGGCTGCGGCTTGAGGGGCTCTCAGGGCTACCGGAGGGCTCGGGAGTCCGAGCAGCATCAAGCAGGGCAGAATGCGGAATCTCGCCCAGCTTGCGAAGTGCGTCCTCGGCTGAACTGCGGCAGAAATCATCTTCCAGAGCCGCGACCAGCTCCGGCACTGCCTCCGGCCGCCGAAACTCGCCGAGAGTCTCTATCGCCCCGGTTAAACGGTGGTGATGCAAGGTGTCGCGCAGAACTTGATAGACCTCCTCCGTACGCCACGCGGTTAGTGCCCTGGCTGCCGTATTTTTCACCGCCTCTTCCCCTTGCGCTGTCACGGGATCTGGAATCGACCTGTCGTGGCGCAGATAATCGAGCAGCACATCCTTGGCTCCGAGTTCAGCGAGCGCACGCACGGCACGCTGACGAGGCAAGAAAACCCCGCTCGGCTTACCCTCCATGAGGAACCGGCGCAATCGTGGAATCGCGCGTTCTCCACAAGCCACCAGCATGTCAACTCCAAGGTCGCCTTCATGCAACGAGTTGAGGCTCTGGACAAGCGACTCGATCTCCTCCTCGGAAAGATCTCGGAACGCTTGGCTGATTTTTGTTTCCACCCGGAGCCTCCCTCGTTTCACCGTCATTTACCCCAGCGGCTATAGACGGAGCGCCCAGCATACTTCGCGCTCCGCCCCAACTCTTTTTCTATCTCCAGCAGGCGATTGTATTTCGCGATGCGCTCGCCCCGGCAGGCAGAGCCAGTCTTGATCTGCCCGACTCCGGTGGCCACGGTGAAATCGGCGATGGTCGTGTCGTCGGTTTCGCCGGACCGATGGGACACGACACAGGTATAGTTGTGCTTCTGCGCCATCTCGATACAGCGCAATGTCTCGGTCACTGTTCCGATCTGATTGAGTTTGATCAAAATAGAATTGGCGATTCCTTCCTGAATGCCCTTGGCAAAGATCTCCGGGTTGGTGACGAAGATGTCATCGCCAACCAACTGAGCCTGATTTCCAAGTTTCGCAGTGAGCTTCTTCCACCCGGCCCAGTCGTCTTCCGCCAATCCATCCTCCAGGGATGGGATTGGATACTTCTTCAGCCACACCGCCCACAAATCAATCATTTCCTCGGAGCTCTTC
>JASHNX010000201.1 GCA_030041415.1 Candidatus Sulfotelmatobacter sp.
GGCGTGGGAGTGGTTAATTCGAGATCGATCACGTGCATCGTGACAGCAGCGGTATGAGTTGTGTCATTCGGATCGGAACCAGCGCCTTACACGTTGAAGTAGTAATCAGCAACGGCGTTCGTACCCGCGGTAACTAAAAATCCCGCTCCCTGGGGAGTGGGGGTAAGGCTTGCAAAATTCGGCGTGCAGGGAGCCCGGAGGACTTGTTGTTCCGGCAATGCAACTCAACGCGACCGAGTTGTTATACCCGTTCAAAGCAGTGAGCGTCCTGTCGAGAGTGCCCGTATATCCCGCAAAAACGGTGAGCGGCGTGTTGGAAATCGCAATCTCGAAATCGGGCGTCGCCAGCAAATTAAACTGCCAGATTCCGCGGCCATAGGTGGAAGCACGCAACAGCTTTTGCCCACCGGAGTTGAACAATGCGAGCCCAGTTACGGCTACATCGGGCAAAAAGCCGAACGCTCCTACCTGGGTGGGATATGGTCCGACTTCGCTCCAGACGGGCGGAAAAGACGTCGAGCTTTCGAAAACCCCGACATCGGTGCCCACATAGACGATATGCGCGACCGGATCGACTACAACTGCGTTGGTGGGAGAATCTGGAAGATTATTTGGAGAGCTTCCGGTGAAATCGATCCAACTCCCGCCGGCGCTAGTTGTCTGCCAAACGTGTCCAGGGCCCCCGGTGAAACCCATGACGGTAACGTACGCCGTATTGCCAGTCGGGTCGGATGTATCGATCGCGACATCGGAGATAGGAAATTGATTGGGATTGATGCTCGCCGCGCCGGGTCCATTGAGAGTGACATTCGTGAAGGTCGACGAACCTCCTGACATAGCCGAAGCGTCAGTCGTTACCCAGACATTTCCGCCGATCGGTGTAGTCAAGTCATTCGGCCCGGGACCGTCGGTGGTCGCGTAGATCACCTCAGAGCCGCTGACGTTCGTTGCTCCGCCAGCAGCCAGCGCACGCACCGTGTTTACTTCCGTGCCTGAGCAAGTTCCGGTTCCGAGAGTATCGAAATTTGGACTCAGCAGCGTAAAAGTTCCGCCGGATCGCGGGCCGCTCCAGACGCGGCACGTTCCGACTAAAAGCGTTGAATTCGATTGCGAATCGAGAAGGTAAGGGAAGTAGAAAGCGCCGTCATCGCCGCTGAGGCTGCTACTGCTGATGACCACATTGAAAAGCGAATCGTTGCAGTCGACGCCTGAAGAACATTCCTGAATCGCCAGACTGCCGAATCCGGTATCCGGATTCGAGGCGAAGAAGTCGCCAGTAACAGGATCGATCGCGTTGTAACCGCCGTCGCCCCCGAGCACATTTCCCCAACTTGTGCTCGTCGTTGCAGCGGCGCTTGTGGGCGAGCCGTTATCCTGCGTACCTCCCAGAATTATGTTGGGATTGGTCGCAGCCAGAGAGAAGGCCACGAACTGCGTCATTGGACCAAGATTCTGATTGAGATCGTCAAACTGATTCGTGCCGGAGCAGGATCCCGTAGCAAGGCCGGTGAATCCGTTCAGCGCGCGGTAAATACCGCCATCATTGGCGAAATACATGAGATCGGCGCCGTAATCGACTCCTGAGGTCGGAATCGTGTACGCGAGCGTGTGCTGGTCGGGATGCACGTGAGCGAGTGCACCCAGCGGATCGCAACCGTAGACGTGCGTGAGATTCATGAATGCGGTCGTGGCGCAGGTCGGGTTCTGCACCGTGATGGAGCACTTATAAAGATTGATTGCGCCGGCGTAAAGGTCGGTGGCTGTGGTTCCGTTGGCGACGGCGAGTAATTCGAGATTGTAGAATCCCTGCTCCACGCCGCATCCATCGAAGTCGCCGCAATTGGCAATTCCGGAGTCGTTGACTTGTGTCCAGGTAACGCCGCTTTTCAGGCTCTGCCAAATGCCTTGATCCACGGGATTCCCGTTCGAGTCTGCGGAAACAAACCACACATACATTTCGTTTCGCCCCGGCACAACGGCAATTTCGCCGCGATAAATAGGACACGTGTAGAGATAATTCTGCGGACACGCAGCCGTGCTCAACAGGCCGGGAGTTCCGGGCTGATTGGCGAGTCTTGTCCAATTCAATCCATCCGGAGAAGAATAAAAGCCCTGATACTGCACCGCGGCGAAGAACAAGCCGGCAGCGGCGTTGTAAACCACTGATGTCGCGGATGTGGCTTCTGCTGCGCCGCCCGAGTTGAGCGCGTCGTAGTTCCAGGTTTGGCCAGCGTCGGTTGACGTATAAAGTCCCGGATAAGTGTTGCTCGTGTAGGCGCCACTCACGAAGCCTTCGTTTGCTACAGACATGGCTGCTACGACGGTGTTGGTGTTGGCGCTGCTGAATGCGATTTGCGTGGCACCGAGACCGGGAAAAGAAAGCGAACCTGAATTTGCGGTTGAGACCAACGTCCAACTACCGCCGGCATTGGCAGAAACCAGCATGCCGAGCCCGAAATACGAGTCAGCGGAATTGTCGGCTTCACCTGTTCCAACTACGACCAGACTGTTTGCCGGATTCGTGTTGCCAGGTTGAATGGCGATCGCACCGATCGACAGCGTGGCTTGATCGTCGGTAAGAGGTGCCCAGGTCACGCTATTGGCGGTGAGATTCGCGCCATTGGTGGATTTCCACACTCCTCCTTGTGCGCCGCCGATGTAAACCGTGTTGCCGCTCGGATCCGCGGGATCGATCGCTACGGCGGTGGCGCGGCCCGAGACCTGGTTGTAATTTTGGAACCCGTCTCCAGTTGCGTCCGAGGCAAGCGGCACCGGCCCCAACGGCACCCAGCCGCCGTTCGACTGCGGCGGTTGCGCTTCTGGATGATCCACGCGGGCGCGCTGCGCTCGCGCCGCCCTCGCTTGCATCTTCGACTGGTAAGCGCGATGACGTAATTCGGCGGCGGATTTTCCTGGAACTGTGCGTCCGCGCAGAAACCATTCGTCGCGTGCTCGTTCGTGATCATTCTCCGATTCGGCGGAAGCTGCCTCGTGCGAGCCAGACTCTAAGTTTTGTCCGTATCCAGAGATCGCGACGATAATCACAATTGCTACGAGCCGGTGGAAGCGAACGATGCGGCTGGATCCGAGATAATTCATAGACTTCGGCGCCAATAATCACGGAGTATGAAAGTCGCGGACGGGAAGGGTCAAAGTAAAAAGCGCGAAAATTCAGCACTTCGACCATTTCGGGAAATAGAAAGGGCATGTTTTCAGGGCCCTGCGAGATAAGGGCCGAAAACCGCAAACAGGGACTGTGGCGAGCTCTCCACGCAAAGTCGTTCAATGTGGGCGCTTATGTCTGTACAATTTCGGGGTTATGTAGTTGACGCAGGAGTAGCAAGCGTCATACCATTCCTGCCATGTACCATAGCAAATTTTGGAAACGTTTCCTCAAAGAGGCCACACCTTGGGCGAGGGACAATATTTTTTGGGGGACGGCGGTGCTCGTAATACCCCCAATCGTTGTTTTGCTGAGGAATCCAGCAGCCACACTCGATTGGCAAACGGTGAAACTGACCCTAATCCTCTATGGAATAACTTTTGTTCTCTATTTCGC
>JASHNX010000202.1 GCA_030041415.1 Candidatus Sulfotelmatobacter sp.
TGCGCCCAGGAGATTTTCGTGCTTCGTTTCTTCATCCTCAGGCATGACGACTTGCCCGGCGGTTTTCGGCTGCTCGGTTTCGGGGACGAGCATCTTGGAGAGCAGAATCGTGCCCGGAGCGGTCATGATCACCGCGCTCAGCACATGTCTCGGCTCCACGCCAAACGCGAAATAGGCAGCCATAATCGATCCGGAGACGTGAGCCATGCCGCTCGTCATCACAGTCATGAGCTCGGAGTGCGTAAGCTCCGGCAGAAAAGGGCGGATGGTTACGGGGGCTTCTGTCTGTCCCATGAAAATGCTTGCGGCGACGTTCAGCGATTCCGCACCGCTCGCTCCCATGATGCGCGTCATCAGCCACGCCGCGATGCGAATGATGACCTGCATGATGCCGTAGTAATAGAGAATGGCAAATAGAGCGCAAATGAAAATGACGGTCGGCAGAACCTGGAAAGCGAAGATGAATCCGATATGGGATGACTGCCGGCCGAGATCTCCGAAAACGAACTGCGAACCCACAAACGCGTAGTTGAGCACGCGATTCGCAGCGTCGCCGGCAACTTGGAACATGCGACGGCCGAGATCCACGCGCAGCACGAACACCGCGAATACAAACTGCAGGCCGAGCCCCCAGGCAACTGTTTTCACGCGAATCGCCCGGCGATTCGTCGAGAACGCGAAAGCCAGGCTCAGCATAGTCAGGATGCCAAGAATCCCTGTATAGCGCCCCATCTAATTGTTCTCCTGAGCAATTCCGATCACTCGATGAATCAACTGCCTTTTCTCGGGGTTGGCCGAATCGGAGATCCGATAGCTCGCCTGGATCAACTCGTGCGCTCGCGTTGCCCGATCTTCCGAGTTGTAGTGAATGGTCGCGAGCGGTTCGCCCAATGCGATCGAGTCGCCGACTTTTTTGTGAAGCACGATTCCAACTGCGGGATCGACAGAATCTTCTTTACGTTCCCGTCCACCACCCAGAACGACGCACGCAGTTCCAATCTGTTCGCATTGCAGTGACGCAACATATCCGCCTCTCGGAGCGGAGACCTTCATGGTGTGCTCGGACTGCGGAAGCCTTTTGGGATCGTCGATGGCGCGAACATCTCCACCCTGCAGTTCCACCATTTGCCGAAACCTCTGCAATGCCTCACCGGAGGCTATCAGTTGCTCGCTTCGCTTTTTACCTTCTGCGACGTTGATTGCGACGCCGCCGAGATAAAGCATCCATCCTGCCAGCTCAAGGCACAGCCGCCGCAGATCTTCCGGGCCACGGCCATGCAGAATATCGATCACTTCGACGACTTCGAGCGCGTTCCCTATCATATTGCCGAGTGGTTGATCCATATCTGTGATGAGCGCCACCACTTTCTTGCCCATGCGCTCGCCGGTTTCAACCATCAACTCGGCAAGAAAAGCTGCATCCTTTTCATTCTTCATGAACGCCCCCGAGCCAGTTTTTACGTCTAGCACGAGAGCGTCGATTCCTTCGGCCAGTTTCTTGCTCATGATCGAAGCGCAAATCAGGTATGGGCTTTCGACTGTGCCAGTCACATCGCGCAGCGCGTAGAGCTTGCGATCGGCGGGGGCGATCTCCGCCGTCTGACCAATCATGCAGCAGCCGCAAGCCTCCAGCACGCGACGAAATTGCGTGACCGGCAGATTCACGTTGAAACCGGGGATGGCTTCAAGTTTGTCGAGCGTGCCGCCAGTATGTCCCAAGCCTCGACCACTGATCATGGGGACAGTAACGCCGGCCGCGGCGGCGAGCGGGGCGAGCACGAGAGACGTCTTGTCCCCAACGCCACCCGTCGAGTGTTTATCGACCTTGCTTGCCCGCAGGGAGGAGAGATCGAGAACTTCGCCGGACCGCAACATGGCATCGGTGAGCGCGGCGGTTTCGGCGCGAGACATGCCGCGCAGCACAACTGCCATCAGCCAGGCGGATACCTGATAATCGGGGATATCATCGCGGGTATAGGCGTTGACCAGAGATTCAATTTCCTGCCTCGACAGCTCGCCGCCGTCCCGTTTCTTGCGAATGACGTCGATCGCGCGAAAATTCTGACTTGTAACGGAGGCGGGATTCACTGGAGACGGAACCCCTCCGGAAGAAGCTCCGTGATATGGGCCTGTTTCGGATTGCCGTCCACGCCCTGGAAGAAAATGGTCGCGTCAGGGCCAAATTCGTAAATCACCTGCCGGCATGCGCCGCAGGGCGAGCAAGGTACGCCGTGATCGTTCACCACCGTTACGGCGCGGATTTCAATCTTCGGCCCAAGTTTCGCCACCGCGGAAAATATCGCCGTGCGCTCGGCGCAATTCGTCATTCCGTACGAAGCGTTTTCCACGTTACAGCCTGAAAAAATCTTGCCGTCCGTAAGAAGAATCGCAGCTCCCACCCGGAACTTCGAGTAAGGAGCGTGCGCACGCTTCATCGCTTGCCGCGCAGAGGTCAGTAATTTTCGGCGCACGTCGGCCGTCAGGGCCGTCTTGCGTCGAAGGGAAGAATTTTTCGGCATACCCAGAAAATCGAGGGCCATTGTAAACCTTTGCACTGTCGTTCAAAATTTTTTCTTGGCGCGATATCAATGAGGCGTTTGGACATCGCTGCCGTCAACTCGCGTTGCGCGAATGCATGCCGTACAATCGACGCAGGCAAGAGCAAGCGCCTTGCCTGTCTTTTCAGGGGAATCAGTGCCACCAAGTAAGCATCTGCGAGAATTGCAAGGAACCGGCGGTCTTGCCGAACGCCGGCAAATCGGCTCGCCCGCAGTTCTTAACGGCCGGCAGTTGCTGCGCAACGCCGGGATTCCCCTCGATCTGAATTGGCTGCGCGACGTTCGGGTGAATACCAGCGCGGTTGAACGTCGTGCACAGACGGAGGTTGCGCGCAGAACGGTCAAGAAAGAGTGGCAGGCAGCATGGCTGCTCCGAGCCATCACCTGCATGGATTTGACCACCCTCTCGGGCGACGATACCGATGAGCGGGTGCGCCGTTTGTGCGCCAAGGGGCGGCAGCCGTTACAGCAAGATCTGGTGCGGCAACTCGCCATAGAAAAGCTGAACATTAACGTGGCCGCGATCTGCGTGTATCACCTGTTTGTCGAAACTGCCGTGCGTGCGCTCGAAGGAAGCGGCATTCCAGTGGCCGCGGTCTCAACGGGATTTCCCGCCGGACTTTCGCCATTCGCCGAGCGACTTGCCGAGATTCGCCGCTCGGTTGAGGCCGGCGCGCAGGAAATCGACGTGGTGATCACTCGCGCTCACGTTTTTGGCGGCCGCTGGCAGGCGTTATACGACGAAGTTGCCGCGTTCAAACAGGCTTGCGGCACGTCGCATATGAAAGTCATTCTTGCGACCGGCGACCTCCTCACCTTGCGCAACGTAGCGAAAGCCAGCTTAGTTGCCATGATGGCAGGCGCTGATTTCATTAAGACTTCAACGGGCAAAGAAGCGGTCAATGCGACGCTTCCGGTCACTCTGGTCATGGCGCGTGCGATCCGCGAATACGCTGAGCAAACAGGAATGGCAGTCGGCTTCAAGGCTGCGGGAGGAATTCGCACCGCGAAGCAATCGCTCGACTGGCTCGCAATGATGAAAGAAGAACTGGGCGACTCCTGGATGCACGCAGAACTGTTTCGCTTCGGTGCGAGCGGTTTGCTGGGCGATATCGAGCGCCAGTTGGAACATTATGCGACGGGGCGATATTCGGCGGAGTACCGCCATCCGATTGCATAATTTTCTGTGACACTTTTTACGCGACTCTCAGCAGCACGCTGCGACCGACTCAGATGAGCATCGCCGAGAAATTCATAACGATGGAATACGGCCCTGCGCCAGAGGATCCCAAAGAGGCGCAATCCTGGCTGGAGCGGCATAAGCGGACGTTCGGCCATTTCATCGATGGAAAGTGGCGGATGCCAGTCGAGCAGGTTTACTTCGAGACGCTTGATCCCTCCACCGGAGAAACGCTGGCTTCGGTTGCGCAAGGCTCGCCAGCTGATGTTAATGCCGCTGTGACGGCGGCTCGCGCGGCATTTCCCAAGTGGCGCTCGCTTGCTCCTCATATTCGCGCTCGCTACCTCTATGCGTTGGCCCGGCTGGTGCAGAAACACTCGCGGCTGCTTGCCGTTCTCGAAACCATGGATAACGGCAAGCCGATTCGCG
>JASHNX010000203.1 GCA_030041415.1 Candidatus Sulfotelmatobacter sp.
ATTGCTGTTCGGGGCTGTGAAAGAAAATGGCTGAACGATACTGGGTCCCCCAATCGGGGCCCTGCCGATTGAGCTGTGTGGGATCGTGATTCTCCCAGAACACTTTCAGCAGATCGGTGTACTTGATCTTCGCCGGGTCGAACTCCACTTCGACCGCTTCGGCGTGGCCGGTACGATCGGTGCAAACATCCTTGTAAGTAGGATCGTTGGTGGTTCCACCAGTGTAGCCGACACGGGTTGACAATACGCCCGGCAGCTGCCGGAATGTGGCCTCGACTCCCCAAAAACATCCTGCAGCAAACGTGGCTTTTTCCATTTCGGGACCTTCCCCTTTTCAGTTCTCAACCGGACCGCTGGGTTCGGCTGATTTCCTGCTTTGGTAAACTTGAGACGCTCCCATTAGATGACGAATTCGGCAGAAAGTCACGTCTGGTCCGCGAAGGATATATACCTTTCCGTCATTTGACGCTTCTAAGGATTCGGGTTAGAGTTCGGCAAGGTCTGTTGGAAAGTCTCCCCCCAGGAGAAACGTGGATTTCAGAACCAGCCTCGCCAGGATAAGGCCAAAGCTTGTCATATGCCTGCTGATCGCACTGGCAGCGACGAATGCTGTGGCGCAGTCCGCACTAGCGGTAGCGGGGTTCGCTTCGCAGCGTCGCGTGGGGGATGCCACGGGCGACCAATGGGAGCCGGCGATGGCCGCAGATGGTCACGGGCACGTCTACATACTTTTTCCGCAATACGGCCCTGTAGCGAACTGTCCTGCTTGTACTGTGCCGACGATGTTGCTGCTGGTCAGCGATGATAACGGAAATTCCTGGCACACCGCTCACACTCTGCTGACTTCGATCTGGGGACAGTTTGATGCCCAGATCAAGGTTGACCCGGTTGACCGGCAAACGCTATATGCGTCCTGGATGCAGGGCAGGCACGATATTCTAGTGGCGCGTTCGCAGGACTTTGGTCGCACCTGGTACTTTGCCGTCGCTGAGCATTCTCCCGAGGTATTAATCGACAAACCGGTGCTCGCCGTTCGTGGGGCAAATATCTACGTGAGTTTTAACCACGATCAGACGCTCTCAGTAGCGGCATCCCATGATTACGCGCAGAATTTTTCCTCCACCGTGCTGAATCCTGGCGCCGGGCCCGGCTGGTCACTGGCTGCGGGGGCTACGGTAGATCCACTGGGGAACGTCTACTTCTCCTGGACGTCCTACCCGCGAACAAACCTCCTCACGCAACCGGTGGAGCTATTCATTAGCCAATCAATAAACGGCGGACGTAGCTGGAACACCACTTCCATGGACGTCTCCAGCGCAGCACCGGGTTGCGCGGCCCAAGCCTGTTCTGCTGGATTTCTGGCCTCCCAGATGGCGATGACTTCTGACGACGGCGGATCCGTCTATGCCTTGTGGAATTCCGGCTCAGCGGCGGGCGGACCGCAGCGGATCTACTTTTCTTCATCCACCACCGCCGGGGCAACATGGTCGGCGAAAACTGACGTTTCCAAGGCGAATGACGGCGTGGAACACTGCTTCCCCGCAGTTACGGCTGGAGCGCCTGGTGATGTGCGCATCGCATGGATGGATACGCGAAACTCTCCTTTATGGAATGTTTTCGAGCGAAGCTCGACGAATGGGGGCGCAACCTGGTCCGGCGAGACACAACTTTCGGGTCCGGCACGAGGTTATGATTACATAGTGCCTGATGGCTTCCTCTTCCCCTTTGGCAACCTGTTTTCCATCGCGATCGATAACTTGGACAATACACACGCCGTGTGGGGCGAGGGACGCAACTACAAATCTCCCGGCTCCATCTGGTATACCCGCGGCCGTTAAGGTCGCGACTACTCCACGATCAAGCCGCCAATCAGACCAGCTATTCGCGTAACATCGTGATCCTCGCACCAGCGTCCTAGCTCATCGACAATCTTCTCGGTGGCGCACGGATCCCAATAGCTGGCCGTACCGATCTGCACGGCGGTTGCGCCCGCAAGCATAAACTCGATCACGTCGGCCCCGGTTGAAATGCCTCCCATGCCGATAACCGGGATACTGACGGCGTGCGCCGCATCGTAAACCATGCGCAGTGCGATCGGCTTGATTGCCGGGCCGGAAAGACCCGCCGTGACGTTGGCGATTCGCGGCTTGCGGGTTTCAGGATCGATGGCCATAGCAACGAATGTGTTGATCAGTGAGATTGCGTCGGCCCCGGCTTCCTGAGCGATGTGCGCCATTTGCGCGATGCTGGTGACGTTCGGCGATAGTTTGACGATTAGTGGTCGATTCGCGACCCGCTTTGCCGTGCTGACCACTTCGTCGAGCGACCGCGGATCACTGCCGAATTGCAGCCCGCCATGAGCCGTGTTCGGACACGACACATTCAGCTCATAAGCTGCAATCCCTTCGCCTTGGTTGAGAATCTCGATCGCAGCTTCGTAGTCTTCCCGGGTGTAGCCGAAGACATTCGCAATGACTACGATGTTTTTGAGTTCCCGCAGTTTGGGCAACTTCTCCGCCAGGAATGCGGCCGCCCCGATGTTTTGCAAGCCGATGGCGTTGAGCATTCCGGCAGCGGTTTCCCAAAGGCGCGGCGGGGGGTTGCCGATCATCGGCTCGCGCGAAAGGCCTTTCACCACGAAGCCGCCGAGCTTATCGAGATGAACAACGTCCTCGAATTCCACGCCGTACCCAAACGTGCCGCTGGCGGCTAGAATGGGATTTTTGAGTTCGATCCCCGCGAAGTGAACGCTCAAATCGGGAGACGATTTTCCGGCGTTTGCTGAATCCTTGGCCATTCAGATTTGCTCGACAGCCGAGTTGGTGCGGTTGAGAAGGTAGTTTACACAGTTGTAGCACGATCTATCAAAAGGATCAGCGGGCAGTCCAGATCGGCCACTTTCAATCGAACGCCGCGTGCATTCTGCAGCAGTTTTCCTTTACAGTAGAGAATCCATGCTCGATCTGAATTTCGTTCGGGATAATCTGCCAAGGGTCGAAGAGATGCTGCGCCAGCGCGGGGCTGATCCCGCGGCTGTGCTGAAAGACTTTGCCGCCATTGATATCCGCCGGCGCGAGGCGATTACCGATGCCGAAAGGCTCAAGTCCCAGCGCAACAAGGCCTCGGAAGAAATTGGAAAACTGAAAAAGGCCGGCCAAGACGTCAGCGCAGTCATGGCGGAAACGAAGACATTGCGCGAGCAGATTCAGGAGCGGGAAACAGTCGCGACGGAATTCGACGGGATGTTACGTGACATTCTCTCGGGTATTCCGAATATGCCTCACTCCAGCGTGCCAGTCGGGCATGGCGCGGAAGAGAATGTTGAAGTGCGGCGATGGGGAACACCGCCGAAATTTGATTTTACTCCCAAGGCGCACTGGGATCTCGGTGCCGAGCTGGGCGTGCTCGACCTGGAACGTGCCGTCAAATTGACCGGCGCCCGTTTTGCGGTCTATTGGGACCTGGGGGCAAAACTCGAGCGCGCGCTGGCGAATTTTATGCTCGACCTGCACACGCGCGAGCACGGGTATACCGAGGTTCTGCCACCCTACTTGGTAAATTCAGATTCGATGTATGGCACCGGGCAGTTGCCGAAGTTCGCAGCGGACCTGTTCCGCGTGCCGCATGGCGAAAAGGATCTCTGGCTGATTCCTACCGCTGAAGTTCCAGTGACGAACCTTTATCGGGATGAGGTTTTGGATGCCGGTCGATTGCCGATTTCTCTGACCGCTTATACTCCCTGCTTTCGCAGTGAGGCAGGATCGTACGGGAAAGATGTGCGTGGAATCATTCGCCAGCACCAGTTTCACAAGGTCGAACTAGTGAAGTTCGCTCGCCCAGAAAATTCATACGAGGAGCACGAAAAGCTCACGCGCAACGCGGAAACGATTCTGCAAAAACTCGGGCTGCACTATCGCGTGGTAACTCTCTGCACCGGAGATATGGGCGCGGCCTCGGCCAAGACTTATGACATTGAGGTGTGGCTGCCCGGGCAGCAATTGTTCCGTGAAATTTCGTCATGTTCGAATTTTGAGGCGTATCAGGCGCGGAGGGCGAACATTCGTTACCGGCCGGAAGGCAAGAATAAGACCGAATTCGTGCACACGCTCAACGGCAGCGGCCTGGCCGTCGGACGCACCTGGGTTGCGATTGTAGAAAATTACCAGCAAGCCGATGGCAGCGTGCTGATTCCAGAGGTATTGCGCAGCTACATTGGAGCGGATAGGATTACGCCCAGAAGTCTTTAATTTCTGGCTGTAAACTTTGCTTTTGTAGCATCTAAATCGCGCGCACGAAGTAGATGTGGTCATCAAGAAAGGAAGCGATTATAGAAATGTCGAGCGTAGAGATCAGCGCCGCTTCTGCTAACGCGCCTTCCTTGCCGATGAAGGGAGTATGGCCTACGATTCGCAGCTACATCCTGTGGCAGCATGAGCGCGGCACCCTGCACTACGACATCATGGTCACGCTCATTTTGATCTTTATATTTTTCTCGCCGCGAGTCCTCCATTTCAACGATGCGCCGGGAAGTTCGAGCCATCCGGCGGGCATTGTTGTCAGTTCCGACGGAGCTGGAGGGTTGCTTTATCAGATCGACGGGTCTGCACTCGCCACGGGAAACTCCGCTATCAGCGATAAACTCCTGCAGGTGATCGAGCCCATTTCTGGGGGTGTGACCATTATTCGATATGAGCCGGTTCCGGATAGCGAAGGACGAGTGAAAGAGTATCGCGTGTGGGTAAAGCGAACACAGTGAGATCGAAGCTCATCCTCTCGGCGGGCTTATTCTGGCTGGCGTTCCTGGGTTCTTTTGCGCACGCCCAGACGCTCGACGGCGTTCTAAAGAAGATGGATGCGGCCGCCGTAAACTTCCACAGCGCAGAAGCAAACTTTATCTGGCAGCAATATCAACGAGTGGTAGACGAGACCGACACGCAATCCGGAACGGTCTTCTACCGTAAGACCGGAAGCGATATCGAGATGATGGCGGAGGTCAAACAGCCCGACCACAAGTATGTGCTCTACAAAGATGGAAAGCTGCAGGTTTATCAGCCGAACATTAATCAAGTGATGGAATACTCAACCGGCGCAAACCGGAACGACATTGAAAGCTATCTCGTGCTGGGCTTCGGAGGAAGCGGACAGGATCTGATGAAATCTTTCGACGTGACCTACCAGGGCGAGGAGAAGGTCGATAACCAGCCGACCGAGAAATTGCAATTGATTCCGAAGAGCGATAAGGTGCGCAATAATTTTCCAAAGATTTTTTTGTGGATCGACAGCCACGGAATTTCGGTGCAGCAGAAATTCGAGCAGCCGCAGGGCGATTCGCGAACCGCGAAATATTCAGATGTAAAAATTCCCACAAAAGTGGGGAACGATATATTTCAACTCAAAACCAACAAGAAAACCCAGTTTGTCTCGCCGAGGGGTTAACTGATTGATTTCAAAGCTCAGAATTCGTGCCGAAAACCGAACCGCGAACGCTATACTGCTAACAAGGACTTAACTACCACTTCAGGGATTCATTCGAGCTTATACATGGCCAAAGTCTTTACCATCCCAGTCCCCCCCAAACTAGGTCGTCCCGCAAAAAGAGAACGATCTTCCGATCCGCGCTACGTGGATGGTCAGCGCCTCCTCGTCGAAGCGATGCGGTATCTAGCGCAGACTGACCCCATCACGAACCGATCCGCCATTGAGCTTATCTCCGAGCACGTGCGCACCCGGTTTCGCATGAGCGACTCGCCGCTGGCGTAGACCGCTTCAACTTCTTTTATCACCCACAACGGAAAAAGGACGGCTCAAGCCGTCGTTCTTTGTTCGGCTTTTTTTAAGAACTTAGAATGCAAACCGCAGCGAATACTGCATCACGCGGGCTTGTGTCAATTCGGTATTGAAAATTCCGAACCCGGTTATATTTACGAGATCCTGCCCGATCAGTGAGCCTGCGGCATCGAAGCGAACTGAGTTCGTCACGTTGAAAGCATCCCACTGGAATCGAACCGTTTTTCCTTCTCCAACGCTCCATTCTTTCGAAAGGCCGGCATCGACTCCGAAATAACCTGGACCGCGGAACGCGTTGCGCTGTCCGGCTTCGCCGGGCATGGTAGCCCGGAAAGTGGATGTTCCGAAGGGTTCGTCCGGCGCGCACGAACAGCTGATCGACTGAGGATTCTTGAAAACCGTTGGCGTGCCGTTGGGCTCAAAGAACACACCCGTTTGCGGCCGCGGTCCGGTCAGGAACGATGATCCTTCGAGCTCGAAATCCGTCGACCATCCATTGCCCGCTTCCACAGAGAACGGGAAACCGCTGGTCCAGCGCGCCAAGCCGTTGAGACCCCAGCCACCGAATACGGCATTCATGAAGCCGTGGGCACCAGCACCCCAATAGCGACCTCGACCATAGGGGAGATCCCAGACCCAGTTTGCGTTCAATTGATGGGTCGTGTCGAAATCCGAAACTGCGCGCCAGAGATTTGGAGAGAACGCATTGATGACCTGACTGTTATAAGCCAGACCGTTGGACTCAAAACCATTCACCCGTTCTGCGTTCGAACCGACATCGATCGACTTCGAGTAAACATAGTTAAAATCGAATTGCAGCCCTGCAGCCATGGCGTGGCGCAAAGAGACTTGCAGACCGTTGTAGTTGCTGTTGCCGCGAGTTTGCCAGCCATAGAGCGAGGAAAATTGCGGCTGGTAGAAATAGAAAGGCGTGCCCGCCGGTCCGACAAATCCTCCGACATTGTTGCTTCCTGTTCCCACACATGCCGGGAAGCAGAACGCGTCGAGGTCCTCCAGGGAGAGAGTCTCATTCCCCAGGTTGGAGTAGTACAAATCGTATATGTTCTGGGTCGCCGTCGGATTGGCCGGTGTGCCCGGGGCCGCACCGATTATGTTGGCGGCTCCGGCCGCTTGCGGGAAAAGATCCTGCCAGTACTGGATTGGCGCCATGGCGCTTTCAGACTTTCCTGCATAGGCGGCGCTGGAGAGCATGCGCGCCGCCGTGAAGTAGTCCATGTGGCTTTTTGGATCAACGAGATCCAGAGGTTGCGAGAGGTCGATTTCCTGCAATAAGTGATGCGCGAAGCGCCCAGTGTAGGTTGTTTCAACGACGAAGTTATGTGGCAGTTCGCGGGTGAGGGCAAAATCGATTACGTGGGAATACGGTGTTTTCAGATTGTCATCGATGCCCCAGGCAATTGCCAACCCGTAGGTATTTTGGTCGGTGGACGGAGTGTAGGGAAATCCATGCGGACTGGGTACGCCCACACTAGGTGGAAGATTAGACGAGCCCAACAGACCGGTATAACGCGGCGTCGTATCGACTCCGAGAACGCCGGCCGGGTTGCTGATGGTCGTCGTTAACCCCCACGAGCCCTGGCGGTCGAACGTGTTGACGACGCCCTCGCCGAAATGATCGTAGTAGATTCCATAACCGGCGCGGATCGAACTCTTGCCCTTGTCGCCCAAAATCTTGTGCCAGAAGCCGCCATCCGCGTGTGGCGCATATGCAACAGCGAAGCGTGGGGCAACATTGTTATAGTTCCATCCCCAATATGGCTTCCCGCCATTCGCCTGGCCAGCGAGGTTGAAGCTCAACAGTGGCTGGTCGACTACGCCCTGGTACATGTTGGTGATGCGGTTCTCAAACCACTGCTGCATGTTTGTGGTCGGCGAAACCTGGTTTCCGTCCGCTTCGTAAGGAGGCTGCAGCAAGGTGTAGCGAAGGCCGTACGTGATCGTCAAGTTCGGTGTGGCGCTCCATTTGTCCTGCAGGTAGAACTCGCTTTCAAAATTGTGAAAGTGACGAGGAATGAGGTCCCCATTGGGAATCTGGTTGCCGAACTTGTCTTGATTCGTGACCGTGTAGACCTGGCTCATTAGCCCGGCTACCTGCACAGCTGCAAAATCGTAGGATGCTTCGAAGGGAACGTCCACGATCGGCAAAGGCCCGTTATTAGCGGCGCCCTCCAGTCCCGGATCAAGGCTGACTCCCTGATTGGAAATGAATGATGGGCTCATCCAATAAAGGTTGGCGTAACCGCTTGAAAGATTCTGTGCGTTCGACTGCCGGTTGTTGTGGATCAGACGCCAATTTGTGCCGAACTGAAAGGTGTGCTCCCCTTTTGTCCAGGAAAGATCGTCGATGAAGTTGTGCACCGGTACGTTGACGAGAATCGTGGGAGTATCTGATGGAGCGAGCGCGATTGTGTCGTCCAGCCCACGCAGCGTGTTGTAATCCTGACTGTTCAGCCCGTTCTGCCCGAGCCCCTGCCTGATAAACGCGTATCGGAAGTTATTGATCAGATTGTTGCGGATGATGTTCGTGTAACCTGCGGCGATACCCTTGCTATTGTTCGTGACAATGTCGTCTGGAGGGAGTCCAGGAAATTGCGGCGGTTTTGCTTCGCGATCGTTCTGCAGGTTGCCGCGGACGAACAATGACTGATTTCCATTAGCGGTAATTTTGTAATCCAACTTCAGGATGTAGGTGTTCAAGCTGGTTGGGTCATCCCCGGGAAATGTAAAACCTGCGGAGTTCAATCCGTCCCCGTCCCCATTGATCGCATTCCCGCAAGCGGTACAGTTCGGCAAGGGGTAGTGCATGAATAATGCGTTGGGATTGGCGCCGTTGATATTTGCGAGCAGACCGTTTGGCCCACCACCGAGTGCGTTTCCCGGCGTGGGAGGGCAGGTTCCATTTGCCCTGCAATTCGTGTCCAACGATTCAAGTTGGGCAGGGGTCAAAGTGACTACGTAGTCGGGAGCGTAGCCCGCTACATCCTCCACCGTGACCCCCTTGGAATTCGGTGAGCCGAGGATGCAATTGGGATCGGACGACGGGTTGCACAGATACTTGATCATGCCTTCGCGCAAACTCTCCGTGGGTATGATCCTCGTCGTCTGAACTTGTTCAGCAGTCCGTTGACCTTCGTAGGCTCCGAAGAAAAATAACCTATCTTTTTTGATCGGGCCGCCGATCGTGCCGCCAAACGTGTTGCGCAGAATGTGCTGAGGTATGTTGGGATTGCCCTGTTCCAGTTCTGACTGCTTGTTGAACCAATCGTTCGCAACGTCAAACGTCGGCCGATTGTATTCGTAAAGCGAGCCATGGATGCGGTTGGTACCGCTTTTCGTGACAAGGTTCACCTGCGCACCAGAGGAGCGACCGGAAGCTGCATCGTAGTTGCTGGTAGTGACGCGGAACTCCTGCAGGGAATCCAGCGTCGCGCGCATCGCTCCCTGAAAGGCATAGCCCTCAAGCTGATCGTTATCGTCAAGACCATCGAGTGTCACATTGCTCTGGTCGCTACGGGCTCCGTTTACTGCACCGCCGCGGCTGTCATTATTCTGGGCTGTGGGAATTACTCCCTGATTTGCAGCAGGCCCAATAAAAACCACTCCCGGCTGCAAGCTCAGAATTGCTGCTGGGTCGCGCCCTTCGGAAGGCAGATCGATCAATTGCCGGGAATCAAAGTTGTTTCCAAGAGTCGCGTCAGTAGTGTTGACCATCGGCGCTTCGCTGGTAACTTCCACCACCACCGAGCCTCCCGCAACTTGCAAGCCGAGATTCAAGATTGCCGGGCTGCTCACCTGTAACAGCACGTTATCGCGCCGGGTTTTCGCGAACCCCGCGGCCTCAACCGTCAAAACATAATTGGCGGGGGGAACCTCAAGGAACTGATATGTCCCCTGCCCGTCCGTCTTAGTGGCGCGCATAAACCCGGTTGCGGAATTGCTCAGGGTCACGTTTGCGCCGGGCACCACCAGCCCTTTCGCATCTGTGATCACGCCGCGAAGCGACGTGGTTGCCCCCTGGGCGGCGGCCTGCGGCACGAAAAGGGTTTCGGACACCAGAAACGCAAAGATCAACAGGAACACCGGAGCCCATACACTCAGCTTGTGACGCATGTGCAGTTGTCCCCCTTCCGAGTCGTGGTCAGCCAGCGAGGTCTTTCCAGAAAACACTACGGCGAGATCCCTTGGGATCTGTTGGGCCGCTATTGTGCAACTAGCAGGCCATAACATTCAAGCTGAATCTTCGTTCCTTTGCTGGATGTTTCGCGGTCATCATACGTTTTAATATGCAGAGCCACATATCGCGTACCGTATTTGGAAGGCTGTTTATGCGGGTTTTCGATAGCTGCGATTCGATTTATGCATGAATAGGGCCGCGGCCGCAACTATGACCACGGGATAGCATTCGAGAGTGTAGCGGGGTTCCGGATTCTCCAGGGTTCCTAAGAACAAAGAACGCAGGATCAGAAAAGAAAACAACAACCCGAGACCAAATGCGTCTGTCGATCGCGAAAATCCGAAGATTGCGGCTGCGACATAAAACAAATTCACTAAGCCGAAACCGATGCTTACCCCAAGCCACGGTGCCGCGTCATTGAATTCATACCAGCGGGGGTCTGAGGGCAACAATTCTGTTCGCGGACGCAGCCACATATCGGCAATGCGCAACGCCGGAAGCCACAAATAGTACCGCAGGGGGGCGGCGCGAATGCGCTCGGCAGCCAGCGTGGCGAAACGCGCATCGAGTTCCGGAGATATATCGTGATCTTCATTGTATTCGGCAAAAAGCTGTGCAGTTTCGTTGCGTTCGGCGGCTGAATCAAACGCGCGGTTGGGCAACTGAGCGACGTTGATGTTGTCGCCCGGCACATTCCAGTAGATTTCCTCAACCGAGGTGTAATCGGCGATCCAGGTTTTTGTCCAGCGATTGAAGCCCGTCATTACCGGCTCATCCGAGTCATTAGCGTAGCGGGGCGCGAGCGGTTGAAACCGATGAAAGGTATGCAGGTTGCGGAGCGTCCACGGGATGAGTGGAGCGAGAGCGCCGATGGCCACGATCACTGCCGGAAAGAGGAGTTGAGCCGCACGGTGCGGGGAATAGGAGGGGGACTCTGTACTGCGATTTCTTAGGATTCGAAAAATCAAAAAGCACCAGTAAATCGCAAAGGCGACAAGCAGAATGCCGCCATCCGGCCGGAGGAGAATGCAGCCACCCATCGAAACTCCGCAACCAAGCCAAGTGCTCACGTCCAAAGACCCCGGGGAATTGGATTTTTCTCGCATCCGGTAAAGCGCGCAGACGGCCAGATCCAGCGCCAGCGCCGTAAAGAAGGCTTCCAACGTTTCCGTAAGCGCGGCAGCCGCGTAGTTCGGCAAAAACGGGCAGAGTGCACCAATAAGGAAAGCGGCTTTGGCAGCGCGATCGTTCAATATCCGGCGCGCCAGATCGGCGATGACGAGGCACGTGCCCAAATCGACTAGAACTTGAATCAGCAGTGCCGCGCGAAAATTATTGATGCCGAACAGCGCGAATACCGCTGCCAGGAATGCTGGATATCCCGGCAGGCGAGACAACGTCGGCATGATGCGGTCGGAATTCGTAATGCCGTAAATGCCGTGCTGCAGCCAATTCCGCGCAATATCGGCATACAGTCGCGAGTCATCGACAACAGCAGGAAATCGGAAAACAAAAAACAGGCGCAATCCTAGGCCTGCCAAGCCCGTTCCCAGAAAGAAACGGGCATTTTTCCGTACAAGTTCGAGCACGCTGTGAATATACCCGCTCGTACCATCCGGTGCGCGGGAAAATGCATCATAGTTGGCAAGAGTGGATGCTTTTACCCTGTTCTTACCTTAGTTTCTGTACGCCGGCGCGAGAATTGACCGCCTGCCGCCTGCAGAATACGATAAACGATTAGCCCAGACATGGCCGAACCTGTCTTTTATGATCCGCGCCGCGCCCGCTGGAAGCGGCTGAGGCGCCTTGTGGACGCACTGGTGCTGTTGCTCTCAGCGCTGCTCACTTTTTTTGTGTACACCACGCTACGTGACGAGCGGCTCCCGGAGTTGTTTTTCTCGCCCCAGAAGCGCGCATTCCGCGCTCTCAAGGAAAACGAAAAGGAAAAGACCCGCGAGCACTTGAAAAAGATCGCCGCGCGCTCTCACCGCCGGTCAAAGCTGGCTGCCTCGGAAGTAAAGCTGAATCAGGAGGAAGGGATTCGCGCTGCTTTTTACGTTCCCTGGGACGCGGCCAGTTTCTCTTCCCTGCGGGAATACGCGCGGCAAATCGATATGCTGTATCCCGACTGGCTGCACGTGCTAACCCCTGATGGGCGCCTACAAGCGGTTGATGACCAGACGAATAACTTTTTTGATGTTGTGCAGAATGACCACGTGCGGTCGGTCGATGACCGGGTGATGCCGTTCCTCAAGTCTGATGACCCAGCCATGGAAGTCTTTCCCATGGTCAACAATTTCGACGGCACTGACTGGGCGCAAAGCATCACGGGCTTTCTGAATAATCCTAACGCGCGCGCGCTTTTCCGCAAGCAAGTCGGCCAGTTCCTTTCTTCAGATCACTTCCGCGGACTGATGGTGGATTTTGAGGCCTTCCCCAACGAAGGGCAACCCGGATATGTTGCTTTGCTCAATGAGCTTTCAGCCGACTTACACGCCCGCGGAATGAAGCTCTATGTAAGCGTGCCGGCGCACAACCAGGAGTTCGACTACGCTGCAATTGCCGCACCCGCGGATGGCGTCGTGGTCATGAATTACGACGAACACTATCCCGGGGGAAAGTCCGGGCCAGTCGCGGGACAGGATTGGTTTACCGATAATCTCAAATTCGCCGTCGGTGTTATCCCGCGCGAAAAGATTATTTGCGCAATCGCCAATTACGGCTATGACTGGGCTCTCAAACCGAAAAAAGGCACACTGCCGCCCGATGAGAAAGATCACAGCATTTCGGTGCAGGAAGCGTGGCTGGCGGCGCGGGATTCGGAGGTCGACGTTACTTTTGATGACGATGCGCTCAATCCGCACTTCAGTTATCTGGACGAGCAGAATCATCAGCACGACGTCTGGTTTCTTGACGCCGTAACCGCCTTGAATCACATGCGTGCTGCACAAACCCTGGGCATTCAGACCTTTGCTTTGTGGCGCCTCGGCGGCGAAGATCGGACGCTGTGGCGTATTTGGGACGTTCCGGGTGACCCAACTTCGGCTGACAAGTTGCGTGACGTGCCGCCCGGCCAGGATGTGGACATGGAAGGTCAGGGCGAAATTCTGCGCATCGAGGATCGGCCGACTCACGGAACTCGCGACCTCACCATCGATCCAAACACTAAGTTGATCACAGACGAAAATTTCGATTCGCTGCCTGAGCCTTATCGCGTGGGACGTTACGGCTACAGCCCCAATAAAGTTGCGATCACTTTCGACGACGGGCCCGACCCGGAATGGACGCCCAAAATTCTCGACGTGCTCAGGCGGGAGCAAGCTCCAGCAACTTTTTTCCTGATTGGCATTCAGACAGACAAGTTTTCAGGTCTGGCCAAGCGTATCTACTATGACGGCCACACGATCGGGAACCACACTTTCACCCATCCCGATGT
>JASHNX010000204.1 GCA_030041415.1 Candidatus Sulfotelmatobacter sp.
TCAGCGATAATCCGCGTTCCCTTCCGGGAATTGACCAGAAAAATATGATGAATCAGCGTGACTATGCGATGACGGCGCTGGTAGCGTCGTCATTGCGGGCCCGTGGTGTAATGGCAGCACAGCGCTCCGTCAAAGCCGCAGGTGCGGGTTCGACTCCCGCCAGGTCCACGCCTTCAGGTCAGTCGAGAAGGCGTTCCACATAGGAAGGCGCTGGACGGAGAGTCGCCTTCCCGCAAAAGTAACTTGATTTTCGATATCCCCAGCGCGACAATGAGAATGGCTTTGACGGAGCGCTGAGGCGGCCATCGAGAGATGACCGCCTTTTCATTTTCCCAAGTGAGGAATGCACCGTCATTCTCAGACGCATTGACTGCCTTTTGACGGCTGGCTGTTGCGCTGATAGGGATGCTTTCGACTGCGCGTGTCGTTCGCGGGGCGAATCCTCCCTCATTGGTTGAATCGAACCGGAAGGCAAAGCGGGTTCCTCCGCCTGCGCTGCGCTCAGCATTCGGAATGACAAGGTTCGAGGGAGGCTTATAAATTATGGCGTCAACGGCTCCCGCCTACCAAGACCTACTCAGCAAGCATTGCCCCGCGGTTATTCGCAACAAGGCGGAGCACAAACGCCACCTCGCCGAACTGGAGCGCCTGTTTCATCAGCCATCGCTGACCGCGGCCGAACAGCGCTACAGCGAACTGCTCGCAGTCCTGATCGAAGACTACGAAAAGCGAAGTTTCCCGCTGAAGTCGAAAAGCGATCCAATCGATGTGCTGAAAGAATTGATGGCCGCCAATCGACTTCAACAGAAAGATCTTCTCGATGTCTTCAGGCACAAAACCCTGCTGTCAGAAATCCTGCGCCGCAAGCGTCCACTCTCGCTCGATCACATCCGTGGACTCGCCCGCCGCTTTCGCGTCTCGCCCGAGGTCTTTATCTAACCTGAACGGGTCAGGCCTAGGCCTTCCGGTCCGAAATTTTAACGCCGTTAGCCGGGTTGTCGGCGGCAGGATTCGCGCAGCGAATCCTGCCGGACGCCGCGGCTTTCCGCCGCGGCGTTGGCTCTCAGTGATTTGCCGGGTTTCAGTCTGCCGCCGAAACCTGTGCGCCGGCTTCATCCCAGATGTGCACGCCGTGAGTTTCGCGCAAGAGGAGACTGCCCACAACGAAGGTGATCGCCGCCACGCCTATCGGGTAATAGAGTCCCGCATAGATGTTGCCGGTAGCGGCGCAAGTGGAAAGGCCGATTAGCGGCAACAATCCTCCAAAGACGCCGTTGCCGATGTGATACGGCAACGAAAGCGATGTGTAGCGAATCTTCGCCGGGAAGGCCTCAATGAGATATGCGGCGATCGGCCCATAGATCAGGCAGACATACAAAACCTGAATGAAGACGAGCAGGGCGAGCATCGTCGTATTTGGGCTCGGCGCTTCCTTGGCGGGAACCAGTGCGCCGGTCGCATCGGTAGTCATGGCTGTGAGCGAAATTGCGCCCGTTACTTTATTGCGCGCGGATTTGACCGTCACCACGTTATTGCCTGCGGCGTTCTGCATCGCCTTGTAAATCGGAATGTAAGTGAGCACGGCGAGCAGGCAGCCGGCCATCATGAGTTTCTTGCGGCCGATGCGGTCAGAAAGCGCGCCCACCACGGTAAAGAACGGCATACCGGCCAGCAGCGCGACGGCGACGATTTCGTTTGCAGTTCTGACGTTTACTTTCAGAATCGTCTGCATGTAGAAGAGCGCGTAGAACTGGCCGGTGTACCAGATCACGCCCTGGCCGGCGGTCGCGCCAAAAAGAGAAATCAGCACGAGCTTCAGATTGGTCCACTTTGTGAACGCTTCTTTCAGCGGCTGCGCCGATGTCATCTTCGCGGCTTTGAGTTGCGAGAAGATGGGTGACTCTTTCATCTTCAGGCGAATGTAGAGCGAGATCATCACCAGGAAGATGGAAATCAAGAACGGAATGCGCCATCCGTAGGCCGCGAAGTCTTCTTTCGACATCGAGCTCTGCGTGACCAGAATCACAATGAGCGAGACGAATAACCCGAGCGTAGCGGTGATCTGGATGAAACTGGTGTAGAAACCGCGCTTCTCGTCGGGAACATGTTCACCGACGTAGACCGCCGCGCCGCCATATTCTCCACCGAGCGCGAGCCCTTGCAATACACGGATGAGAAGCAGAACCACAGGAGCGAACCAACCGGCGGTTGCGAACGACGGCAAAAGGCCGATGACAAAAGTCGAGAAGCCCATGATCGAAAGGGTCACGAGAAACGCATATTTGCGCCCGATCAGGTCGCCGATGCGCCCGAAGAAAAGCGCACCGAATGGCCGCACAAGGAAGCCGACGGCAAACGTGGCAAGGTATGCGATGTAAGCGAATGTGTCGTTGCCGGGAGGATAAAACTTGGGGCCGAGGATTGCGGCCAGGCTGCCAAAAATATAGAAGTCGTACCACTCGATCATGGTGCCGACCGACGAAGCCATGATCACACGCCAAATGCTGTATTCTTGCTTGCCAGCTCCCACGACCGCACTTGCCATAACGTCCTCCAGTAACCTGCAGAATGTGTTCTAAAGCCACATCTGAATCATTGCTTTCAAGGACAAGGGCTGAAATAGCGCGAACGTATGATTCTTACTGCTGCTTCTGCAAGACTGCATTAACGGTCAGTTCCGATCCCGCCGTGACTGTGAGATCACGCTTCCACTGCGCAAAGCCTGGCATGGAAAACAAAACCGCATGCGTTCCCACACTAAGTTCAATCTGTGACGGGGTACTTCCGACAAACTTTCCATCGAGCGTGATCTCGGCGCCGGCAGGTGTCGAACTAAAATTGCACTTGATACCATCCGGAACCGAGCCGGCGACGGGTGCTGGTACCAAAGGCGCAGAGCTGACTACAGCCGCCGGAACCGGGGTTGCGGCCGGAGCTGGAGCCGCAGTTGGAACCGGCGCCGCGGGCGGAGCCGGCAACGCAGCTGGAACCGGGGCCGCAGGCGGAGGGCTCACCACCGGCGCATTATGCGGCTGTACGGCTGCAGCGGGCGGGGGGCTCGTATCTCCTGCCACCAGCGTATAGAGCTGCTTTCGCGGCTTACCGTTATCATCCACGTAGTAGACGGTAATGCCGCGTTTCTCTCTCTTGGCGTCGAAAGTTTCTCCCTTGGGTAACGGTATGCATCGCGAATATCTTGAGTCGATCCTGCAACTGATGCGGAACGGTGGTTGGTTTCCTTCCTGCACGAGCAAGGTACTTATCAACGGCACGTTTGAAGTGGAACGGCAATAGGCGTCAAACGTGAGTTGCTCGCAATTCTGCGGGACCCCGTTATTGTCGGGGGTCGAGGCTCGAGTTACGGAATCCAGCACCGTGATTTGCATCAAGGTTTTTGTTGAAGTGGCGCTGGCAAACATGGCCGCTAACAAGAAACCTGATTGCAAAGCTACAACTCTACGCGAACTCATCAGACCAACTCCTCAAACAAAGCAGATGCTTCGATCAAATGCCAGGTCTAGTCCAGCGATTTGGGTAGACGATCTCGCGGATTCCGAACATTGTGCTCCCTCGGGGTGCTCCGCACAACAGCTTTCTCCCCCGAACCAGGTTTGTGAGGACGGACTTACCTGGGTGGCCGCCCAAGTGAAGTCCGCCCCATTGATTTGGTCGCTGCCCGCATGGCAGCAACCCCCTTTACCCCACCCCCCCGACCGGGCCGGTTTCGCGGGCCGGTTGGGTGGCGGCGTAGAACATAAAGAGCTAGAACGTGAAGATCGGCCCGAATTCGGTTCGGTGATCCTGCCATTCGTTGGATGGTTTTCCAGCAATGGTGTATAGCAGGATGTCGTCCTTTGCGCGAGTGGCGTAAACCGACTGCTCGAAGGCGAAGCTGGCCCAGGTATTGAGTTTGTAATACAGGGTTGCTATCGCGCTCTTCCCCATCAGAAGTGGCAATGGCGACAATACGTTGGCGTTGGCAGTAAACCCGGGATCATTCATATCCTTATCGTTCACCTGATCCTTGCCGAGAAGGAAATGAACCTGCCAGCCCGCGTTGTGGCCCAACGGATTGGCGTTGAACCACTTGGAAAGCGGGAAGCTCAGTTGGGCGAACCCGCCAAACGCCCGTATGGGCCGCTGGGGAGCTACCACGACCTGCCCAGCCCCGTTGGTTCCGAGGACGGCGCCACCGGCCGCAGCCAACGGACCGCCATCGGCAGTTTCGAAGGGACCTACGATGTTCGTCAGCCCAGTCGTATCGGTTGCATAAGAGCTGAGTTGACCGCCGAGGTAGAAACGCAAGTCGCCTCCACGGTAGGCGCTTGCTACGAAGGTAAACCAACGCGTGGGCAATTGTGCAACGATTTGCCCGCCCCAGAGTGTACTGGAAGCTTGAAAGCCGTTCGGGAAGGCATCTCTGTAGGCCACCGGCATCAGGGTTGTGTCTGCTGCGCAGGGTGCAGCAGTGCAGTACGACGAGTTGGGAACGATCGATGTGCGCCGCGAATGGAATCCGGCAAGAGCGATTTGCGCCGGGGCGACGCCCTTGGCCGGGTCAATTTGGTAGCTCAAGGCAGCACGAGCTTCCAGTTCAGGCCGATCGGAGTCAGCACCTTCGCGCTCACCTTGTCCGAGCTGCGCAGCAAGGCCATTGCCGGCCGCATTCCCGAGTTTCAGGATTTCACCTGTGCTCGGCATCATGACGCCAAACTGACCCTCGAGGTTGACTTTGTGGGTCCTGTCGAGCGTCTGGATGATGCCGCCGCGCAGTTGCGGCGAGCGCGTCCAAATGCTACCCCAAAATGCACCGTTGAATGTGGTTTCCACGATATTCATCAATGCGCCGGACCCGAAAAGCGTCCAGTCCTGCCCACCTACGAAGAGAATGTCGGTGTCTTCGCTGGCGTGGTAGTCCATGCGGACGAAGGCCAAACGCAGTTGCGGTTCGTTGTTGCGGATCGACGTAACGTCGCGGTTATCGACTTCACTGAAGTTGCCTTCGAAGTCGCCCTCGATCTTGCCGGTGAGGGTGATGTTCTTCGACATGTCCGGCCATTCGAGGTTGAGCCCAAACCGCGTGGACCGCGCCTTGATGTGGACTTCCGGATCTTCGGTCGGTCCGGTGTTGAAGGTCGAGTTAGGTCCCGCATTCAGCCAGATGCCGGGAAATGGGAAGTCATCGCCATCGGGGTCGCTGCTGTCGTGGATGACCGTTGCCTTGACGAAACCGTAAGGCGCGAGCGTGATCGGCCCAACCTTCAGGCCAGCAAGTTGGCCGCTCTTCGGAGCATCGACTGGGAATACGCGGACCGGTGCAACCGCAGGTATCACCGCGGGCGGAGCGTGCGGAGGCGCGCCGGTTATTCTCGCCGTAGTGGGTTTCTGCGGTTCGGTGGACTGGGGACTTGATTCGGAGGAAGCGGCGGCTACCAGAACCGAAGCTGGCGGCGGTGCCGAGGCGGCCGGTTGCGATGACGCGGCGGCAGTCTGCGGTGTCGCGGGAGCGGTTGTCGTGCTCGAGCTTGCAGCAGCAGATAAATCTGCGGCGCTTACGATTCCTTTGCGGGTCAATGCATTCAGGAGCAATTGAAACTGCGCATCGCCGGCGGCGTTTTGAATGGCGTTGGCTTCGCTGGGAGCGAGCACGCCTTTCATCACCAGCACTCCGAGCAATGCGGTAATGTTTACGTCGCCGTTTTTGACGGTGAGATTGGGACTTGCAGGCGCGGCTTCCGCGCTGGACACGTTTGCGGCAGTTTCGTTTGCCGGTTTCATATCGTTGCTTCCTGCCATGACGGGCGCTGCCGTGATTGCAAGAAGCAGTAAGTTAGACGACAACTTTTTCACTCTCGACATTGACGTTGTCTCCTAAATTCCAGCTCAGTTAGGGCCCGGTACAGAATATGGGGCGCAATAATAGTCTCCACCCGATATTTGTCAAGTTTTACTGGCTTCGCCCGTTTTCGGTTGCCGATTATTAGTCCCAAATAAGTGGCAGGAAGTCATCACGCCGTCACAGGCGCGAGTGATCTGGTTATCAGTTAGGGCACCGAAAAGCGGGAATGGCGAGAGAGTAGCCCTGGATCGCGGTTCAATCGAAGCTTGTTGCCGCGCCGATGATCGCAGAATTGGGGACGGCCGATACGCGGTCGCAAAGAATAGGGGCTGATTTGTGACCTGTGTCACTGCGCAGGGTGGATGCACAGAGGAGAATCCATAGGACTTTTGGCGAGTACGCCGCTTTTTACCGAACCCTCGGAGGTATTCCATGAGCGTTCTCACTGCGACGAAGCCGGAAAACATTTCCAACCTATTGGCGATGGATGAGGAATATGCAGCTCCCGAAATCGTCAAGCGAAACACGATTCAGAAAAGCTGGCTGACGGAATGCAGCAACGCGCGGAAAAATCCCGAAGAATTCTGGGGAGAATATGCCTCCCGCTTTGTGTGGTCACGACCGTGGGATCGCGTGCTGGAGTGGGACGGTGTTCACCACAAGTGGTTCACCGGCGCAAAGACCAACATCACGATCAACGCGCTGGATCGTCATGCGAATTCGGAACGGCGCAATCGAGCTGCGTTCATCTGGCTAGGGGAGGATGGCAGCGAGCGCATCGTTACGTATGGACAATTACACCGCATGGTGTGCCGCTTCGCGAACGGATTGAAATCGGTCGGGGTAGTGAAGGGCGACCGGGTGGTTATTTATATGCCGCTCACGATCGAAGGAGCCGTCGCTATGCTGGCATGCGCCCGGCTAGGCGCAATTCATTCCGTTGTTTATGCGGGGTTGGGTCACACGGCATTGCGCGATCGCATCATCGATGCCGAAGCGAAGGTCGTTATTGCCGGTGATGTCGGCTTCCGGCGGGGAAAGACAGTGGCTCTTAAAGCGATCGTGGATGAGGCTGTCGATGAGTTGGAGTGCGTGCAGAAGATTGTGGTCTACTCGCGAGCTGGCGCGGAATTGAGAGCTCCGCGGGAGATTGATTTCAACGAGCTGCTGAAGTTTCCTGCAGATTGTCCGGCTGAAGAGATGGATTCCGAAGATCCTCTCTTTCTTCTTTATACCTCGGGCTCAACTGGAAAGCCGAAAGGCGTCTTGCACGTGCATGGCGGATACATGGTTGGCACAACTTACCATCTGGAGAGTTATTACGACGTCGGTGAGCGTGACATTTTCTGGTGCACGTCCGATATCGGCTGGGTCGTGGGACATTCTTACATCGTGTATGCGCCGCTGTGCGCAGGCGTGACTACTCTGTTTCGCGAAGGAGCCATTGATTTTCCGAAACCCGATACGGCGTGGGAAATTGTCGAACGCTACGGCGTGAGCAAGATGTTCACCGCGCCGACGGCGCTGCGCATGTTCATGAGGTATGGAGAGAGTTATCCGGCCGCGCATGATTTGAGTTCGCTGCGCGTGATTGCGTGCGCGGGCGAGCCACTAAATCCGGAGGCCTGGCGCTGGGCGCAGACCCATCTTGCCGGCGATGGCAGGTGGGGATACGTGATCGATAACTGGTGGCAGACCGAGCTGGGCGGGCCAGCGCTGGGGACGCCGCCCTCGATGGCCATGCGTCCGGGGAAGTGCGGCGTGGCCGTGCCGGGAGCCGAAGCGGATGTGCTGGACGAGAATGGAAGGCCCGCACCTCCGAATGTTGGCGGGCGACTCGTTCTCAAACGTCCATTTCCGCACATGCTGCGCACGGTGTGGCGCGATCCGGCGCGCTACGAACGCGACTGGCAGGTGATTCCCGGTTGCTACGTAACGGGCGATGTCGCCATGAAAGATAAAGACGGATACATCGCCGTGCTTGGCCGCTATGACGATGTGCTCAACGTCGCCGGACATCGCATAGGAACCGCTGAAGTAGAAAGCGCGCTGGTATCGCATCCGGCGGTGGCGGAAGCCGCGGCCATCGGCGTACCTGACGCTTTGAAGGGCGAGTCAATTAAGGCATTTGTTCAGGTACGCAATGACCACGTCGCTTCCGATGCCCTGGCCGAGCAGCTGATCGAGCATGTGCGCAGGGAACTCGGGCCGATCGCGACTCCGTCGTCGCTGGAGTTTGTGGCGTCGTTGCCGAAAACGAGATCGGGGAAAATCCTGCGACGATTCTTGAAAGCAAAAGAAGCCGGTGTGGATGCGGGAGATGTGTCGACAATGGAAGGATAGAACCTTCCTCGACTCTTGCAGCAGGAACTGGAATTTACCCTTCGCTTTCGGCAAAGAACATCGACAGATTATTTCAGCGCGCGATCGACAACAGAGACAGGATCTACGCCTAGGTCCAGGCGCAAGATCATAGAGATGCTTCGACTCGCGGTGGGCATCTCTTCGACGAATCCTCGCCACGAATCCTACCCAGTAGCAAAGAACGCGACTACGAATGCGCACAACTTTGTTGTAACCGTGAACGAGTGCTCTCAATACCTGTCTGCGGTGTTGATGTTGAAGCCCAGGATGGCATTGACCTCGACAGGCTGCGAGCCATGCATCGCAGGACGGAACTTCCAGCCAGGTAAAGCTGCCATGATTTTTGCGGTCATGGAAGCCGGGCCGGGTTCGAGAACTTGAAGATTGGTGAGGTTGCCGGAACTGGTGAGCAGGCACTTAACGACC
>JASHNX010000205.1 GCA_030041415.1 Candidatus Sulfotelmatobacter sp.
ATTGTTCTCAGCGCGCGCGATCCGCAGACGAACGAGGAACGCGCACTCAAGGCAGGCGCGGCAGCGTTCTTTCAGAAGCCGGCGGACAATGACGAACTGATGAATGTCATCCGGGTCAGTCTCGGCCACACAAAAAATCAACCTGCGCCGTGGCCCTCATAGTCTCCCAAAGGCAGTTCGGACGGAACGAGGGCCAGCGGCAGCCGGTCATATTCTCTGAGGCTGGCCCAACCGCGGTAGGGTGAGTTTTTTAACGTCGGCTCTCTCGACCTGCTAAGAAATCTTCTGCCTCTTGGGTTCCGACTCTTGCACCCGCCTAATGCATTGCCTAAGAATCACATACAAATTCCCACACTACCCTCCATTAATTCGTACATAGTTTCTAGAAATCCATCTATACTCTTGGAAGTGCTTTAGATGTGTGACTTAGCACCTGTTCAACCACGCCAAGCATGGCAGCGAACTTGCTCATTACGCTTCTGTCGGACCCTGCAGGGCTAGGAGTGTCTTTCCCGGGGAACAGCCCACCGCCGGGTTCGCCTCGGAAAGTCATGAATCGGGAAAGCCAAGTCCGATTTTTCGCTGTCCTATTCTTCCTGCTCACCGTAGCCGCGGTGGTTTTTGCAGGCTTCAATCTGAACGCGGAATGGAAGTTTCAGGTTCCTGAGGACGGCGTATGGTGGGTCGAGCATCGGGGATCTCTCACCGCCGATAGGATAGATAACAACGGACCGGGAGCCAAAGCCGGAATCAAGCCCGGCGACAGACTGGTTTCCTTCGATGGGCAAGAAGTGCACAGCATGTCCGGACTGGAGCGGCAACTTTACCGCACCGGCGTCTGGTCGAAAGCGACCTATTCCCTGCTCCGGCAGTCGGTTCCGCTCGATTCCAGCGTTATTCTCGTTCCCGCCGACCGCTCCCTGAACAACTGGCTGCGTCTGATTGCCTTGATCTATCTGGGAATCGGGCTTTATGTCCTGCTTCGGCGCTGGACCGCGCCTGGGTCCACGCACTTTTATATCTTTTGCCTGGTTTCCTTTATTGCTTACGCTTTCAAATACACCGGCAAGCTGAACGACTTCGACTGGACAATTTATTGGGGGAACATTGTCGCGGGAGTATTGCAGCCTGCGCTGTTTTTGCATTTCGTTTTGACTTTTCCCGAGAAGCGCGCGTTCGTGCGCAAACATCCATGGTTGATCGGGCTTATCTACGTTCCGTCGGGAGTGCTCATAGCGACGCACGTCATCGCCATGCGCTGGCTGCAGGCGAGCGAACTCCTCCGCTGGAATCTCGACCGGATGGAAATGTCTTACGGGACTCTGTTCTTTCTGGGGGCGGCCGGGGTCCTGTTTTACAGCTACCGGCATGCGAGCACCACGATTCTGCGTCAGCAGTTGAAATGGGTGACTCGCGGAACGATTCTTGCCATTGTTCCTTACACGTTGTTCTACGTGGTGCCGTATCTCCTGGGTTCGCTGCCCGGCGCGACCATGAAGGTTTCCGCGCTGTCGCTGGCGTTGCTGCCGCTCACGTTCGGATATGCCATCTTCCGTTATCGGCTGATGGATGTGGATCTAATCTTCAAGCGAGGCGTGGTTTACACGCTCGCCGCCGCGATCGTCGTGGGACTGTATTTCGGCCTGGTCGCGGCCGTCGCCTTGCTGGTACACAATTGGCAGCCCAGTTCCGGCCCGGTGGGCTTGATTCTGGCCGTAATTGTGACCGCGCTGCTGTTCGATCCGGTGCGTAACCTGATCCAGAGCCGCGTCGATCAGTTTTTTTATCGCGCGCGATACGATTACCGCCGCACCCTGCTCGAGTTTGGCCGCGAATTGGGCTCTGAAACAAATCTGAATACTTTGCTCGCTTCTCTGGTCGATCGCCTTTCCCACACTCTGGCTGTCGACCGCATCGCAGTATTTCTCGAAGGGGATGAACCCGACCGGTTCGTGCTGGCAAAATCTTTTGGTATCTCCACCTTGGGCAACATTGATTTGTCGTTTTTGAGCGAGGCGCGGCCGCAACAGGCAGGACACCTCTTCTTCGAAAACACGCATCAGGTTCCTCGCGAAACCGCCAGCGCGCAACTGGCTATCGCGCGTCTCGACCTCAATTACTACATCCCTTGCCACGCTCAGCAGAGAACCATAGCTGTTCTGGGTCTTGGCAAGACCACAAAGGGCGACTTCCTTTCGAGCGAAGATATGGAATTGTTGGAAACTCTGGGCGGCTATCTTGGAATCGCCATCCAGAATTCGCAGCTCTACGCGTCGTTGCAGAAGAAAGCTGCCGAGTATGAGCGGCTGAAGGATTTCAACGAGAATATTGTCGAATCGATCAACGTGGGCGTAATGGCTCTCGATATGCATGATCGCATTGAGAGCTGGAACGCCCAGATGGAAGTGATGTATGCCCTGCCCCGCTGGCAGGCCCTCACTCAACCTCTCAAGGCGATTTTCCCGGCAGAGTTTGCCGAGGAGTTTGACCGCATTCGGCGCGAGCCGGGCATTCGAAATTTGTACAAGTTTCGCCTTAAGACTCCGGCCGGCGAAGTACGCACGGTAAATGTCGCGCTGGCCCCACTCGTCACGCGAAAGTTCGAGGTTGTCGGCCGGCTCATCATCATGGACGACATCACGGAGCGAGTCGACCTGGAAGCCCAGCTTTCCCAAGCCGATAAACTTTCTTCCATCGGCCTGCTGGCGGCGGGTGTAGCCCACGAGGTGAATACGCCGCTGGCGGTCATCTCCTCCTACACGCAGATGCTCGCCAAGCAGTTGCAAGGCGATTTCCAGAAATCAGGGCTCCTCGAAAAGATCACGCGCCAGACCTTCCGGGCTTCCGAGATCGTAAATAATCTGCTCAACTTCTCGCGCACCAGTGGCACCGAAATCGGCGACGTGGATGTGAACAAGGTCATCGCGGAAACGCTGGCTCTTCTCGACCACCAGTTTAAGGTAGGCAAGATCGCAGTGGAAAACATGCCATCCCTGGAACTTTCCCCGATTCAGGGCAACGCCGGAAGGTTGCAGCAGGTTTTCCTGAATTTATTCCTGAACGCGAAGGATGCCATGCCGGATGGCGGCACGCTACGCGTGGCCACGCTCAACGGTACCAGCGTCAGCGTCGTAGTTTCCGATACCGGCTCCGGTATTGCCCCGGAGCATATACAGCGCATTTACGATCCATTCTTTACGACGAAGACCTCGCCGCGCATCGGGCAGCCGCGCGGGACTGGACTCGGTCTTTCGGTTACCTACGGCATCATTCAGGAGCACTCGGGAAAAATTCACGTGCAGAGCCAGCCGGGCGCCGGTACAACCTTCACGCTGGATTTCCCTCTAAGTAGAAAGGCAGTGCAATCGAAGGCGGAATATGTCTGACTCGGCGGTAGTCTCGCACAATCTCATCAATGGAAGCCACGGCCTTTCGGGCGCGGTGCTCATTATTGACGATGAGGCGGAGATCCGCGAATCCCTGCAGACTTTGCTCGAGATGGAAGGCTTTGCGGTTGAAACCGCCGCCAGCGGCGAAGCCGGGCTGCAACGAATCGGCGAACATCCTTTCGATCTCGTCCTGCTGGATTTTGCGTTGCCGGGTCGGGATGGCATGGAGATTCTGTCTGAAATCCGGGCGCACGAGAGCCGTTTGCCGGTCATCATGATCACCGCATACGGGACGGTCGAAAACGCGGTGCGGGCCATGCAATCCGGCGCGGCCAACTTCGTGCAAAAGCCTTGGGACAATGAAAAGCTGCTCGCCGACGTGCGCGCAGCGGTCGGCTGGCGAAGAGCGGAAGAAGAAAACGTTCAGCTCAAGCGCGCCCTCAAACAGCGTTACAACTTCGAAAACATCGTCGGCAAAAGCGAGCCGATGCTGAAGATTTTCGACCTCGTCGCGCAAGTCGCGAATAGCCGTTCCACGGTTCTGTTGCAGGGCGAAAGCGGGACCGGCAAGGAGATTATTGCCAAAGCCTTGCATCTGAATTCGCCGCGGCGGGACCGCCCCTTTGTGCCGGTGAATACCGGTTCCATGCCGGCGGACTTGCTCGAGTCGACCCTTTTCGGCCACGTGAAGGGTGCATTCACCAGCGCGATCGCTTCGAAAAAGGGCCTGTTTGAGATGGCCGACAAAGGCACCTTGTTCCTGGATGAAATCGCCTCGATGGGTTTGGATACGCAGGCAAAGATCCTGCGCGTGCTGCAGGATCGCAAGTTCATGCATCTGGGCGGCGTGCAGGAAATGCAAGTGGATGTTCGCATTATTGCTGCTACCAATGTCGATTTGCGGCAGGCCGTTCGCGAAGGCCGGTTCCGCGAGGATCTGTTCTACCGGCTGAACGTGATCACCATCGAACTGCCGCCCCTGCGGCAGCGGAGAGAAGACATTCCGTTGCTGGTCGATTATTTTTTGAAAAAATACGCAGAGGAAAATGACCGGCCGGTGCGGCGTATCACGCCCGAGGCGCTGCGCCCGCTGATCTCGCATTCGTGGCCGGGCAACGTGCGGGAACTGGAGAACGTGATCGAGCGGGCAGTCGTGCTCTCCTCGGGCGAGGAAATCGTTCCAGACCTGTTACCTGACAATTTGCTCGGCCGCAGCGCCACGTTCGCGCTGCACGACCCTCCCGCGGATGCTTCGCTGTTCGAAATCGTAGAAGATGTGGAACGGCGAATCATCGTCGACATGCTGGAGAAATGCAACTGGAACCAGACCGAGGCCGCAGAACACTTCAAGGTTCCGCTCTCTACTCTGAATCAGAAGATCCGCCGCCTGAACATCGAAATCAAGAAGAAATCGCGAGGGTAAAACGTCCCTCGCCTGTTACCGAAACCCCTGAGTTTGCGCGGCTCGATTCCCTAGGGCCTGCCTAAGGCGCCACACGCCCCCTGCCCATATTTACAGAGTGCCCTGTTTACAGAATTTCCGGCATTCGCTCGATTTTTCTTTGAGCATCCAAGCTCAGGTGTCCACTAAGCGTTTCGAACGAGACAACGATGACAATCCGCCTCTCGCCGTTGGATCCGGCCAGGACGATGCAGTTAATTCGCAGACCAACGCCCAATCGCCGGATGCGGAAATAGGGCCCGAGACTTGGATTTCGTTGTGTGCCCGTGCCGCCGTGGAGCAGGACCCCAAGAAATTGCTTGATCTGGTGATCGAAATCAACCGTCTCTTAGACGCAAGAAGAAAAGGACTGGCCACCGGGAGTGACGAAACATCACGGAACAAGTAAAGTTGTTGGAGAAATATTTTCCGACCCCATGGAGTACGGGCGCGCAACTGCAAATCCGGCCGTCCGCGGACAGAAAACATCGCCGCGAGTTCTCGACTGGGATGAATTCATCCGCGCGAGCTTTGTCCCAGGATCGACGGCAGTAAGGGCCAGTGTGCGCAGGCGTTAGGTGAGCTGCGTTGTGCGCTGCACTAGGACAACCGGAGGCTTCGGTTTCCGGCAGCCGGCAAAGTTTTAGGAGCCCTACGGCCAGCTAGAATTGGCGGATCCTGGCGCGAGCTGCAAAACGGTGAAGTGTCCCGCGTTTCTCTGCTATAGTTTCGGAAAAGCGTGGCCAACGGCTGCCGGCTTTTCCGAACGCATGGAACTGACCTCACCCACTGATTTCGCCAAGGAACAAGTCCAGACCGTTCAGAGTTACGCCCTGTTTTGCGCGCAGACCCTCGCCAATCTTTTTCGCAAGCCCTTTTATCTGGCCGATATGGTTCTGCAAGCCGATTTGATCGGAGTCGGCTCCCTACCCATCGTGGCTTTGACCGGATTTTTCACCGGCGCGGTTCTCGCCTTGCAAGCCGCCAACACGCTCGAACGTTTCGGCTCGATCACCCTGGTCGGCCAGTTGGTTTCTATTTCAATGGTGCGGGAACTTGGGCCAGTATTGACTGGGTTGATGGTTGCCGGCCGAAACTCCTCAGGAATGGCCAGCGAGCTGGGATCGATGATCGTCACCGAGCAGATCGACGCCATGCGCGCCCTGGGCACCGACCCCATGAAAAAGCTCGTGACCCCGCGCGTCGCCGCAACGGTGTTCATGCTCTTCTTCCTCACAATCCTCTCTGACCTTGTCGGCCTGGTCGGAGGACTGTTTATTGCTAAGGTCCTGCTTCGGCTTGATGCCCGCCAATACTGGTACAACGCCTGGCAGACGCTGGTGTTTCAGGATGTATTCATGGGGTTGCTCAAGCCAGTTTTGTTTGGCTTTATCATCGCAAGCATCGGGTGTTTCTACGGCATGAATGCGCGCGGCGGGACCCAAGGCGTAGGCCGCGCCACCACGCAAGCAGTCGTCGCGGCTTCGGTTCTGATCCTGGCTGTGGATCTGTTCCTGACTCGATTGTTGATGGCGACTCTCTCTTTCCATTGAGATCATGGCCGCGCCCACCTTACCTCTCGATTCGAGTTCAATCAGCATCAACAATGCGTCGACGCCGGCGATTGTGTTCGACAACGTTGCGCTTGGATTCGGAGACAACGAAGTGCTGCGCGGCGTTTCGTTTTCCCTGCCGCGCGGCGAAACCAAGGCGTTGTTCGGCGTTGCGGGTTCGGGAAAAAGCCTCATCCTGAAGCTGGCAATCGGGCTGATTCGTCCGGACTCCGGCCGAATTGTTGTTCTGGGTCAGAATATAACTGAGATGAGCGAGGAAGAACTTTTCGATTTACGCGGCAAAATCGGGATGGTCTTTCAGGAAAGCGCGCTTTTCGATTCCTTAACCGTACGTGAGAATGTCGCCTACCGGCTGATGGGCGTGCATGGCATCTACAATGATGAAATCGACCAGAAAGTGCGCGAGGTGCTGCGCTTCGTAGAACTGGAACGTACCTTGGAGTTGTACCCTTCCGAACTTTCCGGCGGCATGAGGCGGCGCGTAGCCATCGCGCGAGCGCTCATCACTCACCCCGAACTGCTGCTTTATGACTCGCCGACGGGCGGGCTTGATCCGGTGACTTCTAACACGATCATCGAATTAATCGTGAAACAACGCGACGTGAACCAGACCAGCGCACTGATGGTGACGCACCGCCTGCAGGATGCATTCACTATGGCGACCCATCATTTTGATCGGCGGTCCAATCGGATGGTTGCGATGCCCCGTGGGCAGCAATGCGAAGTGCCGATGAGTTTTCTGGTTCTGCGCGACGGTAAAGTGATTTTCGACGGAGATCTTCACGCCCTGGCGAACACGCAGAATGAATATATAAAGGAGTACATATCCTAGGCGCAACGGCCGCGTGCTCCTTCTGGCAAGCTGACATGTTCGCGGCCGCCTACATGGAAGGCTGCGCCATGAGTTTCTCCACATCCTCGGCTTTCGATGGCAGAGCTTCGCTCAGCTTGATGAGCTTGCCGCTCGCATCGACGTAGAAATCGTCTTCGATGCGAACACCGAGATTTTCTTCGGGAATATAAATGCCCGGCTCAATCGTGAATGCCATGCCCGGACCGAGCGGAACTGTGTAATCGCCGGGATCATGCACATTGAGACCGATGTAGTGGCCGAGGCCGTGGATGAAGTATTGTCCCAGCGGCTGGCCATGCAGGTCTTTGCCGTGCGTGTTGATGTAGTCGTAAGCGACTTGATAGAGAGAGTCGGAGCTGCCTTTGCGCAGAATCGATTTGCCCGACTGAAAAGCAGCCATCGCTGCCTGCTGCGCGCCGAAAACAATGTCGTAAATTTCGCGTTGCCGCGCGGTGAAGTGTCCATTGATGGGAAGCGTGCGCGTAATGTCTGAGGCATACATCGAATATTCGCCCGCGGCGTCGATCACCACGACATCGCCGGACTTCATAACATTATCGTCATCGGAGTAATGCAGCACGGTTGAGTAGTATCCGGAGCCGACAATTGGAGCATAAGCCACGCGCTCGCAGCCGCGCTTCCCCCACTCGTATTGCATCAGCGCGGAGATTTCCCGCTCGTTGGCGTTCGGCTTAACTGCCTTGAAAGCCGCGAAATGAGCTGCGACGGAGGCATCGACCGCCTTGCGAATTAGCGCCATTTCTCCCGCATCTTTCGTCGTGCGCAAAGACGAGAGCATCGGCTTCACATCCTGAAAAACAATGTAGGCGTTGAGGCGTTTAAGAAACGCCAGCGGCCGAGTCGAAGGCGATGGTTCATCGCCTTCAGCCAGGTCGGTGTAAATCACAGGGCGAGCGCCGGCCGTGAATCGCTCGACCTCGCCGGGGAGCTGTGTCATATCTTCGACGCGATCGAAACCGGTGATTTTCGGCGCTTCCGGATTTTCTGCGCCAAGTTTCGGGCCGGTCCACTTTTCCTGCGTCATATTACGCGGAGGGAGAAACAGAAACTCGCTGTACGGGCGAGCCGGGTTATTGTCTTTCGCTTCTTCGGCCGAGGCGATCAACAAAGCCGCACCCGGAACATTCGAACCGGAAAGATAGTAGAAGTTGTCGTCCTGGCGAAAACCGTATAGATCGTTCGGCCCGTCGTTTTCTGTCGCTGCAAACAAGACGACAACCCCGTCAGCTTTCTTTGCCAACGCTTCACGCCGCGCGTGGTAGTCGGCGTTGGGCTGGCGATCGATTGCCAGACCAGAAGTCGCTACGGTGATAAGAAAGAGGAAGCGTGCGGCTAACACAAAGTTCAGGACTTTAGTTCTTTGCATGGCGAGTGACCTTGTTTTAGGACACTGGATTGTAATTGAGAACCTGCGTGGAGAAAAAGCGAATGGTGGAAGCGGTGGTCAGACTCCCACCGGAAACGGCTTGGTGTGAGCTTCACTGCTTAACGCGACGCCCGCGAATCTGCCTTGCAAAAGGGACATCAGGCCGGTCACCCAATAACCGAACACGAACAACAACAGAAAAGGAATCGTGACGTAGTTTTCATTCTGGAAGGCGTAGATCACGGTGAGAGCGAAGTACGTTCCGATCAGCAACTCGATCCATGGGATCCAGCCCAGCCGCTTGCGGTACTTTGCCGCGGCGACTTTATCCTTTCTCGATTCCACTTTGTACTTGGGCGTGCGCGCGAAGGCGCTCTCTTTGCCGATGAGCGCTTCTATGACCGCCTTGGTGTTGGTGATCGTGAGTCCGATGCCGAGAGCCATCAGCAGCGGCAAGTACAAGAACGCCCGGCCCCAAGTCTTGGGAAACAACTCGCGCTGCGAAACCAGATAAAAACTTGAAATCGAAAACGTCGAAGCAAGAAACAATGGCAAATCGATGAACAGCATCTGAAACCATCCCTGATAAAACCGGATGATCATCGCCGGCAGCATCAGCACGGAGAGCACGATCATCAGCGGATAGCTCAGGTTCGCGGTGAGGTGATACCAGGCTTCGACCTTGGTGTGAAATGAGGCGTCGCTGCGCAGCACCCGGGGCAGAATTTTCTTTCCCGTCTGGATCAGGCCTTTGGCCCAGCGCGCCTGCTGGGTTTTGAAAGCCGTCATTTCGACCGGAAGCTCAGCAGGGCATTCCACATCCTGCAGATAGATGAACTTCCATCCTTTGAGCTGCGCGCGATAGGAAAGGTCGGTATCTTCGGTGAGCGTGTCGTGCTGCCAGCCGCCGGCCTCGTCGATGGTTGCGCGCCGCCAGACACCCGCGGTGCCATTGAAGTTGAAAAACACCCCGCTGCGGGCGCGGCCGGAGTGCTCGAGCACAAAATGTCCATCGAGCAGAATGGCCTCGACCTGCGTAAGAAATGAATAGTTGCGGTTGATGTGCGTCCAGCGGGTTTGCACCATGCCGATCGTGGGATCGGTGAAGTGGTGAATAGTACGCAGCAAGAAATCTTCCGGAGGCGTGAAATCGGCGTCAAAAATGGCGACAAATTCGCCCTTCGAGGTTTTCAAACCTTCGGCTAACGCTCCGGCTTTAAAACCGGCGCGGTTCGTGCGGTGATGATAAGTGATGGGATTTCCCAGCGCCGCATAGCGCTCGACAAGATTTCTCGCCACATCGACCGTCTCGTCGGTCGAATCGTCGAGCACCTGGATATCGATCTTCTCTCGCGGATATTTCAGTTTGCACACTGCGTCGAGCAACCTCTCAACCACATATTGTTCGTTAAAGATCGGCAACTGCACGGTGATGCGCGGCAGGTCACTAAAAAAAGCAGCGGGTTCGCTCGTTCGCCGGTCTTTGTGTTTGTAATAAAGGTAGACGAGGATGTAGCGATGAATTCCATAGCCGGCGAGCAAAACCAGCACGATGAAGTAAGGAATCAAGAGAGCGCGATCGAAAGCGTCCGTGTGGTAAAGGCCCTGAAAAGTTTTGTCTAGCAAATGCTGGCGCAGGTAAGGGACCACCCCTCGCGGAGCGCCCAAGAACGCGAGCACAGAAAAATACAGGCTGGAATCAGAAGCGAGCAAGAGGGTTCGTCGAAACCCTTATTTTACCGGATTTTGCTCCATCACCGCCGCCAGAACGAGTCACCAAAGCAAGGCAGCAACAGTCGGAGCGTATTTTACAGAGTAAAGCTCAATAGAAGTATGTAAAGTTCTTAACGTCCGTTCACTGCGGCCGATCTTGCGGATTCCTCGGCTTTCTCAAGAAGGATGACCAGTTCCAGCGCAAAGTTTTTACGCGACTGCGCCTGCAATCTCCACTGATCCTGAACTGGAGCGCTCAGATGTGGAATCAACTCCTCAAACAGATCAACCGTTCGTTCAAAATAATCGATATCTTTCTTGAGCAGTCGAAGGAATTCTGTTTCAGCAAAAGCTGACATGGAAACACCTCCTCCAATTGCGGTACCCCAGGTTCAAGCAATTCGCCTGCCAAGTGAACCGGGCTCCGTGGAAACAGCTAAAAGCGTCTTGTTTTCATGACACTGGAGAAGTGGCGAGTATCCGGCGCCGCAGAGACGCCGTAATTACTGCAAACACAAAGGATGGCCTGAAGTTGCTGTGCGTGTAAAAATTTCGGCGCTTTGCTTCGATCGGGATCGGCGTGGCTTATTGCACAAAACTTTTCAACTGTCTTTGCGATAAAGCAGATTGCGCATTGCCTGGCGGCGGGCTTCGTTGGCTTCTTTCTCGTTGCGGCGCTCGTCGGCGTCCACCGACTTTTGCGATCCAGATCCCGCGGCATCTTCTTCGCTGCACGAAGGGCAGCGATTGGCGAAGCCCGGCTTGCCAGGTTTGAGTTCGAATTCCTCTCCACAAACGACACAGGTCTTGATGGGATAGGACATCACAGACTCCATTCTATCGGTTACGGCATTGTGATGCCCGGGGCCGTTTGCGTTCTCACGACTCAATGCCGTCGATCGTTCGCAGCTATCCGGTGCGAACACCCAACTTGACGGAGATGCCCATCTTCTTCATCCTCTCTACACATGGATCCACACGCATTTATCGCTGAAGTTTACCGGCGCATGTCGTTGCGCGCCGCGCCCACGGCGAGAATTCCTCCCAGCGAACACCGGATCGAGGAGGTCGCGGAGGAATATCGTGACTTCCTGCCCTCGCAAAAAGATGCTGCGATCCTGGATATCGGTTTCGGTGACGGGTGGTTTATGGCTGCCTGTTTAGCCTTGGGCTATAAAAATGTCTCGGGTGCCGAGTTTGCGCCGGAAAATAAGCCGTATCTCAAGAGCTGGAACGTAACGTTACACAAAATCGAAGGCGATATTGGCGAGTTTCTTGCCGATCATCCGGGCGAGTTCGACTTCATTCACATGTCCCACGTAATCGAACACATTCCGAAGTATTCGCTGCTTTGGATTGGCGATGCGCTTTATCGTGCTCTGAAATCGGGTGGCATGCTTTTTCTGCGCACCCCAAACATGGAAGGGCCATGCGCCAATTCCTCCTATTATGTGACGCTCGCGCATGAGTATGGATTTAGCGGCTCAAATTTGCGAGCGCTATTGCTGGTTTGCGGCTTTGACGATATTCGCCTTTACCCGTCTTCGCAGCCTCGCGGCCTGAAACAGAAATTCGGAATGCTCTTGCGTTGGCCATTTCTTGCTGAAAGCAGATTGCGCAATCGCCTGTTCGGCGTGAACTACGGCGGGGTATTCGACGGCGAGCTGATTGCCACCGGTCGCCGCGGTCAGTTCCCGCCGCTGTTTGATGAAAAATATCGGTGATTCCAGCGCCGACTAACGAATACCGGGGAAGTCGCGAGCTCAATTCAGAAAATACTGCCGGTACAGCGTGTCCCTCTGCGCAGGCCTGAATCCCGCATCGCGAATAATGCGGCGCAGTTCTTCTTCTGTTGTGCAGTTATTCACGCCGGCGGCGCGGACTACGTTTTCTTCCAGCATGACCGAGCCGACGTCGTTGCCGCCGAAGCGCAGTCCCATTTGGCAGACCTTGAGGCCCTGCGTGACCCAGCTCGATTGCACGTTGAGGAAGTTCGAGAGATAGAGGCGCGAGATGGCGAGGACTTTGAGGTATTCGACGGCGGTGGCTTCGTCCCAGTGGCGGCCGCCAAGGGCGGTATTGTGCGGCTGGAAGCTCCAGGGGATGAAGGCGGTGAAGCCTCCGGTTTCTTCTTGCAGGTTGTAGAGCTCCTGGAAATGGTTGATGCGGTGTTCGTAGCTTTCGCCCACGCCGAACATCATGGTCGCCGTGGTGCGCATGCCTAGCTGGTGGGCGGTGCGGTGAACGTTGATCCAGTCGCCGGTGAGGCATTTGAGGCGGGCGATTTTGTAGCGGACTTCGTCGTCCAAAATTTCTGCGCCGCCGCCGGGGATGGAGTCGAGTCCGGCGTCGCGCAGGCGGAGGATTGTATCGCGAATCGAGAGGCTGCTGTATTCGGCGATGGCGATGATTTCGGAAGCCGAGTAGCAGTGCAGATGAATCTGCGGGAAACGCTGCTTGATGCCACGCAGCATTTTTTCGTGCCAGTCGATTTTGAGGTCGGGATGCAGGCCTCCCTGCATGAGCACGCCGGTGCCGCCGAGCTCGACTGTCTCGCGAATTTTTTCGTAGATGGTGTCGAAATCGAGAATATATCCCTCTTTGGCGGCAGGGCCCTTCAGCGGACGGTAGAACGCGCAGAACGTGCAATATTCTGTACAGAAGTTGGTGTAGTTAATGTTGCGGTCGATGATGTAGGTGACCACGCCCTCGGGATGCTTGGCGCGGCGGACAGCGTCAGCTTCCATACCGATGCCGATCAGATCGTCGGAGCGGAACAGATCGAGGGCTTGGGATTTCGTTAGGGACATGATCCCTTTCTATTTTAGCGGATCGCACGGATTGGCCGAAAGGAAGAGTTCTAAGATCAGCGGGTTTCAAAAATCGAGGCTGATTAAGCGGCAGCCTGCGACGGTTTTCCCTGTGGCCCTTTTCTTCGGGTTTTGTAGCGAAGATACTCGATCAGAGACAACACTGTTCCTAGAACGGCCAGTCCAATCAAGATCGACAATGCCGGGGCGTAGTATTCCCGCAAGAAGCGCAGGATGCCGCGGCCATAGTGGAAGCCGAGGAAGGCTTCGATGCAGTAGCGCACTCCGCGGCCAAGCGCCAGCGATCCGAAGAAGCGTTTCCGGGGATACTGCGCAGCTCCTGCGGCAACAAGGAATGGCACAAACGGGAACGGCGGGGGCAAGAGCGCTGGGAGAGCAACTGCCCAAAATCCCCAGCGCTCGAATTTGTTCGCGACCTGGCTGGCCCGTTTCTTCGAGAGCTTTCGCTCCATGGCCTCCTTGCCGCCTTGGCGAGCAAGGCCATAAGTTATGGAACCGCCGATGATGGCTCCGAGCGTCGCCATAACTGCGTAGTAAGGCCATGGCTCGTGATGACGGGCCGCCAGCCAGATGCAGAGAACGTCCATGCTGCCCGTGACCGGAATTACCGAATTGTCGACGATGCCGAGCAAGACCAGGCCGGGCCCGCCCATGCTGCGCAGGCGGTGCCAGAGGGAAACGGCCAGTAACAGGCGGTGATCAACAAACGGCACATAGATTTTGATGGGAATTCCAGGGCAGGCGTACGAAAATTTTTTTTGAAATCGATTCAGGCGCGGACGGCGCTGGCGGTATCGGCAAAGCGAATTTCTGGGACGTTGGGCAGGGCGCCGATTTCAGCTGCATAGCGATAAAACAATCGCAATCCTTCGAGACAAGGTTCGTCGAGATGGTAGTAAATGTTTGTGGTTAAATACGACCGGACTTCTTCTTCACTCAACCCGAGGCGAGGGCCCCATTGGCGGGAGATGGAGCTAATGCTTAAGGCTTCGAGACCGTGATCGCGCGATTGCTGGAAAATAGCGGCGAGATCGAATGACGGAGTGAAATCGCGCAAGGCTTCCTGCCGGACCGCCCAGAAGGCGAAGACAAACGGCTTACCTGTATGGCGAATCCATTCCTCGGCTAGATCCAGCGTGTGATATCGCGAGCGATCGACCTGCAAGGCAGGATCGCCAATCAAAAGGCCGGCATCGTGAACCGCCAACATTTTGTCGAGATTCGGCTCCATGGCCGTGAAGGTGCGGCCCGAACCGAACCACTTCTCGAATATGACTTTTGTTAGAGCGACGGAAGTCATCGAGGAGGTATCGAGCGCGATTGAACGAACCTTCTCGATCGGGACGCGGCTTACCAGCAGGATGGATCGCACGGCGCGCTTGGAGGCGATAGCTATGTCCGGCAAGATTTCCAATCCGGGAATTTGTGAATAAGCAGCTGCGGGAATAATTCCAATGTCTGCGGTGTTGCCTTGGAGGGCGCGGGCGCAAACTGAAGGCAGAGTATAAGAAACATCGAACTCCTGCGACGTGTCGCCGTGCTCGAAATCCCACATCAGGGGTGCGGTGTTGAGGTAGGAAATTGCGGAAATGCGCAGACGTCTCATTCCTGTTTTGATTCTAGCAGAGCACATTCGGTCCGGTTTGTGACCGCTTTCCTTGACAGCACTTTCCGCGAGCCGTTAGAGTCCGCCAGTCTCATCGCGAGTTCGGAAAGGAGAAAACCGTGCCAGAGGCTGTTGCTGCGACTGGAACGCATGTTCTGGAGTGGCTGGCCATTTCGCTGACACCGGGGCTCGGGCCGACCAAGGCGCAGAAGCTGGTGGAGCGCTTCGGTACGCCGGCAGCGGTTTTTCAGGCGTCGCTCACGGAGCTGGAGGGCGCGGGAATACAGGCCGTCTCGGCACAATCGATTGCGACGGGAAAATCGGCAGAACTGGCTCGCGAAGAGCTTGCCAGGGCGGCAACGCAAGAAGCAACGGTAATTACGTGCGAGGATCGATGCTATCCTCCGCGGCTCAAGGAGATTTACGACCCTCCGCTTGCGCTTTACGTTCGCGGAAAAACTGATGTGCTCTTGCAGCCGGGCATTGCCATGGTCGGCACGAGGCATCCCACGCCATATGGTTCGGGGATGGCCGAGCGGCTGGCGTGCGATCTGGCCGCGCAAGGGCTAGTGATTATCAGCGGAATGGCTCGCGGCATCGACACCTCGAGTCATCGAGGCGCGATTTCGGCAAAAGGCAAGACCATCGCGGTGTTTGGGACGGGCGTGGATGTGATTTATCCTAAAGAAAACTCACGTCTGGCCGAGCAGATTCTCGCGCTAGGCGGCGCGTTCATCTCCGAATTTCCGCTGGGAACGTTTGCCGCGCCGCAGAATTTTCCCATTCGCAACCGGATTCTCAGTGGCATGGCGGTAGGCGTGCTCGTCGTCGAAGCTGCGGAATACTCCGGAACGCGCATCACGTCCCGTTGCGCGCTCGAACAAAACCGGGATGTATTCGCGGTCCCAGGAAACGTTACGAACAAGAACTCCTGGGGGCCGAACACATTGATTAAACAGGGCGCTAAGCTGGTTGCCACGTGGGAAGACGTTTGGGAAGATCTGCCGCCGGAAGTGAAACTTGCACTGACTCCTGCTCGCGGCCCTGAATCCGAAGAGCACACAACGTCATCTCTATTCCCGGAAGATGGGCTTCCTCCACACGAGAAGAAGATCCTCAGGCTCCTGAAAGCCGACGAGCCAACGCACATCGACGAGCTGGTGGAAAAGCTGGAGACGGAGATGTCTTCCTCGGAAATTTTTGCCGCGTTGTTCGAATTGGAGTTGGCTAGCAAGGTCAGACAGATGCCGGGGAAGAACTTCGTGAAGAGCTTCTAGCTCTTGGCTCTTGGCTCTTGGCTTTTGGCCATTGGCTCTTAGCGTGAACCGCGTGGGAGGTGGGCCCGTGAGAAACTATCGCGATTTGCGCGTCTGGGAGGAAGCTCATCGATTGACTTTGGCGATCTACAAGGCGACGGAAACGTTCCCGAGAGATGAGCGGTTTGGACTGACAAGCCAGATACGACGCGCGTCGGCTTCGATCGCCGCGAACTTGGCGGAAGGATGTGGACGGAGATCGGACGGAGAGATGGGACGATTTGTTTTGATCGCAATGGGGTCTGGCTCAGAGCTTTCCTACCATCTGCTCCTCGCGTATGACCTTGGATTTTTCTCGGGTGAACTGTACTCGGATTTGAATATCCGCGCGGTACGCGTGATGAAGATGTTGTCTGTGCTCTCGGAAAGGCTAAGGTCTGGTGTGGCGTAAGTAGCCAAAGGCCAACGGCCAATAGCTGAGAGCTTCTTCTCGTAACTTGTTGCTTTCCGCCCATTCGTGCTAGCTTCAAAACAATTCTTTACAAACAGAGGATGAGTTGCAAAAGAGTTTAGTCATTGTCGAATCGCCGGCGAAGGCGAAAACCATCCAGAAGTATCTGGGCAAAGGTTTTTCTGTCGAAGCCTCGCTCGGCCACGTAAAAGATTTACCCAAGAGCACGCTTGGCGTCGATATCGAAGATGAGTTCGCGACGGACTATGTCGTCATTCCAGGCAAAGAAAAAGTTCTTACCAAGCTGAAAAAGCTGGCGGGGGGGATGGATGCGATCTATCTCGCGCCTGACCCCGACCGCGAGGGCGAAGCCATTGCCGCGCACCTGGCCGACGAATTGGACAGCAATGGCCACGCGAAGAAGAAAAAGAAAAAAACGAAAAAAGAAGATGGCGAAGTGCCGCCGCGCATTCAGCGCGTGACGTTTAACGAAATCACGAAGCGCGCGGTGCAGCAGGCATTCGAACATCCGCGGGCAATTGATCAGAATCTGGTGGATGCGCAGCAAGCGCGCCGTGTACTGGACCGGCTCGTGGGATATCAGGTTTCGCCGTTGTTGTGGGATAAGGTTCGCCGCGGGCTTTCTGCCGGCCGCGTGCAGACCGTGGCGCTTCGTTTGATCGTTGAACGCGAACGCGAAATCAAGGCGTTCGAGAAAAAGGAATACTGGACGATTGATGCGCACCTTGCTGCAAACAAGCCCCCGGCGTTCGACGCACGGTTTCTTGGCAAGGGCGAAGAGAAGATCGAAGTCAACAATGGCGAAGAGGCTGAAAAGATCCGCACGGCGCTGGAAACGGCGGATTGGGTCGTTCGCTCGGTCGACAAGAAAGAACGCCGCCGCAACGCGGCGCCACCATTCACTACGAGCAAATTGCAGCAGGATGCCTCGCGCAAGCTGCGCTTCAGCGTGAAACGCACGATGATGATCGCACAGCGGCTGTACGAAGGCGTGGAACTGGGCGAAGAGGGGCTGGTCGGCCTCATTACTTATATGCGGACCGATTCGACGCGGGTCGCTCCAGAGGCGATTACCGAGGTGCGCGAATATGTGGGCAAGGAGTATGGCGCACAATATCTGCCGGAAACTCCCAATACATATAAGGAGAAAAAGGAAGCGCAGGCCGCGCATGAGGCAATTCGTCCGACTTCGGCGATGCGGCATCCGGACCAGATCAAGCAGTATTTAAAAGAGGATGAGTTCAAGGTTTATAAGCTGATCTGGCAGCGATTTGTGGCGTCGCAGATCAATCCTGCTGTGTTTGACCAGACGACGGTAGACATCGATGCAAAGGCAAAGACGAACGAAGTCTTCTGGTTCCGTGTGACGGGGTCGGTGCTGAAGTTCGACGGATTCCTGAGAGTCTACGAGGAATCGAAGGAAGGCAAAGACGAGGAAGACGAAGAACTGAAGCACAAGCTGCCCGCGCTGGAAGCCGGACAGAAACTCACCTTGAAAGAGTTGAAGCCGGAGCAGCACTTCAGCGAACCTCCGCCACGCTACAACGAAGCGTCGTTAGTGAAAGAACTCGAAGAGCGCGGAATTGGACGGCCGTCGACCTATGCTGCCATTCTGGGCACGATTCAGGAGCGGCAGTACGTGCAGAAGATCGGCGGAAAGTTTACACCGACGGAAATTGGCCTGGTGGTGACCGATCTGCTGGTCGAGAATTTCCGCGACATTTTCGACGTGCAATACACAGCGCGGCTGGAAGAAGAACTCGACGAAATCGAAGAGGGCAAAGAGAAGTGGACCGATGCGCTCGCCGAGTTCTACAAGAAGTTCCAGAAAGATCTCAAATATGCCGAAAAGCATATGGAGAACATCAAGCGGATGGAAAAGCCCAC
>JASHNX010000206.1 GCA_030041415.1 Candidatus Sulfotelmatobacter sp.
AGCCACCTCCACAAGAGACCGCGACCTTGACACTGATCGAACACTACGACGGGACAAAGTGGAGTGTAGTGCCAAGCCCTAACATCGGACCGAACAGCGTCTATCAATCGAATCGGTTGTTCGGGTTAACGGCCAATTCTCCTAACGACATCTGGGCGTTTGGATCGTATTTCTCGGCGAGCGGGTCCGGCCACCAGTTTACTCTGCTGCTCCACTGGGACGGAAAAACGTGGACGACCGCGCCGAGTCCGGATCCAACCGAAGGCGGGTTCCTGTCGGATCTATTGTTTGCAGGAGTGCGGCCAGCGCCCGGAAACATCTGGATCTTTGGAACCGAAGATGAAGCGCCGCATTCGGGAACGCTGGCTATCCGGACAGCAGACGGCGATGAGTAAGACGCGCTCATCTCTTGCAACGACGGAGCAAAAATCTCAGCACCTACCGGCGGCTCAGTCGTAAGCCCCTGCTCGTGACGAACTTTCGAATAACCGGGCCGTCACGGCTCCGAAAATAAAACCGCCGACGTGAGCCATGTACGCGACCCCTCCGGTCTGCACCTGTGCTACGGCGCCGGCGTGCACGAGCTGGGTGAGAAACCAGAAGCCAATCAGCAGCGCAGCTGGAATGAACGTAACTCTGAAAAAGACAAAAATGAATAGAACGGATTTGATGCGGTCGCGCGGATAGGTAACGATGAATCCTCCCATTACAGCAGCGATCGCTCCGCTGGCGCCCAAGTTAGGAACAGTCGAATGCGCGTCAGCCAGAACCTGCGCCAGCATCGCCACCAGGCCGCCAGCAAGGTAGAAAATCAGGTAGCGCCCGCGCCCCATCGTATCTTCCATCTCCGGCCCGAAGGCCCAAAGGAAGATCATGTTACCGATGATGTGCGACCAACTGCCGTGCATGAACATCGCCGTCAGGATTGTGATCCACCCATGGCCGGACATAATCTGGGTGGGGATCGCTGACCAGCGAAGCACGAAGGCGTCACCGTATGCCAATTCCAAGAGGAAAACTAAGACGTTGACCGCGACAATCAGCGCCGTGACAGCCGGGAATCGCACCGGTCGCCGCGTCGCATCGCTTAAGGGAATCAGCCCACCCATATTTTTCTCTTTCTTTTTCGATCTTTTTTCGGGTCCCAGGTGGTTACGGTTCTCTGAGATTGTACTCGCCGAGCGCACAACGTCAATCCGCAGCTGAAGTTTCTGGCTCCAGGAACACATTCAACTCTTCTTCCGCAGCCACTAGACCCTCGGGTAAGCTGCCGCGATTGTATTCCGCCATGCGATTTTTCCACTTCAGAAAATCAGTGATGGACTGCGGTTCAATGCGAACCTCGACCCGGCGCAAGCTGGCCAAGAGCAGATTCATCTCATAGCGGAAACCGGTGGCGCTGCGAAGATCCTTGGCGGAGGGATGAGCCATTTCAAGTCTACCGGCGCGGCATTCGAGCAGTCCCCAGCCCTTGGGTAATTCGTTGCAGCGGATTAGTCCTGAGGGAGCGAGATAGAAGCGCTCGCAACCGACTCCGCTCTGCGGTTTGAGGCGAAACGGTTTGGCACGGTCGGCGATAAAATCGGACCGCGTCACTTTGCACTCGACAAGCACGGAGTGGCAGGCGCGCTTCCAGCCGATTGCGTCCGGCATTTCGCCGCTTGCGCATGCCTGCTCGGAGAGTACGACGCCGCAGCGATAGCTGCGCAGCCAGTGGACAGCCTTTTCAACGAGTTGGGAGTGGGTCACGACATGATAGTTCTAATCGGGCCGGCTCAGGAACGGAAGTGACTGGAAAGTTTCGTGGGAGCGATGACTCTTCGGTTTGCTTACTGCGCCATTTGTCGCTACAATAGGTGACAAATGGTAAACGAACTGCGAGCGATAGTTGCCGAACTGGGCGGCAGGCGAGCCTTGGGGCGTTCTTTATCCAACGATCGAGACATGAGGGAAGCCATCCGTGATGGATTTCCGCCTGCGGTCGTCGAGCGCGTGATGCACGCCTCGGGACTGACACTGAAAGAGCTTGCCGCCGCACTCGATGTTTCAGCTCGCAGCCTGCAACGCCGCCGGCGCAGCGGAAAACTGGCGCGTTACGAATCAGACCGCCTGTATCGGCTCGCGAGACTGGTCGCGATCGCAAGCGATTATCTCGGCGATCCAGAACGTGCGCGTCGCTGGCTGAAGCGGCCCAATCGGGCGCTGGGCGGTTTAGCGCCGGTCGGGGCAATCGACACGGAAGCCGGGGCACGCCAAGTGGAAAATATCCTTGGCCGGATCGCCTATGGCGGAATCAGTTGAAGCGAATTTATCGCGTCCTGCGCGAGGCGTTTGCGAGCAATCCTTTTGACGGCGAAGGAGCCTACCGTTACGGCGGGCGTTGGTCGAGCCCTGGCGTTCGCCTGAGCTACGCCTCCGAGCATCAATCTCTCGCCATGCTTGAGTATTTCGTTCACCTGGATAAGGACGAACCGCCGGACGATCTGGTTCTCGCAGCGGCTGACGTTCCAGAGGATGTAGAAGCGGAAGAGATTGACCGGACACTCTTGCCGGACAATTGGCGGGATGCAGCCGCGCCTGCCGAACTAGCGCGATTCGGCGATCAGTTTGCGAAACGCGGAAAGCGCTGTTTGCTGTGGGTCCCTTCCGTTCTCGCGCCGAATGAGAACAATTGCCTGCTCAACCCCGCAACCCCGGATTTCAGAAAAATCGTTGTACGCGCTATTGAGGTCCTCAATTACGATTCGCGCATGTTTCGAAAGGCGCGCCGAAGACACTAGGTGCGCGATAACCCACTTCTGGCATTTCTCATCGGCCTTATCATGATCGGCCTGCGTAGAACGGTTTCCAGCAAATGGCGTTCGGCGGCGATGGTCTGAGCCGCCGCTCCTGTGGGCGAATAACCCTCGGCTGCGATGATCAGCGGTTCGTTCGTGGAGAGAACAAAGCCCCGGCGCGGAAATCCGTTGGTCGGAAGCTTCTGATAGCGGGCGTGTTTCTGCGGCGGCCGATGATTGTTCGGAGTTTCCAATTGAAGATGCAGGATGCGACCGTCGTGGGCGGAGTCGAAGGCGTTGGCGAGACGCAAAATCGCAGAGAGCTGAATTGTCGCCTTCTGCTCGTCGGGAAGCAGATCGCGCAACAGCTTGTGCTTGCGCCCAGGCAACACTCCGCGGTGAAAACGAGCGACGATGGCCGCACGCAGAAAATCCTTTTCGTTCCAGCCGAGCGGGCTGGGATGCTGGCGAATCAGGTTGATCGACTTTTTCTGATGATTCTTTTGCCCGCGTGATTTGCCAACGTCGTGCAACATGGCCGCGGCGAGCAAACTGAGGCGGGCGGACGTTCCGTCCACGGCCGGTTGCCACGATAAGCGCAAAAGCCCGTCGTAAAGCTGCAGGGCGAGGCGCGCAACGTGTTCGGAGTGAGAGAAATCAGGGTCGAGTCCGGCTGCCCACAGTTTCATTCGCCGGAGCGCAAGCACCTCAATTTGCTTGCCTTGCGGCAATGCCGCGCGCCACACGTTCCAAAGAGATTCGGGGCCGATCATTTTTTCGCGATAGCGCCCGATGCGCCGGGCGCGTTCGCTGACGATTCGCTCGTGCCAGGACTTCCGCGAATCCGCATCGGGAAAGATATGGCATGAAAGTGCGGTCGACCAGAGGACATCCAGGTCATGGACTTCGCCAAGCAGGTCCTGCATTTCCTTCAGGTCGTTACTCCAGGCCCTGTGTTCAGCCGGTAGAAAGTTTTCGACGATATAGCGAAAACGCTTGATACCGATACGCAATGCGTGAAACGAGGTCTGGGACCGGCTGCGCACGGCGTGTTTGTGCAGTTCACGCGCCTCGGTCCAGCGCTCCAGGGCGAGATGCTTGAAGAGCGCACTACCCAGCCGAAAGCGCGATGCGCGCGCGGGAAGCATCTTGCTCCACTGGCGCCATTGTTTGCGATCGAAAGCCTCGACCGCAGCTTTCGCCTCGCTCTTCTGTTCCTGTTCTCGCGCGTCAAGTATTCTGCGCAAAACTTGCGCCGGATCGGACAAAGTGGATGGATTTTCGGGAGTGGATGCGCCGGAATCAGGCTCAGCCGATGCGGTTATTGTTTCATCAGCATTTTGAGCGCTTCTTTTCGCGGGATTAATCTTGTCGATCCACTCTTCCATCACATGAATATCGCGAAGATCGCCCAGGCGCTGGAATAGCTGTTTACCAGCCTTCTTCATGGCTTGCCAATTGGGATCGGGATCGAGCGCCATCAAGCCGTCGGCGAGCGAACGGCAACGGCGCAGTGAGACGCGCAGATCGTGCACAGGATCGGGACGGAAGTCGGCGGCGACGTTGTCGCACTCTTCCAGCACTCGCAGCATCCAGTAATGGAGGCCGGTTTGAGTCGCTGGCGGGTTGTTGGCATTCAGCGAAGGCACGGGTCACGCTGCTCGACAAAGTAAGCAGCTTATCATTGTTCATTGTCGCTGGAGATGGCTGCCAACGCCAGTGCCGAGGTGCGAGCGGGTGAGCGTAGTCACCATTTGCCAGCCACGCGAAAGCGAGAGAGACGCTGCGGCCGCGGGGCTTCAGACGCCAATTTTTCAATTACCTCCGTAACATGCGGCACCTTACCTCCCGGATTTAACCTCTTATCGGGCAGCCCGATGCTCGGGTAGGGGTGTTTTATCGACAACACGACTACATTTCACGCCAACCGTGCCGCTTCGGCGCGCGCGTTCGTCCACAGCCTAAACATCCTGATCAAATACGCACGGATGTATGGTTACGACCATAAGCGGACCGAGGCGCAGTTCGAGGTTACCTGGAACGAGCTGCAGAATGGACTGCCGGCCGCAGGCGAAGGCGGATTTCTGCTGGGCGTCTCGGATAACAAGTTACTGCTTGATGGCGTGCCGCTCGAAACCGGGCAAGTGGAACGCAGCTTCGGACAGTTGTTGACTACGGCCGGCCTGGCCAGCTTGCATTTTTCGAAAGACGTCACCATCGAAGACTTTACCCGCCTGGTGCGGGCATTTACTCTGGCCGGCTCCAAAGCGCAAGATGTCTCGAAACAAATCAAAGAAGCGCTAAGCAGCAGCGGCAAGCAGAGCACGATCAAAATCAACGAAGTAAAGTTTGTCGCCGCCGATCCGCTAACGGGAGATATCAACGTCGCCGCGCAGATCGCGGCGCAAACTCTGGGACCGGAATTCAAGCAATGGCTGAACGACCCGCAAAAATTGCTGCAGTTGATCGCGGCCGCGGAAGGCGCTAATGCCGGGGGAACTGCTCAAGGGCAACCGGGTGTGGTCGTGCCTTTCGGCAGCGTTCCGAATATTCCTACCAAAGGAGCGGCCGGACAAGCCGCTGCCACTGGCACTGCTCCGGCATGGGAAGGGACGGTTGTTCCGTTGCAGGAAGCGGAGGTCGTGCAGGCGATCCGGCTTCTGACTCGATTTGGGCAGGCGCAAGCTGATCCCAGCATCAGCCCTGATGAACTGCAAAAAGACCTCGGCGCGACCGACCCGAACACGCGATTGAACCTACAGCAGCTTCTAGGAAGCCTCGCAGCCAAAGCAACGGCTGATCAAGAAGAAGATGCTCCTTTGCTGATGAAAGCAGCCGAGCACATGGCGATCCGCTTCGCGCTTGAGCGGTATTCCAAGGGCGAAGTCAAGGTCAATGCCGTACACCAGATGATGGAGCACATGAGCCGGCAGATGGACTCATTGCGCCAGATTCTCAAGATCCAAGAAGAGAAGATGAGCAAGGCCGGCATACTGGTTGAATCCCATGCCGACATTCTCGACCGGATGTTCTGGGCCGAAGTCCCGGAATCTGGCAAGAAGACGGTGCTGCTATCGAATGAAGCTCCGTGCGTGCCGCCGCGCAACCTCCGGCAATTTGTTGAACTGTTGCTCGACCGCGATGACAAGCAGACCTCCACGGACATTCTGAACAATTACGCAAGCTGCGTAACGGCAAAAGATTCGGAGCCACGCCGCAAAACCGCGATTGGGCTAAGCCAGATTGCAGACCTCTATGCGCGACTGGGCGGCGAAGCCATGGCGGAAGCTATCCGCAAAGTGACGCAGCAGATCTGCGTGGAGAAAGATGCGGAGCTGCAAAGCCTTCTGAGCGCGGCTTTTGTGCGTTTGAGCCAGGAGGCGAGCGAGGCCAAGAATTACCAGGCTGTAAATGAAGTGTGCGCCTCGATGGAAACCCTGCTGCAGCAGCGGCCGGTCATGGTGAACGACTTGCGGCCACGCATCGGCGTTGAGAACCGCATCCCCGAGTTCATTGAAGAAGCGTTGCGCTCCGATCCCATGCCCGAGGATTTGCTGCTAATTCTCCGGCGCACCTGCCAATCGGGAGCCGAGCACCTAGCCGATCGATTCTTCCGCTGCATGCGTCGTGACGAATGCGACCTCATGGTCGAATTGGTTAAGGAATTGGGCAGCCCGGCGCTAGCTCAGCTTCGCGAGATTTTGCGCACTGGTCAGTCGCGGCAAGCTTCGGCGGTGGTGGGCCTGCTCAGCCGTCTCGACGTGGGAACTCTGCTTGAGCTGCTGCCCGCGCGCATGCCCGAGTGGAACCGCTTTTATCACGACATTGTGGTGCGACAGATTGCTTATGGCGCTGCGCCGGATCGTGGCCGCACGTTATTGGAACTGGCGGAGATTCTGGATTCGCTGGTTCTACCCGAGACGATTGATGAAATCGGCATGAGCGGAGATTTGACCGCTGCGCCTCCGCTGCAGGCGATGGCGCGGCCGGGGGAAGCGGCGTCACGCTCTCCGTTTATCCAGTTGAAAGCGATCGAGTCGCTTGGCCGGCTGCGTGATAACGAATCTCTGACACTGTTGCGCGAAATTGTCGAATCAAAGAAAACTTTCGGATGGGTTCATCACCGCGAGTTGCGAATCGCCGCGGCGCAATCGCGGGCCAAGACCGATCCGCGCTACAGCGCGCAGATCCTCTCCGACAGCAGCCTCGAGCCTTCGGAATTGGCCATCGCGCCTCTGGATACGGCTCCGGCATGCCCGTGGGTACGGCAGCGGCGCTACGAGCGCATGGTGCTGGCGCGCACAGTTCCGGCGACGATTGGAAGCTCGTGGGGAAAATCGAAGATTCTGATTCGCGAATTGAGCCTCGGCGGAGGCATGGGCACAAAGGAAGATAATCTCCGCATCGGCAGCGAAGCCGATCTCGAGATTTCCCTCGGCGTAAGAACCAAGATCAGGGCTCACGTGCTGTTGCGGCGGGCGCGGGTCAACGAAGTCGGATTTGAAATCGTGAGCACCGATCTCGAAAGCCGTTATCGTTTACGGCGGTTGCTGGTGGAAGCGCTCAATCGGGGTCCGCAAAAGAAAGAAGACGATTGGGTCGGACTGAGGAAAAGCTGACTGTGCTGAACGCTTATAAGCTTCCACGAAAGAAAAGCCTCTGCGAACAGCAGAGGCTTTCTTGTGAAGCCGAAGTCGGAAGTCCTACTTCACTTTCACAAATATAATCACCAGTGTGTAGAGCGCGAGGGACTCAATCAGCGCCAGGCCCAGAATCAGCGCCAGCTGAATGCCGGGACGGGCGGCTGGATTGCGGGCCAGACTCTCGGCCGCCGACGCAGTCGCCTTGCCTTGCGCCAAGGCGCAAATACCCGATGCGAATGCCATTGAAAATCCGGCGGCGATGGCTACCCAGTTCGTCCCCACTTCTGCTCCGCCCTGCGCAAACGCGGGCACCGCAAACGAGAGAACGGAAAGTGCCATGAACAGCTTGCTTAACTTACCCATTGTGTTCCTCCTCCTATGAAATACCGCCAGTGGGTGGTTGACGCCATACCTTGCAGACGCCCTCACGCTCGCGGCTGAAAATCGCAGGCCACCGCCTTTAATGCCCTTCCGAAACTGCGCCCTGCAAATAAACCGTAGTCAGCAGAACAAAAATATACGTTTGCAGCAGGGAAACGAAAATATGCAATATCAGGAACGGGATCGGAAAAGCGATCGGCAGCAGCGAAATAAAAACCAGAGTGACCATGTCGCCCGCGTACATATTGGCGAAGAGACGAATGGTCAGCGAAAGCACGCGCGCGAGGTGGCTGATGAGTTCAATCGGCACCATCAGTGGCGCCAATGCCGGCATCGGGCCGGCAAAGTGGGCCAGGTATTTGATACCAGCGTGCTTGAATCCTTGTGTCTGATAATAGAAAAACGCTCCGATGGCGCATCCCAGAGGCACAATCGGTACCGCCGTTGGCGACTCGAAGCTCGGAATAAGCCCAAGCAGATTTGCGCAAAGAATGAAGAGCGCCAGCGTCATCAAGAACGCGGTGTAAGGCTCGCTGTGATGGCCGATGATTTCGTTGCTCTGGTCCTGAATCAACCCCTCCAGCCATTCGAACGTATGTTGGAGGTTGCCGGGATTATCAACCGATAACCGCGAGCGCAGCAGAACAAATATGATCAGCAGGAAGCCAAAAATCAGGACCTCCATCGCAAAAGAGTTGGATATGGGCGCATCCGCATATTTTGGATGGATGTGAAGCAACCGCAGGAAAGGCGTAACGATCCCCGCAAACAGACTATTCAACAGGTGCGTGAACCAGAGTTGCTCAGGCATAAGAAGCTACCGGACGGCCAATTCCCCGTTATTGGATTGCCTATAGCCCGTGTGCCAGCGCCGCATACAACTCGTAGACGGCTTCACACAGAATGGCTGCGACGGGCAAAAATAAGCCCGCAAGAAGCCCCTGCAGGCTCGCGGGTGAAACAGTCAATATAGCATAGGCTCCGAGAGCCATCAAAACGTAGCGCAGCAGAAAACGGAATACGATTCCACTGCCTGATTTCGAGTCAGTCGATCCGGTAGCGCGATCGGTAAAACCCGCGATCACGCGCTTCAACCAATGAAAATTGACCCAGGCGATGGCGCAGCCGAAAGCGAAACCGATGGCCGGGCGCAGTCCGAACACCCACCACCCAACCGCGCACAGGACGAGAGCGAGCGCGGGCATAAGCTTGCCGATACGGGCCAGAGCAGCGGAATAGAAAACCTCGGCTGCGGAGTTCACGTCCTCGGTTTTGGCCGGATCAGTTGACATCGCGATTTCGTTCGCCAATATGCTAAACGAAAAATGCCGGTAGAATGACCGGCATGTCATCCGAACTGCTCTCGATAACCCCGATGATCCCGACCGGCGGGAAGCTTGCGGACGCGCTCAAGTTCTTTACGGAACAGATGGGATTCTCGGTAGTGTGGCAGTCGCCGAATGGCGCCGGCATTCGCCGAGGCAGTGTTGGCTTTAATCTTGTGGAGAACGCCAACCGCGAGTGGGCCGAGAACGCGAGCTATAGCATCGGAGTTTCGGACCTGGATGCGCTTTATCAGGAATATCAAGCCATTCCGGCCAAGGTAGGACCGCTGGAGGTGAAACCCTGGGGACGGCGCGAGTTCCACATGATTCTTCCATCCGGCGTTTGCCTGCAGTTTTATCGGGAGAAGTAGGGAACGTGACGGCCCTCACTTCGAATCCCGCAGGACCAGGCGAATCAGGTCGGCGAAACCAGCGATTCCGCCAAGAATCAATCCCGCAAGGTACAGCCACGTAGTATGCAGCCAACGATCAAGCGCTGCGCCGGCCAGCCATCCCACAACCACGGCCGCGGGAAAGATCATCGCCAATTCGCTGTAGCGCGTGGCCTGCACCCAGAAATTTTCTTTGCCCTCGGATTTTTGCTGATCGGGATCGCGCGGGGGAGGTTGAGATGGCATAGGCCCGTTCTATCAATCTCAGACTATGCGTGCTAGTTCAAGAGACAGCCGCTCGACTGAGACCTCAATGCATCAGCTGCGCGACTGACGGATTTCTTGTTATCCCCAGCAGCCAGTCCGTGATGCCAATGAAGCGTTCGGGCATGATTCCGATGAAAACCGTCGCGAAGGCAGCGATCGCCAGCGCCGTTCGCATGCTCCAGCTCACCGGCAGCCTGCCTTCCTCTTCCGGCTGGCCCATGAACATGGCGTTCGCCATCTTTAGGTAGTAATACAGGCCGAAGACCGAATAAAGCACGCCCAGGGAGGCGAGCGCATAATGTCCACTCTCGATCAGGCTGAGAAAGATGAAGTATTTGCCATAGAAGCCGGCCAGGGGAGGAATGCCCGCCAGCGAAAGCAGGAACAGCAACATGAGAACGGCTTCCACCGGCGCTCGTTCATAAAGGCCGTTCAGGTCGTCAAGCTCATCGCCGATGACCTTCCGATGACGCAGCGAGGTGATGACGCCAAACGCTCCGAGGTTCATGAAGGTATAGACGAGCAGATAAATAAGAATGCCTTTGTAGCCGTCAGGGTTCAGCTCGTATTTCGTGCCGGCGATCAAACCAAGCAGCATGTAGCCCACGTGGGCAATGGAAGAGTAGGCGAGCAGGCGCTTGGTATTTGTCTGGGTGAGCGCGGCGAAATTCGCGCCGGTCATGGTCGCGATGGAGACGAAGACCAGCACAGGAACCCAGAACGAACGCATGGGATACAGTCCCCACAACAGAATGCGCAACAGCATGGCCCATCCGGCGGCTTTCACCGCGACAGACATGAAACCGGTAACGCAGGTCGGCGCGCCTTCGTACGCGTCGGGCGCCCATTGGTGGAAGGGCACGGCAGCAACCTTAAATAACAGCCCGGTCATCGTGGCGAGCAAGGCAACGATCGCGACCGGATGGTGAGGATTTTGCGTGAGAATGCGGCCCATCTCGTGGTTGATACCGACGAGATTCGTAGTGCCCGTAAGGCCGTACAAGAGAGACAAGCCGTAAGCGAAGATTCCCGATGAAAATGCGCCCAGCAAGATATATTTCAACGCCGCTTCGTTAGAGCGCCGGTCGCGACGCAAAAAACCGACGAGTACGTACGTGGAAATCGCCATCAGCTCAAGCCCGATGAATATGAGCACTATGTCCATCCCTGAAGCCATGCACATCATGCCGACGACCGAGAGCAGCATCAGCGCGTAATACTCGCCGTGATTCTCGTGCTCAGTCTGCATATAGCGCACCGACATGAGGATGGAAATCGCCGTGCCTGCCAGAAACAAGTAGAAGAAGAAAACCGCGAAACGATCGACAATCATGGTGCCCATCATGGCCTGAAAACCAATGTGGGCATATGGCGTGGTTTTCATCCAGAACTGAATTTTCAGCACGCCCGCGGTCGAAAATCCGACCCCGATCAGCGCGGTCATGGCGTTCACCCACTTCGTCTCCGGCGGAATCATGAGATCGATTAGCAGAATACCGATGGCAAAGAGGGTGAGCAGAAGGATAGGCAGCGCCAGCACATAATCGTTCCAGTTGTAAGCAAACGCGCCCACTATCGGTTTCCTTTCATCGATGGCGTCACGGGGCGGTCCTCTGAAGAAACTTTTGCTTCAGACGCCGCCTGCAACACCGGCGTATTGCTCTGGCTCGGCTGGCGCAATTCGGCATTCATCGCACCACCGGCTTGAGGCGTGCGGACGTTTTGCACCAGTTGATTGACCGGCTGTTCGAGAATCTGGAAAAACGGTTTGGGATAGAGGCCGATCCAGAACGCCACGATCAGCAAAGGCACAAACATCAGGACTTCGCGGGGAGTGAGGTCCTGCAGTTTCTCGTTCTTGGGATTGGTGACCGTGCCGAAGAACACGCGCTGGTAAAGCCACAACAAATACGCCGCGGCGAGAACGACTCCGGGAACGGCCCACGCGCCCCAGCGCCAGTTCTCCATGAAAGTGCCCTGCAGAATGGTAAATTCACCGACAAAACCGTTCAGCAGCGGCAGCCCCATCGAAGAGAGAAACATGATCATCGTGATCGTCGCGTAAACCGGCATCACGTTCGAGATGCCGCCATACTCGGCGATTTCGCGCGTGTGCCGACGCTCATACAAAACGCCGACGATCAAGAACAGAGCGCCGGTCGAGATGCCGTGATTGATCTGTTGCAGGACCGATCCGCTTAGGCCGACCGAATTGAGGGCAAAAATTCCCAGTGTACAGAAACCGAGGTGGCTAACCGAAGAGTAAGCCACCAGCTTCTTCATATCTTTTTGCATCAGCGAAACGAGGGCGCCGTAGATGATGGCGATGATCGAGAGAGCGATCATCCATCCGCGAACTTTGGTATGCGTGAGAACGTCGGGGAAAAATGGAAGCGAGAAGCGGATGAATCCGTACGTTCCCATCTTCAGCAAGACACCGGCAAGAATGACAGAGCCGGCGGTCGGAGCTTCGACGTGCGCGTCAGGCAGCCACGTATGGAAGGGGAACATCGGCACCTTGATGGCGAAGGCGAAAAAGAACGCGAAGAAGAGCAAGGTTGCGATGGTCGGGCCGTACGCAGGATCGGAATAGATTTTCGGCGCGGTGTCATACAAAGCTGTCAGGCTAAATGTGTAGACGCCGGTGAGCGTGTGATGATGAAAATAGAGAAACAGGATTCCAAGCAACATCAGGACGGAGCCGGCCAATGTGTAGAGGAAGAACTTGATAGCGGCGTAGAGTTTTCGCGGGCCGCCCCAGATGCCGATCAGCAGGTACATCGGCACGAGCATGGCTTCCCAGAAAACGAAGAACAGGAAGAAATCGAGCGCCATGAAAACGCCGAGCATTCCGGTCTGCAAGATGAGAAACCAGACGTAATACTCCTTGACGCGATTCTCGATTGCCGTCCAGGAAGAAAGGATCGAAATCCAACCCAGCAGCGTGGTGAGCAGGATGAGCAGAAACGAGATGCCATCGATGCCGATCAGATAGCCCGCGCCGATCGAGGGAATCCAGTTGCCGGCAGCGCCTTCGATGAACTTGAAGCCAGGCTCAAAGCGCAGCGCCCAGAACCACGGAATCAGTGGCAGCGAGATGAGAAATCCACCGAGCGCGAAAATGTTGGCGATCCAGCGGATGGCCTCTTTGTTCTCCCTAGGAACGAACAGGAGCACAATCGCGCCCACCAGCGGCGTGAAGAGAATGATGGAGAGAATATGGTTGTACATTGTTTTCGGCTATGAACTATGAGCGATGAGCAGTGAGCAAACTGAGCGGTGTGTACGCTCGTTGCTCACCGCCCATTGCTCATCGCTCAATGCCACACGTAATAAAGCATGAATCCAACTAAACCGGCGGTCATCACCAGCGCATACCACTGCACCAGTCCCCAGTCGAACAAACGAGCGGGATACGACAACATGCGTGCCAAAATCGCAGGGCCGTTGACGCCGATGCCATCGATAATGAACTTGTCCCACCAACTGGAAATTGTCGCGGCAAGCCGAGTGATCCATCCGGCAAAATTCACCAGGCCGTCAACCACGTACGTGTCGAACCAGGAAGAAGCT
>JASHNX010000207.1 GCA_030041415.1 Candidatus Sulfotelmatobacter sp.
GCCTTAACGTCATCGGCGTTGTTATCTGTCATGCCGTCAATCTTGATGTAATCGACGCCCCACGCCGCGAGCATTTCTACCCATGAATTCGTATACTCCTGCGCTCCTGGCTTGCTGTAGTCAATGCGGACCAGGCCCTTACAGTTGTAGTTGTTCTCTTTTACCGACGGTTCCGCAATCTGGGCAGCCGTGTACGATGTACCTTTAATCGGCGTGTTCTGGCTGACTGCCTGCCTGGAAATGCCCGGCGTAACGTAGATTCCGAACTTCATCCCGAGACCGTGGACGTAATCAGCGACTGCCTTGATGCCGGCAGTATCTCCCTCGGCGGGGAATTTCGATGGGTCCGTGACCCAGCGGCCATAGGAGTCGACGTTCGGACCTTGCGCTCCCGGGCAGATGTACCAAAAGTCATCGAGGTTTATGTATTCGTAGCCGATTTTCTGCAATCCGGAGTTATGCAGGGCGAGCGCTTGATCCTTGATTTGGGCTGCCGTGGGATGCTGGCGGAGGAAGCTCCAACTGCTCCAGCCGAGAACGGGCGTGCGCTCGAGACCATTATCCTCTGCGCTGGCGTTGCGCGCGGTCCCGCCGGTCAACAACGCGATCAGCAGTGCTGCGCTTAAGCTGCGTGTCCATTGCCTCAAGAAAATCATCACACTTCTCTATCACAAGGTGGACGGCAAAAACAAATTGCGGAGTTGCCAAGCGGCGGAGATGACCGTATTGCCGCGGGTGTGGATAGCCGTAATCAATTGACGTGATGTTGCGGGTTGACTGAGAATGCGACCGTCGAGGGTTTTGAGTGTGATCGCCTGTTTACGCCAATAACTTGCGAGTAACCTTGTGCATTGGAGGATCGCAACGGAAAATAAAGGCGTGAGCCGTGCGAATACAAACGCTCCCTTCGAGACATGAATCTTGGTGTAAAAATTCTTTTGGGCTGGACAGTGCTTTATCGAGTTCGGTGGCTTCAGATCATCCCGCAAACAATGAGCATACAGCGCCTCGACGACCATCTGAGTAGGCTGCGGTTTGGCCCGATCTGACAGGCTTGTTGTTGAAACATCCCGATTAGACAACGCGATTTTCACAGGCCTGTTGTCTCGTACTGTAGTGTGGCTAGCGCAAGTCGATAGCCATAGCCCGCTTGAACGTTGCCAATCTGGGCCTGCGTCTGTTGAAGCTGGGCCTGGCTGAGCTCGACAATTGAGCCAAGACCGAGGTTGTAGCGGGACTGTGCCAGCTTAAGCGACAGGTTTGCCTCATCGAGCAGTTGTTGTGTCACTGTGAGCCGGTCATAAGCTGTCTGGGTATTGAGCCAGGCAGTGCGCACATCTTGTGCGATACGATCTCGCAAATCACGAAGTTTTTCGCGCACGGCTTGAGCCCTCAGTGACGCCTCGCGTGCTCTCGCTGTGTAAAGGAAACCATTGAAGACTGGGATATCGATGTTGACTCCGACCGCTCCGTACCAACTGGAAATGATTGGGTTTCGCACCGGCGTGTCTCCGACAGTGCCCAAGGCCTGAACATCGGGAAAAAGCAAGTCACGCTCGGCTTTTCGAAACCTCCGAGCCGACTCCGACTGAAATTCGAGAGCGAGAATCTCTGGGCGCTGCGCAAAAGCAGAGGTGATCAAATCATCCACATTGCCTGAAGGGGCGGCAAGAGGAGTTGCATCTTCTACTAGTTGAAAATCCTGAAGGCTTTGGAAACCAAGCACCGCCGAAAGCGATGCCTGCGCCGCGTTCACGTTGTTCTGAGCATCCAGCAACAGCAACTTTGCCTGCGCGAGATTGACGTTGGCAAAACTGAAGTCGAGTTCCGATTTGAGCTTGCTCTTGTACAGCGCCCCCACTTGGTCCGATACCGTCTGGCGATCCTTTACCGTTTGCTGCGCCACAGCAAGCACGCCCTGCATCGTCAGCGCGTTGTAGAAAGCCTGATCTACCGCGAGCAGAATCTGCTCTTTCGTTGCGACTGCGTTCTCATTTTCCGCTTTCGCCGCCAGGTTCGCAGTGGCGATCAGGTTCGTAGTACGTCCGAAGTCGGTCAAAAGCTGGGCGACCGTCGTGCCGACGGCTGCCCGCTGATAGACCGCAGGGTTGTTGAGCGCTCCGGCTGCAATACGCGATCCTGGATTCGCGTCCACCGCCGTCAGGTCGATGTGCGCGGTCGGCCAGAGATTCGATCGCGCCTCACGCGTGACTTGCTGCGAAGCTAGCGCCGTCAGACGCGCAACTGAAATCTGTGGGTTATTTTTTTTGGCTAAATTCTCCGCATCCTTGACGGAAAGAATGATGGCGGGCGCAGCACTCTGCTGCGATGACGCCTGCGATGACGCCGCTGCCTTTGCCGTGTCGCTCGCCTGCGTGGGACTCTGCGGCAGCGGTGCGGAAGGGAGATTTGCGCGCATTGCCGAAAAGGAGCTCCCTTGTGCCCAGACATTTACGGCGAGTAAGACGATCGTGATATGCGGAACGATCATCGCGGGAATAGTTTTCAATCTGCCTCGTACTGCCATCATCCTTGTGGCTCCTCGTTAAGCGCACTAGCAGTCCTGCCGCCCCTTTTTCCGTAGACCAGCAAATACGCCGCGGGCACGATGAAGATCGTCAGTAGCACAGAGGAAGTCAGGCCGCCGATAATGGCCTTCGCCATCGGTGCATATTGTTCCGCTCCCGTTCCCAGCTTGAGCGCCATGGGAATCATGCCGATGATAGTGGCTAATGATGTCATCAGAATCGGGCGCAGGCGCACGCGGCATGCGGTGATGACGGCATCGAGCGGCGACCTATCTTGTTTTTCTAGATTGTGGGCAAAGTCCACGATCAGAATGCTGTTGGAGTCGGCAATGCCCACCAGCATCAGCACGCCCATCAACGACATCACATTTAAGGTTGCGCCAGTCAGCGGCAGGATAATCAGCACGCCCACGAATCCCATAGGTATCGCCAACATGATCAGGAAGGGATCGACAAACGATTTGAACTGCGCGGTGAGGATCAGGTAGAGGAGCAGGAAGGAAATGACAAGTCCGAAGGCAAAGCTCTTGAACGACGCTTCCATGCCCTGCACCATGCCGCGAAGGTTCACGCGCACGTTTGAGGGAACATCCGTCTTGGCAAGAATGTCGAGGATCGCTTTGCGGACTCGTCCGAGATCTTCTCCGGAAGGCGTCACAAAAACATCGACGACCTTCTGAATCTGATAGTGATCGACCTCTGTCGGCGTCTGGGTTTGCTGCACGCTGACGACATTGTTCAGAACGGTAGTCGATGCGCCCGCTCCGTTGCAGGCCCAGGACGGCTGCCCATTGCCGAGTCGCGGCGGGCCAGATGGACCACAATTGATATTTCCGCTCGCGCTGGGATCACGCAACGGAATCTGACCCAGGTCAGCCATGTTGTGAATGGCGGGTTGCCCGTTCTCGAAATACTGCACGGTCAGGTAATAGTCATTGCCGCTCTTGCGATCGACCCAGTAGTTGGGCGCAATCATATAGTTGGAGTTGAGCGCGGTTATTACGTTATCGACAACATCCTTTTGTGTCAGTCCGAGTTCGCCGGCGTGAACGCGGTCCACGTCCAGACGCAGCGCGGGATAGTTCATATCCTGCGGTATGTAGACCTGGCCAACACCGCGAATCTGGCGAATCTTCGCAGCCAGGTCCTGCGCGATATTGTCGATCTGTGGGAGATCAGAGCTGCTGACTTGCACATCGATGGGAGCGGGCGCGCCCTGGTTCAAAATGGCGTCGACCATTGAACCGCTGGAGAAGAAGGTCCGGATTTCGGGAAACTGCTTTGCCATCTTCTCGCGAATGCGGTCCATATATTCGAAGCTGCTGCGACGATGGGAGGGGTTCAACTGCACTTGCACCGTTGCGGTGTAAGCTCCGGCATTGGTGGTGTAGAGAGCGGAAAAATCGGGGACCATGCCGATGTTGGAAACGATGCGACGCAGATCGTTGCCGTCCATTGAGCTGCGGATCAAGCCCTCCACCTTGGCGACGTATTGGTCGGTCATTTCGATCCGAGTGCCAGTCGGAACCTTCACGTTGATGGTGAACTGGCCCGCATCAGTCTTGGGGAAAAACGCCAGCCCGGCAAGCGGATAAATCGCCAAACTGGCGACGAACACTCCGCTCAAAAGAAGAACCGTCCGCGCAGGCCGCTCCAGTGCACGCCTCACCCATTGCTCGTAGTAATCGAGAACTCCGTTGAATATCCCGTTGAAGCGCTCGTTGAGCTTGTCCATCCACGACGCAGGGTGTGGTCCGGGATGATATTGGTGGTCGTCGTGGACCTCGCCGTGCGGCTTCGGCTTCAAGAAGCGCGAGCAGAAAAGTGGAATTACGGTCATGGCCACTACATACGAAGCCAGCAGCGAGAGGCAGAAGGCCAGCGCCAGCGCGGAGAAAAGAAACTTCGCCACACCGTATAAAAAGATCACGGGAAAGAAGTCGACGACATCGACCAGAGTGGCGGCCAGCACGGCTAGATTCACTTCGCTGCCCCCGACCTCGGCGGCAATGATGGGCGCTGCCCCCATTTCCAGATGGCGGTAGATGTTCTCCAGCGAGATCACCGAGTTGTCGATGACGCGCGAAAATGCCAGCGCCATTCCCGCCAGGATCATGGTGTTGATTGTGCTGCCCATCAGCGCTAGTGCTACGAAGGCCGCGAGCGCGGACAACGGAATCGAAAGCAGCACGGCAGTAGTCGCGCGGAAGCTGCCTAGGAAGATCAGGATCATCAGGCTGGTCAGGATCAACCCGAGAAATCCTTCGTGCAGCACCGTCTTGATCGCCTCTTTGACATACACCGACTGGTCGAACACGACGCTGGTGACCATCTGCTTCGGTATGTCATAGAGATGCTTGAGCAACTCGCGGACGCCATCGACGACGGCGATGGTGTTGGAGTCGCCGCCCTGCTTCATGACCGGAATATAGGCGGATTTTTGCCCGTCGATGCGAACGATATTGGTCTGGATTCCGTGCGCGTCTTCCGCCTTGCCCACGTCACTGACAGTGACCCACGAGTGCCCGTCGACTTTGAGCGGCACCTTGTTCAACTCCTCCATGTTGTCGACTAGGCTGTTTGAGTAAACGAAGTAGTCGTAAGGTCCCATCTTCACGTCGCCAGCGGGAAGAATGAGGTTCGAGTTGTTCACCGAGTTGACGACATCCATCGGGCTCAGCTGGCGCGACGACAGTTTGTACGGGTCAACGTACACCATGATTTGGCGGTAAATTCCGCCGAACACGCCGGGAATCGATGAGCCGGGAACGGATGTGATCTGGTTGCGAATCTGGAATTGCGCGTAGTCGTGAAGTTGCGTCTCACTGAGGCCTTCACCCTTGACCGTCACCAGCGCCACAGGGAGGCTGGAGGCATCGAATTTCAACACCACCGGCGGCAGGGTTCCGGGCGGCAGACGCTTCAAATCCGCCAGCGCCAGATTTGACAGTGCAGTTACATCGGCGTCGGGGCTGGTTCCGGGCTGGAAGTAGACTTTGATAATGCTCACGCCCAGCAGCGACCGCGACTCCATGTGATCGACGCCGGCCGCCAGCGTGAAGAATCTTTCCAGCGGATCGGTGATGTCGGTCTCAACATCCTCGGGCGGCATGCCGGAGTAAAAGGTCGCCACCACCACCTCGGGCAGATTGATCGGCGGAAACAGGTCGACCGGCATGCGCATGAGGCTGGTGGCTCCGATAACCAGCAGCACCAGACAGAGCACGATGATGAAATACGGATTCCGAATTGAAAATCCTGGCATAGTTCTTATCCCGTTTTACTGCTGTGTGCTTTCCTCTTTGTATTCGGGCACGGAAATCGCCTGCGGGATCACCTTCTCTCCGGGTTTGAGCCCGCTGCGATCGCCGACGACTACCTGATCACCCTCACTCAATCCCGAAACAATCTCCGCGTCGCTGCTCGTCTCTAATCCGACCTGCACAGTTCGCTGCTCCAGCGTTCCGTCGCTGCCCACGACTAAAACTGAGGCCATGTCTCCTTTCCGACTCAGGGCTTGCAGTGGAACGGACGGAGTATTCTCCTTACGGTCTAGCTGGAGGTCTGCCTGGGCGTACAGACCCGGCACCAAAAGCCGCTGAGCATTGGGAACATCGACTTCCGTATGCATCGTTCGTGTGTCCGATCGAACGTCAACCGAGAAGCGCGCAACCTTCCCAGGGAAGGTCCGGCTGAGCGAAGGCACGCTGACGTTGACCGGGTCTCCGATCTTGATATAGCGAACGTAGGCCTCGGGGACTGGAATGACGAGACGAAACAAATCGTCCTGCGAAAGCTTGACCAGCGGCATGGCTTGCGTGCTTGATCCCGTTCCAGCCTGCATCAACGTCCCCAGATTTGCGTAGCG
>JASHNX010000208.1 GCA_030041415.1 Candidatus Sulfotelmatobacter sp.
AGCAACTCACGTACGCCATCAACGACCGCGATGGTGTTGGAGTCGCCGCCCTGCTTCATGACCGGAATATAGGCGGATTTTTGCCCGTCGATGCGAACGATATTGGTCTGGATTCCATGCGCGTCTTCGGCCTTGCCCACATCACTGACGGTGACCCACGAGTGCCCGTCGACTTTGAGCGGCACTTTGTTCAACTCGTCCATGTTGTCAACCAGGCTGTTCGAGTAAACGAAGTAATCGTAAGGTCCCATCTTCACGTCGCCAGCGGGAAGAATGAGGTTCGAATTGTTCACCGAGTTGACGACATCCATCGGGCTGAGCTGGCGCGACGATAGTTTGTACGGGTCAATGTACACCATGATCTGGCGGTAAATTCCACCGAACACGCCGGGAATCGATGACCCGGGAACGGATGTGATCTGATTGCGGATCTGGAATTGTGCGTAGTCGTGCAGTTGCGTCTCGCTGAGGCCTTCACCCTTGACCGTCACCAGAGCCACAGGCAGGCTGGAGGCGTCGAACTTCAACACCACCGGCGGCAGAGTTCCGGGCGGCAGACGTTTCATATCCGCCAGTGCCAGGTTTGAGAGCTGGGTCACATCGGCGTCCGGGCTTGTTCCGGGCTGAAAGTAGACTTTGATAATGCTCACGCCCAGCAGCGACCGCGACTCCATGTGATCGACGCCCGCCGCCAGCGTAAAGAATCTTTCCAGCGGATCGGTAATGTCGGTCTCGATATCCTCGGGCGGCATGCCGGAATAAAAGGTCGCCACCACCACCTCGGGCAGATTGATCGGCGGAAACAGGTCGACCGGCATGCGCATGAGGCTGGTGGCTCCGATGACCAGCAGCACCAGGCAGAGCACGATGATGAAATACGGATTCCGAATTGAAAATCCTGGCATGGTTCTGATCCTGTTCTACGGCTGCGTATCTCCCTCTTCGTATCCAGGGACGGTAATCGGACGCGGGATCACCTTTTCTCCGGGCTTCAGTCCGCTTCGGTCGCCGACGACTACCTGATCACCCTCAGTCAACCCGGAAACAATCTCCGCGTCGCTGCTTGTCTCTAATCCGACCTGCACCGTTCGTTGCTCGAGCCTTCCGTCGCTACCCACAACCAAGACCGTGGCCAAGTCGCCATTCCTACTCAACGCCTGTAGGGGAACCGAAGGAGTGTTCTCTTTGCGGTCGAGCTGAAGGTCCGCTTCGGCATACAGACCCGGCAGCAGAAGGCCCCGGGCATTGGGAACGTCGACTTCGGTGTGCATCGTTCGCGTGTCCGATCGCACGTCGACCGAAAAGCGTGCGACTTTTCCAGGGAAGGTTCGGTTGAGCGAAGGCACGCTCACGTTGACCGGGTCTCCGATCTTGATATAGCGAACGTAGGCCTCAGGTACCGGGATGACGAGACGAAACAGATCATCTTGGGAAAGCTTGACCAGCGGCATGGCCTGCGTGCTGGATCCCGTTCCAGCCTGCATCAACGTCCCCAGATTTGCGTAACGCTCAGTCACAACGCCAGAAAAGGGCGCAGTAATTTTCGAATAGTCGTAAAGACTTTGATCGTGCGCCAGCTTCGCCTTCGATACAGCCAGTTGGCTCTGCGCCGCCTCCAACGCTGCCTGACCAGCATCCGCCTGCGAAGAAGCCGCTAGATCTTTCCCCTGTGCGTCATCCACTTCCTGTTGCGCCACGATGCCGGGCTGACTTTGGAAGACTTCATTTAAGCGGGTGTACTCAAGATGCAGCGCCTTGTACTGCGCCTGGTAACGAGCCAGTTCATGCAGCGCCCTGGTCACTTGATTGGTCGCGTTCTTGATTTCCGCATCGTCTTCCTGCAACTGCGCCTGTAGCTCAGGAATCTCCAGCACGGCCATGACTTCTCCGGCTTTCACATGCGTTCCGTAATCAACCATCAATTTCTTGACGTAGCCGGACTCCTTGGCATAAACGTCGATCTCTTGAAACGGCACCAGCTCGGATGACAGTGTGAGATCTCTGCCGAGTGATTTCTTTGTCACCTTCGTGACCCCAACGTTAAGAGTTGATCCGCCAGCTCGTCCTTGCTTTCCGTTAGAACAAGAGGACAGGGTCAAGGCGAAGGCGAAAAGGATCAGTGCAAACATGCCGAAGAGTACGGTTCGGGCGACTTGCGTGACTCTTGGTAGATTTTTCGTTTCAGTCATAGCCGGTTGTCGAGGTAGACCTTCACAGCGCGTTCTTAATCATTTCGCGCGGCTCGTTGACAGAAAAATCGTGCTCGCGTGAGGTAATCACTGATCCGTTGCAAAGGATCTTTTTGAGGCTGAATACGCGTGCCCCCACACGCACCAGATGGAGTGTTTGTGCAGGATCAATTCTGGCCCGAAGCGCCACAGCGCTTGACGCCGATCAGCACACTACAACTGGAGCAGTATCTATGCGAACGAGACGAAGAGAGGTGGCGGCCGGTTGTAAAGAATCTCTTCGAAGAGAAGACTTGGGATGGGAGGTCCAGCTGGGGCGATGCGCGGATAGGGTCTCGGGGCCTGCAGGACGTCGGTTGAAATGGCCGGAGGCATCCAGATGGCCGGGTTCTTCAGCAGGCGCTGCCGTTGCGCCTGCGGCAACGCGTGTTTTTGTATCGTTGTGTGTGAGCTGTGCCCCATCGGTGGGTAGAGACAATAGCGGGTTGCGACACTTACAGTAAGCGAGCACACGGCCAGCAATACGATTGCGCCGCACCAACGGCGGCAACGCAAACCGCTCGGATTTATAAGTCCCAGCATCTGAGCGAATCGATTCTAACAGCTTCCAGCATACAGGATTCGTTCCCTATAGCAATTGACGAGGGTAATGACCGTCCGGGCAACTTGACATTCGGTTAGATTGAGACGGTCGCTCACTGGTTGCACAATCGCGTCGAGGCATTGATATCAACGGTGGGATCGAGCGCCAGCGCAGAGACGAACCATGGCACCGGGAACAAACACAGCGTAGTTTTCAGCGCGACAGGACGCCGCATGCAGCCGCCCATACGCTTGTGCCTGCTTGGCAAGCTTGGACAGCAGGCATTCGACTTGGCACTCGGGCGCCGGCTTCTAGAACCCTTGGCATCTGTCCGGTCACTCCAAACGCGGCACGACACGGTTCAGGTTGTGCTCAACATCCTTCTCGGAAAAATGTAGCGGCTCACAAGATTCCGACGGCCTTAGTGTGATGCGAATGCACTTGAAGACAGGCTGATTGCTCTTGGCGGCCACACTGCGGATTGGAACCAGCACGTTGGTCTCGGGATAGTACGCTGCAGCGCTCCGCCGGGCAATCGTATACGGAACGATCGCAAAACGGGGCGCCACGCGGACTTCGCCTTCGAAGTGGCTATAGATGTCCACGATTTGACCGGCCCGCAGACCCCTCGCCTCCATGTCGCGCGGATTCAGAAAAATCACTCGACGGCCCTGGAACACACCCCGATAACGGTCATTCAATCCGTAAATCGTCGAATTGAACTGGTCGTGTGTGCGTACCGTCGTGAGCAGGAATTCTTCAGGCTTCAGGTCATGTTTCGGAATTGGACAGACCGTCATCTTTGCCTTGCCTGAACTCGTTTTGAAGATGCGTTGTTTTGCCGCATTGGGCAGATAGAAGAACCCCTCCTTGGCAAGCCGCTCATTGAAATTCTCGAAGCCCGGAATCACGTGCCCGATCGAATCTCGAATCAGGTTATAGTCCGCGGCAAGTCCCAGCCAGTTCGTGGTTGTGCGCGAACCGAGTGTCACATGCGCCAGATTACAAAGGATCGCCACATCGCTCATCGGATCAGGAGAAGCGGGCGGAAAAAATCCCTTCGATGGATTGATAATCCCCATCGAGTCTTCCACCGTCACGAATTGCACGCCGGTCGCTTGCACATCTTCTTCGCTCCGCCCCAGGCAGGGAAGGATCAGCGCCCGATCGCCCGTGATAAGGTGCGACCGGTTCAGCTTGGTCGATACATGCACTGTAAGCTTGCACTTCTGCATCGCATGCGCGGCGTACACGGTATCCGGAGTGTTCGAGAGAAAGTTACCGCTGATGGCGAAAAATACTTTGACCTTTCCCTGGAACATCGCATGCAGCGTCTCGACGGTGTCATACCCCCACTTCTTCGGAGGATCGAAGTTGAACTCCTTCGCCAGCGCATCCAGAAAACCCTTGGGCGGGCGCTCCCAGATGCCCATGGTGCGATCGCCCTGCACATTCGAGTGCCCGCGGATACACACTGTCCCCGCTCCCGGCCGCCCGATGTTGCCGCCCACCAGCAGCAGGTTCACGATCATCGAGACGTTATCCACACCATTGCGCTGCTGGGTCACGCCGAGGCACCATCCGCAGATTGTCTTCTTTGAGTTGGCATACATCTCGGCTGCGGCATTGATCTCAGCGCGCGACAGCCCACTCTCCTCGAGGATCTCGTCCCAACTAGCCGCTTCCACGTCCGCCCGCAGCGCTTCGAAGCCCTCGGTGTAGGCCTGGATGAACTCGTGCTCAATCCCCGAGGTACGCCCCGCCCGTTCGCGCTCGAAAAGCTCCTTGAGTATGCCCTTGAGCGCAGCAACGTCTCCATTGACCCGCACCGGCAAATACAGATCGGCGAGCGCTTGGCCGTGGCCAAGCAGGGCAATCGGCAGCTCCAACGGGTTCGGATAATCCTGCGGATTTGGATTTGTCACGTGCATTAGGCTCACTTCGGGCAGTGGATTAACCGCGATAATCTTCGCGCCCTGGTCCTTTGCCTTTTGCAGCGACGTCAGCATTCGCGGATGGTTCGTGCCCGGATTATTCCCGAAGATAAAGATCAGCTCCGAGCTTTCCATGTCCTCTAGCGTCGCCGCGCCTTTGCCTACGCCGAGCGTCTCCACCATCGCCACGCCGGACGACTCATGGCACATATTCGAGCAATCAGGAAGATTGTTTGTCCCGAATTGGCGTGCGAAGAGCTGCAGAAGAAATGCCGGCTCATTCGTTGTCTTGCCCGACGTATAGAAGCTGGCCTGGTCAGGAGAATCGAGGCTGTTCAACTCCTCTGCGATCATTGCAAAAGCGTCTTGCCACGTAGTCTGCTCGTAGTGGGTTGCGCCCTTGCGCCGCACCATCGGAGTGGTGAGCCGCCCCTGCTGATTCAGCCAGTAATCCGATCTGGCCGCCAGCTCTTCGATCGAATACCGTGCGAAGAACTCGGGCCCAATTCGCTTTCTCGTAGACTCGTCCGATACGGCTTTTGCGCCGTTCTCGCAGAACTCGAAGATCTTCCGATGTTTGTCGGGACTTGGCCAGGCACAGCTCTGGCAGTCGAATCCCTTAACCTGGTTGATCTTCACGAAGGCCTCTGGAGCCCGCATCACGCCCATATCGCCAATGCCGTAGAGCATCGTGTTCCAGATCGCCGGAATTCCCGCTGCTTCCTCCGACGCCGATCCCACTCTCACATCGCCCAGCGCTGGCGGGTTCTGCGCCTGCAAGGCGATGGGTGCATTCGGATCGAGTTTCAGCTCTGTACCATCCTCGTTCACGACCATCTCTAGCAGCCGGTCCTTCACGCGGTAATGCCCGTCTCTACATCCCTCGTCTCCCTGAACTACGCTAGTGCGGTCGAATAAAGCCACGGTGACGTTCCTTTCTAGGCGCTATTAAGAGTTGGATCACAATCAACGACAATTCGCCCCTTCACGCGAAATTGAACCGGCTCCCGGCTCTGTCTCAGATTCTCGCGATTGAATCGCAAACTATCCATCTAGTCTCAGTTCAGGCGGTTGATTGTCTTTGGGAAATGGAACCCAGCGTTCCGCGATGCATCGTGTGGGTTATGCATCGAGCGTGCCAAACTTTTGCAGGCACATTATTGAGAAAGCTGCATTCATCTCAGCCGTTTAGCCGATCGACAAAGCCAGGTAGCTGTGAGGTGTGTGCATACGAGAGTGGACATGTCGGTCAAAATGTGGACAGCTGTCGGCGGAGAGTACCAGCATTTCGGCGAGACTGGCAAGCCCGTGTCCACCACCGGACATGTGCCTTTCTCGGACGCTCCTTCGGTCTTCCCGCAACGTACCTGACACTGAGGCCAAGGCATTTGCCTGAAAAACGCCTGCAAACAAATCTCCAACTGTTGGACGCCGGCGTGCCATCCGTTCTAGGCCAGGAGGCAAGGACGAATGCAAGAAACAGAGGTTCACATCCACCGCAAGCGTATGAAGACGCAAATTCAGGTGAGCCTTTCGAAGCAATCTTGACAGGGTTCGCGGAAGGAATAGAGCGCCGGGGACTCGAGCCTTATACGGAGGTCTTTCACCTCTACACTCCCCAGCTTGACTTCGCGCTCTGGCTGATCTCGGTGGCTAAAGAAATTCAAGGCCGATGGGATCAAAACTGAAACCCTGTGTCGGGCTGGTACCATCCTAAGAGATAGATCTTATGAACTCGAGAGCGGGGAAATTGCTGGTGGTGGAGTCCGACGATGCTCTCAGGGAGCAAATCGTCACGGTGCTGAGCGACGCAGGATATCAGGTCTCGACCGACTACCGGGAAGGAATGAAAGCGGTCCTCGCATTCGGTCCCGACGTAGTGGTCTTGGGCGCGGATCCGCCCAAGCTCGATTGCTGTGACCTTCTCTCGGAAATCAAGGGTTCCGAGACAACTCGCGACATATGCGTGGTGATGCTATCTCCGGGAGGATCCGCCGAGCGCACTCGAGGCCTTGATCTCGGGGCCGATGACGTGCTGTCACTTCCCTTTGTCCCACACGAATTACTGTCGCGCGTGCGCTCACAACTGCGAAACAAATCTGCTGCGGACGGGCTTCGCGAGCAGCTTCGCCATGCCGAGGAAAATCGAAACGCGGCCGAGCAGGTGGTGACAGCAGTCAACCAGGAACGGCGAACAGTCCGGGTTGGTGGGCTGACAGCGATCGCAGTGCTTGTCATCGCGACCGTTGTCTTCTTCTCGTTCTACCGTCACAGCCAGGAACAGAATACGCGAGTCTATGCTGCGATCACTCGATTACAAACCGGCCTGCTGACGGAACAACAGTTGATGGAACGCTCACGGCGCGCCGTTGAAGACGGTGAACGGAGCTCATCGCTGCCCAGCGACCCACAAAAACTTCAACTCCAGAAGAAGAGCGAAGACCTGCGTTCGCAAATTGCAGCCACCAAGGCAGAAAATACTTCCGCTTTGGAAAATCAGTTAACGGCTGTAGAAAACCGCCTTCAAAAGCTCGAGACCGAGGGCAAAGTTGCACAGACGATTATTCTCTCCTATGAGCCCAGCGTCTGCCTTATTCATGTTGTGATTGCCTTCCGCGACCACACAACCGGATTGCGGTTGCACTACGCTGAGATGACGAGCAGCGGCGAGCCGACCACCGACAGGAACAACAACCCACTCTTAAGCCTTACCGGTAGCGGACCAGAGGTACACCTGGATGCTTTTGGTACTGGATTTCTCGCCTCCCCCAATGGACAAATCCTCACCAATCATCACGTCGCCGAGCCTTGGTGGCAAAACGAGGATTTGAAAGAAATGTTCGATCAAGGTCTCGAGCCAGTGATAGTGGAGATGACGGCGTATTTCCCCGGCGTCCCTCACGGCATTGCCATTAACACCGAAAAGATCTCCACTGCCGCCGACGTTGCTGTTGTAAAAGCAGATGTTTCAAAACTCGGAATCAAACAGATCGCTCTTGCCGATGGCCGCGGGTCGGCGGTTAGCGGAGGCCCGGTCGTGCTACTTGGGTATCCCACTGCTCTGGATGCAATCCTGGCTCGAACGGGCGCAGAGACCCTCCAGTCCATTGCCGCTGCATCCAAGGGCGATCCAAAGCAGGTAATGGAAGAACTCGCCCGCCGGCACCTGATCAGGCCGGTCACGACTCAGGGGCACATTGGTGACGTATTACCGGACAAGATTGTCTACGATGCTCAAACCACTTCGGGCGGCTCTGGTGGTCCGCTTTTCAATAACGAGGGCAAAGTCATAGGAATTAACTTTGCGATGGTACGTGAATTCGGCGGGTCGAACTTCGCCATTCCCGTGGGCTACGGGAAGTCGCTTCTCGGACCGTAGATAGTGCCACCATTTTTAGGTCGGTTCTGGTTCGTAAGCGGTTCGATTTCTGGTCGCCCAACCTTCGCCCGACGAGTTTCGTAAATGGGAAAATCAAAAACAAGATTCAACACCGATTCTTACCTCGATGCAATCACCATTTATTCTTAAGGTTTTTGGGGACGCAATGGTATTTTGGGGGCGTGGAGCTCAGGATGCGAAAATATTGATTGGCTACTTTTCGCAGCTAGCGGCAATTACGGCCAAATCCCAATCCGCGACCGTGAACAAGCAGACGTCTCGCAACTGGGACGTGACGTTAAGATTTCTCACTCTGACTTGCGGCCAGTAAGCCGAGTGTTCCGTAAGAAGCGTCAGAAGACCGCTGTTAGTTGCTCGTGCGCCAACTGTGTGCCTGACCAAAACTAAACCAGACAGAGGTCGTCTGGATCGTGAATCCGGACTATCTGCCGAGGTCGGGCTGGGTCATTGATCCTCGATCGGCGAGTGGATCGGCGATGGCTTCGGTTGCTTTGACTTCGAAAGAATCTTTTAGAACGACATTTTCCGCTGACGTTGCGATCATGACGTCGAAGGTCCCGGGCGCGACGCGCCAGCGCATATCCCGGTCCAGCAGCATGAGATCCTCAGGTCGTATCGTGAGCATGGCTGTCTTGGTTTCACCCGGGCTGAGAGAAACTCGCTCGAAGCCTCGCAGTTGCTTTACTGGCAGCGAGACCGGCGCATAGCGCTCATGCAGGTACATCTGGACGGTCTCGATCCCCGGTCGTTTCCCGATATTTTGAATATCGACCTTTACTTTGACCGTTCCGCCCCGATAGATCTGGGCCGGGTCGATCCGCAGGTTGCCATACTTGAATGTCGTGTAACTCAATCCGTAACCGAAGGGGAAGAGGGGAGTGCCGGGCATATCCACATAGCCGCCGTCATTTGTCCATCCCCGGTGCATCCAGTAGTCCTTGAATGGCTTGTAATCGTAGTAGGCAGGCAGTTGGCCTGAGCTCCGCGGAATTGTAATCGCCAATCGGCCACTCGGGTTGTAATCGCCGAAGAGGACGTCGGCAACTGCCTCACCACCTCGTTCGCCTGGCTCCCACGCTTCAACAATGGCTGGAAGGTGAGCGGCTTCCCAACGTATCGCTAAAGGTCTTCCATTTACCAGAACTAAAACAAGAGGCGTACCTGTAGCTTGCAAGGCTTTCACCAGCTCCTCTTGTGCACCGGTTAAGTCCAGGCTTGTAACGTCGTACCCTTCTCCGTCAGTTGGCGGTACGTTCCCTTTGCCAGCATTATCGGGATGTTCTCCCACGACCAGAATTGCAATTTCTGCCTTCCGCGCGGCTTCAATCGCTTCTGTAAAATCCTGTGTGTCGCCAATCACCTGGCAGCCTCGGGTGTAAGTGACCTTTGTATTAGGGGAAACCTTCTGCCGGATTGCTTCCACGATTGAAGTTATCTTTTGCGGCACAACGGATGGGGAATAGTCGCCCAAGAGGCTCCAGCCATCGTCAGCGTTGGGGCCGATGACTGCAATGGATTTTACGTCTTTTCTTAGTGGAAGCAGATTATTGTCATTTTTCAGCAGCACGATACCTTCCCGCGCTGCTTGCAGTGCAAGCTCCTGATGTTCAGCGGAATGCACCACCTGCCGCGCATGGGCCAGGTCCACATACGGATGATCAAAAAGGCCAAGCCGAAATTTGAGTTCAAGCACTCTCCGCACCGCTCGGTCGACAAGCGCCTCCGAGACGTTTCCCTCTTGAACGTTTTCGATCAGCGGCCCCATGTAGGCCGGCTCGTAGGTAATATCCAGGTCGACACCGGCTCGCAATCCCATGGCTCCTGCTGCTTTCTGAGTTGGAGCGACATTTTCGTAAACAATCGAGTCGAAGCCGTCGCCTTCGCTTTCGACAATTCCGCGGAATCCCAGTTCGCCACGCAAAACCTCCGTGTTCCACTTTTCCGAAGAGTGTTCCGGCACATCGTCGATTTCCGGATATCCGGCCATCACCCCCAAGGCCCCCGCATTGATCGCAGCAACCCAGGGAGCAAGATAGTTCTCGCGCAGACTACGCTCGGAGAGTTCAATGGCGCCGCGTTCCATACCGCCGGTGGGCTCGCTCTGTGTAGGAAAATCTGTTATCAAGGCAACTGCCTTGTCAGGTGCGTCGACATTCGATCCTTGCATTGCCTGGACGATGTTCTTCGCGATTTGGGCGTATAAGTACGGATCCTCTGTATAGGCTTCCATGTTCCGGCCCATGCGCGGATCGCGGTCCAATTCCAACACGAGAGTAGAGAGAACATGAATGCCAATCGCTCTCGCCTCTTCCGCCGAAGCAGCATAGATGCGATTTACGAGCAACGTGTCGAATGTGCCGCCGACGGACAAACCCTCTGGGAACACAGTTGCGCCGGGAAACATCGCGCCGTGTGTTCCTTCTTCATCCTGGAGCAGAGGGATTCCGAGCCTTGTTTTCGCCGCGATCTTCTGAAGTTCGTTGAAATAATTTACCTGCCAGCCAAGATCCGTCTGTTTGAGCGTGTCAGCCAGCGTAAAGAAACCAGCTCCCGGACCAATTTCTTCCGTATACGTTCCGGCGGCAAACTTCCTTGCCGCCTCAATCTTTTCTGGGACCGTTTTTCCGAGCTGGTCAACATACGCGCAAGGCAGATTGAGTTGCCCTACTTTTTCCTTCAGCGTCATGCGCTTCATTAGATCGTCAACACGTAGATCGATCGGCTGGGCGGGGTCCAAATATAAGGGCTTCAAAGCTTCACTCTGGGCCGCGCAATCAACCGCTTTTGTGAATGTAAGAAGTAAAGCTGCTCCATATAGGATGCGTCTGACACTTATGCTGCTTTTATCGGTCATTTGAGGTAGCCTATGTGCCTCGAAGGAGAAATTCCTTACGTATCCAAGCTCCCCGATCCTCGAAACGTCAACTTCAACTGCTGCGGCGGAGTACCGATGAGGGCGCAGCAATGCTCACCCATGTTTTTCTTTGAGCGGCGCTTTGAATTGCATCCATCAATTTCTGCACCTCTACTGCGTCATCGAAATTTGGATGGAAACTTTCCTGCTTAGACAGGCAATTCAGAAAATCCGAAAGCGTCGCAATGAAAGTATGCTCATAACCGATGATGTGTCCCGGCGGCCAGAAATGGCTGGAGTAAGGATGCCCCGGGCCTGTCACCATAACGTTGTGAGCGCCTTGAATGTCCGCAGTATCGTTGCGGTCGAAAACTTCAAGGCGATTGAGGTCTTCGAGATCGAAGCGAATTGCGCCGTCTGACCCATGAATTTCGAAGTAGTTGCGGTTCTGGCATCCCGTGGCCAGGCGGGTCGCTTCGAAACTCCCGATGCTGCCGTTCGCAAACCGCGCCAACGTCAAAACCGCATCGTCGACCTCACGGCCGGGCATGAAAGTCTCGATCAGGCTGCTTACTTCTGTAATTGGACCGTTGAGAAGCAACGCGAGGTCCAATGAATGCGAGAGCAAATCGCCCATGGCGCCGGACCCCGCTTCCGATCTGCGAAATCTCCATACCCCAGCCTGATCGGGATCACCGCCCCAACTTTGAAGATAAGTCGCCCGGTAGTGATAAGGACTGCCGACTTGCCCTCGATCAATGAGTTGTTTTGCAAAGGCGATTGCCGGCACGCGGCGGTAGTTGAACCAAACCAGATTCGGCGCGCCTCGGGCGGCATTGGCCATTTGCTCTGCTTCGGTAACGTGCATCGCCAAGGGTTTTTCACACAACACAATCTTTCCTGCCTTGGCGGCAGCGATGGCGATTGGGGCATGCAGGTGATTGGGCGCGCAGATGTCAACAACGTCGACGTCCTTCTTGACCACCACGGATTGCCAGTCAGTTTGCGCTTCTTCCCAACCCCACTTTGCCGCAAAAGCTTCCACTTCACCTCGGTTGCGGCCGCAGATGACTTTGAGTTGCAATTGGTAGGGAGGGTCGAAGAAGCATCCGACCTGGCGGAAGGCGTTGGAATGAGCACGTCCCATGAACCCGTGACCGATCATCGCAACGTTCAGCTTTTTGATTTGCTTGGCCATTGAGTCTTATTGCTTCCGAATGCTCAATTCAGTGTGCGAACACCTTGCGGAAAGCGTGAATTATCTCATCTTCATCCCTCTCGCTGAGGCAAGACGGAATCGCGAAGAGAATGCTGCGCTCAAATAAACTGTCGGCCACCGGACATGTTCCTTTCCCATATTGCAGCTTGGAGTCCCGGTTCTCCGCCAGATTCCAGGGGAATCCCCTTCCGTCTGTGCTTGTCTGATTCACCAGGCTCACGATGTTGGAGTAGATATGCAAACCCCAGTCGGTCATTACGACATTTGTGACACCCTGCGGGGACGTGGCGATTCCTTCCGCCCGTAAGGCCTGACTAATTCTTTTCGCTTCGTCTCCGCTTCCCAACGTAATAATGAGGAAGGCACCGGTATCACCGTCGGGGTCCACGATGTGCCGGAGTTGGACTTGCGGAAACTCCTCAAGCGCGCGGCGTATACGATACTTGCTCCGCCTCATGTGGGCGATAATTTTCGATAACTTCCGCAACTGCACCCGAAGAATCGCGCCGCGAACTTCGTCCAGCCGTACTCCCCGCCCCCAAAGGCAGAGATCGAGATTGTCGTAAATGGCGCGGCCGGTTTCGTCGCGAGCGTAGCCATTGTCGTGTGCGGCTACTGCACGTTGGTACAAACGAGTGTCATTTGTGACCACACAGCCGCCCTCACCGCTGCTCATGTTCTTATTCATCTGGAAGCTGAAAATTCCCATGTCGCCGAAGCCGCCAACCTTCTTGCCACGAATGCTGCCGCCGGCACACTGAGCACAATCCTCAAGAAAGAACAATTCCCGTTTGCGCGCAATTTCCAGAAGCGCGGGAACATTGGCGGGAGCGCCGCTCATGTGCACGGCGATAATACCTTTGGTCCTGGGGGTAAGCCTGCGTTCCACGCCTGTTGGATTCAACGTAAAACTTTCGTCAATATCAGCTAGCACAGGAATGGCCCCGAGATTGACAACAGCGGCTATGACTGCAACCCACATGTAGGCTGGAACAATAACTTCCTGGCCAGGACCGACGCCCAGCGCCGAAAGTGCCGTCTGCAGCGCGCCACTCCCGCTGGAAACTGCCAGCGCATGCTTGACGCCGATGAACTCGGCAAATTCATTTTCAAAGGCATCGACTTCTCTCTGCAGATCAATCCCATAGTAGCGGAATAACGATCGGCTCTTGAGCACCCGAACCGCTGCTTCCACCTCCTCGTCATCCATGTAGTGCATCCCAGGAAACTCTAGAGGCAGAGGGGTTGTCCGGACAGGAACACCTCCTCCGATAGCCAGATGCTCCAACTCAATCGTCTTCAATTCTTTTGGTTGCATGTCATCTCCAAATCTGCCACGAGAACCCACCGAGGCTAAAGTCACTGATGTTTTGTTGTCCGAGTAGCGGCCATGCTCTTCGGCCAGCGCATTGCGCTGAGATCATTGAATGGCGGTCAATGCGCTCTGCGCTTCTGCCCCATATCCGGATGCCGCGGTAAAGGGGCTGGAATTGGTTTTGAGAAGCACCGGCTCGGCGCAGCCTCCATTCTTCGTGAATGCCCAGAACCAGTAGCCGACTTCAGGAGACGAGCCGTTAGCCCAAGTCACCATCGATTTTGTTTCCGCGCCAGTACAGCCGTCTCCGCCCTGATTCTTCGGTAGTTCGCCGGTTTCATCGATAACGACAGGATAGTTCGCCGCCAGAATGCCCCCTTCTTGCGTGCTCCAGCACGAAGCTGTCTCGCAGTCCAAGTCATAGTAAATGTGAACCCCAGCGGCAATATTGGTCATTGAAGACAAGTTCGGCGGCACATAGGTTAGCCAGTCGTTGAGTTCGTTCGAATAGTCGAGCCCCGCGACGATGATCACGTGACTGGTCTCGTTGGTTGAGTACATCTTCTCCGTATTGCGGATCGCTGTCACTACGCTCGCCAGTCCCTGAACGTTCCAGGTATTACTCTTGCCATTGGGCCCCTCACACTGATTGCTCGCATAGCACATGGATGTGTTGCACTGGGTTCCGTCGTAGCTTCCAGTCACATAGCATGACCAATCTTCGGCCACATTGTCCCCGCTCCCGCCATTGCCTGCAAACTCCGGCTCGTTGGTGAGATTGAAAATGACCGCCGGGTTATTCGCGAACGTCTGCGCAACACTCTCCCAGAACTGGAGTGAATAGTTCGTGTCCATAGCTGGAAAATTATCGATCTGATTACTCTTCGCATTGACAAGTTCCGGACCACCACCAACATGAAGATCGACCTCGGCCACCATGCCGGAAGCGTTGGCAACGTTGACGAAGTTCACGATCGGCGTAATGTAGCCTGAACCATATAACATCGTCGATTGCCCACTCGCGGGCACGCCCAGCCAGCAGTCTTCATTCAGAGGTATACGAACAATATTCGCATGCCAATCGTTAATCATGCCGTTAACCACCGTCTGGTAGTCGCTGGTATTGGCCGGCAAATTTGACGAGTCCCATACCGTCGCTGACCCGTCATCGGTGCCGTCACCCAGACACGAATATTCCGAACCGCTCACATTGATCCCGCGCAAAACGACAGCCTCACCTTTAGTGACGGTGTGTTCATAGCCAAGGGTTCCGGCTGACGTGGTTACAAAATTGTTTCCCGAGGCCACGATTCCTGGAGCCTGAGCTTGCGCGGTTTGAAAGAAAACCGAACAGACGATTCCAAGCAGCAGGGTTGTCTGAAAGAGAATCTGAACATCGTGAGACTTGTTGGTCGACATAGATTTTCTTCTCCTTCGGAAGCGGCGGTTTTTTGCGAAATGTCAGAATGTGAGTTTCAGCGCGATCTGACCGATACGCGGGTCGCGAGCACTGCTGATAATTCCAAAGCTTGATCCGGGAACTCCGCCACAGCTCTGTGCCGGGCCGCTCGTCACACAAGTGCCGGTTCCCGCCGAACCCAAGGCGCTGGTCGCCACAAATTGTGAATGATTGAATACGTTGAAGTACTCGGCCCGAAACTCAAGATGCATACTTTCGTGCAGTGCGAAGTCTTTCAACAGTGCCATATCCCAGTTGTTGATTCCCGGGCCGTCAAAGAATCGGCGCCACGAGTCTCCCACCTGGCCCAATTGTTCCGAACTAAAGAGTGATGTATTGAAATATGGCAGCCCGCTTCTCGGGTTTGTGAAGTGCAGATTGCCAGGAGTGTAGTTCGGTTCGTCGATGCCGTTGCTGTTCGGTCCCGCATTTACAGTGCCGGTCAACGAGTTATCGTCAAGCTCCAGGAGCGTAACCGGCAGCCCATTCGAAAAGCGCGTGATCCCGGACAGTTTCCACCCGCGAGTAAGGTTGGGTCGCTGCTTCCCGAATAGACGGTCAAAGGGCAGCTCGTATGCGTAGCTGACCACGAAGTTATTTCGCAGGTCGAAGGCAGCCAGCTCTTTTGTCAGACTGTGGTCAAACGGATTGATTTGATCACCCAGGCCGGAGGCCTGATCTAAGGTTTTACTGTAGGTGTAACCGGCTAACAACTCCAGGCGATCGCTGCGGTAGCGAAAAGTGGCCTCTAAAGAGTTGTAATTCGCGTTACCGATATTTTCATAGAGACCATCGCTGCCAAAATCGGCTCCCAAGGGCTGACGGGGAACAACGGTTTGGCCGGTAGCTGTGGTAAACGTGCCCGTTTCCGCCATTGGGCCGCAGGTTGCGGCCCCGGCTGCGACCTGACTTGATTGGCTTACAGAAAGACACAGAGCCGGGAGGGAGGGATTCGCGTTCACCAGCACAAGAAGCCTGTGGCTTTGAGTACCCACATAGCTGAGGTTGAACAACGAGCTCTTGCTCAGTTGCCGCTCGAAGGACAACTCATAGTGCTCGGCATAGGGCAAACGATTTCTGTACCAATAGCCAGGCGAGCTTGAGATTGGCTCGTATTGCGCCCAATTCACATTCGGGTCCGGATGTGACGGCGACACATTCGCGGAGGGAAACACAACGGGATAGCGTTGCCCTTCGCTGTTTCCGGTGGCGCGATCGACAAATGGGGTAGCAAACAGGGGTGGATTCGGGCTTCCGTAAAATAATCCGTACGGAGGATCACCCACCACCAGGGCGTCGGTAAGATCTTCGATCGCCGTATAGAAGATGCCGTATCCGGCACGAATACTGCTTTCTCCGCTGCCACCAAGCAGCCAATGCAGCGGACCGGTGTCCTTAGAAGGCGAATACGCGAATCCTACGCGGGGAGCGAAATTATTGTAACGGGTGGGAGCGATCGTGGATGGTACGTTCGGATCGCCAGGAACTACCCAGCCTACAGGAGCTCCAGGGAACACTCGCGACTGCTCTCCGGGAATCATGGTCTCGAGTTCGTTGTGTTGTTCCCACCATGACGTACTCACGTCCCATCGCAAGCCGTAGTTGAAAGTCAAGGGTGAAGCTATGCGCCAACTATCCTGCGCATACACTCCAAAGTAGCGGCTGCGGGTATGGATCGGAAGTTCCTGTCCTTGTTGGTAGGAAACTGGCGCACCGATCAGGAAATCGGCGAGATCAATCCCGGTCTCCGAGCCATCGAACGTGAAGGTTCCGTTATTCGCGCCAAATCCATGCTGCGTGATCTGGTCATAATGAATGGTTCCCCCGAACTGAATCGAGTGGGTGCCACTGACCTTCGAATAGTTGTCGAGCACCTGATAGGTATTGTTCTCCTGCTGCAAAGGGTACGCATACACGCCCAGGGAGAAATTGTTGAAAGTAAGGTCGGGCACACCCACGTACTGTGGAGCAACAGGGACAATGCCAAGAGTATTCGCACCCGTCACAAACCCTAATGAAGAGAGAGATGGGCCCAAGCCTCCCTGCGGCTCAAATGAAAAGGTCGCAAAACGCATGTAATGCAAACGAAACTCGTTGAGTGCGGTTGAGCTTTGCGTTTTCTCGTCACTCAGGTTGACCATTTGCGACCGGCCAACGTTCAGAACGGTAAATCCCGGCAAGGAGACGCCGCAGTAAGGGCACTGTTGACTGTAATCATCGAGAAAATAATAGGCGGAAAGCATGCCCGCTCGGCTGGCGCCATCGATGCGGATTCCACCTTTGTCATCGCGCAACGTATTGTTGTAGGCGCCCGTCACAAAAAAAGGCGAGCCGCCCACCGAGGTGTTCGCTGCCGGGATGTATTTAGCAAGAGCCTTGGCTGGCGCGGAAATGGCCGAGGAAGGAATGAGCGCATTCGGAAAAACGCATTGGTTCGAGCTGGTGCAACCGGGCACGTAGTAGCTCTCGCCACTCGTGACTGCATAACCCAGCTCTTTTGAGAGAACGTTCGCCCAATTCGCGCCAGTGACCGTTCCTGTCAGGGCGCTGGATACATCCGCCAGGTTTCCTGCCAGGTCGGCCTTCGAATACATCGGGACTTCTGTAACCTGTCCCACAATCTGCTGGGTACCCTGATAATCCGCAAAAAAGAAGAGTTTCTTGCGCACAATCGGACCGCCAAGCGTGCCGCCAAACTGGTTTTGCTTGAACGCCCCGCGGATCGGGCTGAAATAATTGCGCGCGTCTAGATCGTCGTTTCTCAAAAACTCGAATAGATCACCGTGAAATTCGTTGGTGCCGGATTTGGTGATGGCGTTGACCTGGCCGCCGCTGTAATTGCCGTATTCGGCGTTGAAATTGTTGGTGATGATGCGAAACTCAGCGATCGAGTCCAAATTTGGAACGATGGCGGTAGTCTGATAGACGCCTTCATTTACATCTCCGCCATTGACCATGAAACCGTTCGCCGTTTCGCGTTGGCCACTGACCGAAATGCTGCCGGGGTTCAATGAACCTGAGGGCGAGATCGGCGAGTATTCACCCGAGCTTTCGGGCGCCACGCCGGGTTGCAGAGCCAACAAGTCCGTGTAGCTTCGACCGTTGAGCGGCAGGGATTCCATTTTCGAGCTCCCGATTACTTCGCCCATCTGCGTACTTGTGGTCTCAACTCGCGCCGCGGTGCTTGAAATGGTTATTTCTTCCTGGACTGCGCCCACCTGCAAAGGGACATCGACCCTTAGGGCGCTATTGACGTCAATCCCTATGCCGGTATGGCGGAATTCTTTGAAGCCGGCCATGTTCACAAAAATGGTGTACGTGCCAACCGGCAAAGCGGGAAAAGAATAGAAACCCTTCTGGTCACCAACACTGTGCCATCGAATACCGGTTGCATCGTTAACTGCTGTCACATTTGCACCGGCCACGACCGCCCCTGAGGGATCGGTAACGGTTCCTGAAATCGAGCCCGTGACACTGGCGATAACATTTGTCGAGGCCAACAGAACTACGAAAACCAAGAATCGGTAACACCGTTTCAAGGCTCTCCCCCTTTTAGCGCCAACGGCGGAGTTCCAAGGAGCTAGTAAACCCGTTTACTGAACCCATTTACATCGGACGCGCGCAGTTTGTCAAGCGTTTTTTCTAAGTAGAACTGTTTAGCGGCACTCTTGCTGGCGTTTCGAGTGCTGCAGATTCCTTCGCACGGAAAGTACGTCTAAACCGCTTCTAGAGATCTACCGCAAATCCTGAGCTCATTTTCGGTAAGGTTCTTTCCCCCGAGGAGGTCGCGATTGGACGCGCTTCAAACGCGCGCAGTGGACGCACGAACCGCTAAGACAGGCTCGACCATGCGATGGATCGGGCGAACCCCAGGACCTCTACCGTGCTGTGCTTCCCGCGCCTGCAGGAAAATTGAGACTCCGATCTTCCCAAGTTCTTCCATTGACTGCCCGATTGTTGTTAAAGGTGGATTGAAATGGGCTGCCGCCGCGATGTCGTCGAATCCAACAACGGAACATTGTTCAGGAACTTTCAAACCAGCCTGCGTAAGTGCCTGAATCGCTCCGAAGGCTGTCATGTCATCGAACGCCATGACAGCACTGAAAGGTGTACCTCCGCGAAGAAGCCGCATCATGGCTTCGAACCCGCCTTCAGAACTTGATGCCGTGTCCTTCAGTTGAGTAATGAGCGCGGAGTCTAACGGCAACGAAACCTCCTTGGCGAACTCGACAATCCCCAACCACCTGTGGGCACTGTCTATGACGGCTTTCGGACCGCGAATAAAGGCAATTCTGCGGTGACCCAACTCGAACAGATGGCTAATTGCCAAACGAGCGCCAGCTTCGTTATCGACCGACACCGAGTTGATTCTCGCATCGCTCGACTCTCGTCCGATTGCAGCCACTGGAATGCGATTGTTGGCAAAGATATCAAGCATCTCAGTCTGCAGTTGTAAAGAGTTGGCCACCGCAATCACGCCTTCGATCCTTCGCTCGAATAGGGTGCTGATATATTTGCGGAATCTTGCGCGGCTGTTTTGAATATCGACGAGTAGTGGAAGGTACGCCGAACGATATAGAGCCTTGTCAACTCCCAGCAAAACCTGGGCACAATACGGGTCGCTTACGTCTGGCACGATAACGGCGATTGAACCGCTGCGACTGCTGCGCAGAGATCTGGCAAATTGATTTGGATAGTATCCCAGCTTGCGTGCCCAGTTTCGAATGGACTCTTTTGTTTTTGCAGGGATGTGTTGTCCTGCTGGAGACTTGTTCATTACCAGCGAGATGGTCGTAGGGGAGAATCCGCTGGCTTTAGCTAATTCTCGAATCGTTATCATCGCGCGGAGTGTTGCCTTTCCAATGATCTCCGTTCGTGTCTGAGTGTACACAAGGGAAACTCGAAGACCAAAACCACTCCCCTCCGACATAGGTCATCGCCAACTCGCCCCACCATGGGAGGGCCGCGCCAGCGCGAGCGGCGGAAACCAGCGCGGGGCGCTCATTTGCTCCCGTTCACTCTGTAGCCGTGCGCGGGAAAAATCGCACAGCAGGGGCAAGCCATTTCACTTCGAATCCTCAAGCCGCCTTGCAGGTAGTGTCCCAACAGTGCGTACAAGGATGGTCAACCGCGAAAATCCCGCCCTGTCGGCAAGAGCGCGACCGCGACAGGGCGGGGTAACCGCATGCTGAAATCTCATCGGCGATGTCTTGCGTTTATTACGGCGTGTACTTCCAGAGGTCGTTCAGGTAGCCGGAGGTGGCAGTCGAGTCTAAGCCGAAGCCGCCGAAGAGCCAAAGATTGCCTGACGAGTCGGTCCAACTGACGGACGCGGAGCGAGCACCCGGCACGTCGGCACTCGCCGCTGCGCCTTGCGTTCCGTATACGCCGGAGGCGCTGATTGTTTCTGATCCGCCAACCCAAGTCCACTGGCCGGTTGAGACGGTGTATTTCCATAAGTCATTCAAGTAGCCGAACGCGCCAGTCGAATCCATGCCATTGCCGCCGAGCAGCCAGAGATTGCCGGAGGCATCCATCCAGCTGGCGGCGGAGTAGCGGGCGCCGGGAACATTGGCGCTAGCCGCCGCGCTCTGGGTGCCGTAGATGCCGGAGGCATTGCCGGTGCTGGAGCCGCTCACCCAAGTCCACTCGCCGGTGGATGGTGAATACTTCCAAAGATCATTGAGGAGAGTCTGCGTGTTGCCCTGTCCTACAACGATGAAGTCGGAGCCTCCGAAGAGCCAAAAATTGCCGGAGGCATCAGTCCAGCTGGCCGCCGAGTTACGGGCCGTCGGCACATTGCCAGCGGTGGGGACACCCTGTGTTCCGTATATCCCGGCAGCGCCTCCTGTCGCAGACCCGCTCATCCATGTCCACTGGCCGGCCAGAGGTGGCGCCGGGGTATACTCCCATAAGTCGTTCAGAGATTCGAGAGTCCCGTTCTCGTCGTAACCATAACCGCCGAAGAGCCAATAGTTGCCGGAAGCGTCCGTCCAATTCGCTGAGCCGTTTCTTCCTCCCGGCAGTGTCGAAGCCGTTCCTGTTCCCTGCGTGCCGTAGACTCCGACAGCATTGATGGTGTTGGGTCCGTCTACCCAAGTCCATTGGCTGGTGGAAGGTGTGTAAACCCAAAGGTCGCTCAATTGGCCGTCTGTCCGGTTCGTATCCAAACCGTAGCCACCGAAGAGCCAGTAATTGCCTAAACCATCTTTCCAACCAGCCGAGCCATCTCGCACGCCGGGCGTGCCGCCGTCCGAGGAAGCTCCGCGCGTCCCGTATACGCCCATGCCGCCCGAACCTGCTTCAGCCACCAAAGTCCACTGGCTGTTAGAAGGAGTGTACGACCACAGATCATAGAGGTAAGAGGTGCCTGCCCCGTCACTGCCCTGGCCACCGAAAAGCCAGAAGGCGCCCGAGGTAGCGGTCCAAGCTGTGGCAGCGGTGCGCGCACTCGGAATGTTGCTGGTCGATCCTACTCCCTGCGTACCAGAGACTGACGCAGAGTTCACTGTGTCCGTGCCGCCGACCCAGGTCCACACGTTATGAGAGACGCTCCCGCTGCTGCCTCCGCCATTTCCCCCAGTGCTGCTGTTACCGCCTGAAGAACTGCTCCCACTTGTCGAATTGCTGCATCCAGCCAGCAAAAGAATACTCACCACAGAACACACGAGCGCATTTGATCGACGAACCCTTGCCACGTTCGGCCTCCGTTCTAAATTTTCTTGCGATACGGTCCGGCCATTCTGGCGAACGAGCAATGTTGCGGACAAGGTTACGGCGGTCACAAAAGATCAAATCGGAGCTTAGTCGTGTTGCGATTTTCAGCAGAGTGTGCGCGAGCGCTTAATTCTTCAGGATCAGGCACGATTTGATCTTTCAAAATGCGAATGATCGCCGTGATTGTTTTCCAATTGCGTGTCGTGGCGGGGCGCCGTTAAGCTTGTCGATGCGAAACAGGCGCCTGGCGGGCGCTTCCGGCCGCTTCGAAACAGGTGGGAGCCTGCAGCAGATCTTTCTGTCACTGTTTCAAGTAACGAAGCGCAGTACTTCCCGATTTAAAAATCTTTGACTCGACGTGTTTTAATTGCAATTTCTCACGCAGGTTCACACGGTCCAACAAGCGTCTTCCTTCTCCTGCAATGAGTGGCCCAACGACAAAACGAAATTCGTCCACCAGGCCAAGCTCGATAAGTTGTGAAGGAATATCCACGCCTCCAACCAAAATATTTTTGCCCAGCTCTTGTTTCAATTTGAGGATTTCGTCGCGAAGGTTCATACGAACAATTCTCGTATTTTTATCTTCAACGCTGTTTAACGATCGTGAAAAAACAATTTTGTGGATGGAGTCGAATGCCTGAGCGAATTCGCGATCCGCTTTTGTCGCAGACGGATCTTTGAGGACTTCAGGCCAATAAGGAACCATTAATTGATAGGTTTTGCGCCCAAAGACCTGCAGGTCAACCTCTCGCACGAGATGGGTAAAATATTCAAGTTTTTCTTCATCGACCGATTGTTTGGTGTGGTCGACGCAGCCATCCAGGGTAGTGTTGATTGCGTAGATTAGCTTTCTCACTGTATTGTGCTTTCCCCTCC
>JASHNX010000019.1 GCA_030041415.1 Candidatus Sulfotelmatobacter sp.
ATATTCTGTGCTTCGTGATCCTGAGGCAATTTTCCGTGTCTCTTTTCAAGTGAGCTTACGTCGATCCGTGGATCACTCGCGGCAAGCTTGGTGAAAGCTCGGCAACCGGGTAGAGGATGATTCCATCGCCAAAACACCAGCCTTGCCTTTACCGTATGGCTGAGCACACCGGTAAGCACAATCGTCGCGAACGGTACTTGTATCGAGACAAAGTCTCCAAGAGCTCAAGCGTGGTACCGTGAGTTTCCTCGAGACCGCTAAAAGGGTCCTGTAGTCCTCCGAGCTGAATTGGAACTCGTGACGCCAAGAATTCATCAAACGCACTCTGAATGCGACCTTCCGCAATTCGAGCTAACCGATTTTCAAATGCTGAAGCGCTTGCAATTTTTAGACCTGGCAACGAAGTGTCGAGAGAGCGATTTCGTGAGAAGCAGTACGTACACCCGAATTGGCAACGATTGTAGCTGTCTAGGCGAATCGGTGAAGAGCAGAAATATACCTGGCTTGAAACCGTCGCAAAATGTTTGTAGGTTTTCATGAAGCTATGTATTGCAGTACTTGATAGACTTTTCTAATCGTATTTGCGAAAACAAGGACGGCCGCAATTCCGACAAGGACCCAGAACAGGATCCGCCAGAAAAGCCTTTCTTTTGCTGCCTGAGTATAAAGTATCCAAAAAAGTTCCTTTTCTTTTTCTGATAATTCAGGGTCTTTCTCTTTCATAAAAAGAACGAGCCTTTTGCCATCAATATGAATCGGAAGATAAATATCACGGTCGATGTTGACCGGTGTAAAGACTTGCACTTTGTTCGTTGGGGTTGCGAATTCCGAGCTGAAACGTTCAGTGACGTTAGTGGCTAATTGTTCAGCTTCGACCGTGAGGCCCTTCGGAGACGTTTCTCTCACCACGTTTTCCCACCCTGAGAGACTTCTTAGATTGTTGTAAAACTCCCAAACTATCCACCTGTGAGAGTGCTGTCGCGAAGCGTATTGACCGAAGTCGCGATATTCTTGGATGAATTTCGGACACGCAAAATAGAGAAGTACCCAAGCGAAAACAAACGCAACTGATGCGCCCCAAAATAACCATAGTGGCACCGGTATGCTTTCCGATATGCGCAGTGAGGGAAAAATCGTCTGTGAAACCGAGATTACGATCGGCGTGATCGAAATGAATAGGGCGGCTTCGCTTAGTACGGGAAGCCTACTTACATCAAGGGCAAATTGCCAGTCCCAGCGATACCATCGCGAGACAGCGGGAGGAACGAATTTCGTTTCCGCCATTTTGGATCTCCGTGGGTGTCTGTACGAGAAAAATCTTATCTTAATCTCGCTACCCCAGAATCGGTCCCTATGGCAGACCGCAGCCTACGGGAAACCGTATCGGGGGTTCTAATCCCTCACTCTCCGCCACCTCTTTGTTTGACCACGAGAATTCTCTGAAACTGATTTAACCTGAAGCCTGAAGCCGTTGCGAAACTCCATTATCAACCTAAAACTCCACATTTCGCTTTTCGTAAAATCTCGGCATCAAGAACCGCAACTCGAAACAGCGTTTTGTATGCATCTCGCTGCCCGCAAAAACCACAATAAGTATTTGGAAAGCCTCATTTTATTAGCAGTGGCCGTTCGGAGGCGTTCGGGGCTCCGTTCCGAATTCGTAAAAAGTGCTCGACAGTTGTGACAACCTTCAATATCTAGTCTAACTTGCCATCTCTTCCCTCATGCTGCGTGCAAAACGCATGCAGATTCCCAGGAGTGTGCACGAGTAGCGATATGCATTTTGCCGAAATAACACGTGGGCGAATCTCTGGCTGACTGCAGCCCGGAAAGATCCGACCTGGAAGGAGGAATATGGCTTGCAAATTAACAAAATCTACTAAGGCCGGGGTCGACTTCGAGGGAAAAGTCGGAGATCAGGTGCAGCTAGGAGTTTCATCGGACTCTGGAGGCGCAACAATTGTGTCCGCTGTCTACGATGGGAAAACCTTAACTGTGCCATGGAAATTCACTTTATCAGCCGGCGACAAGTTCTTGACTGTGCTGGTTGACAATCCGGTTCCCCGAGATTGGACCACAATACAGGAACAGTGTAACGGTACTGTATCGGTTCTCAAGCATTACCCATTTGATCCATATGGTCCGACCCAAACGTTCATAATCGAGGCTCAATGAGATGGAATGCTCGGCGAGAAAGCACAAAAGATTTGTTCTGGCCACCCTCGCATTTACCGTCCTGGCGCTTCGCATTGCCTATGGCCAAAAGTATGCGTACCCCTACGGTGTAGAGGCGCAGGGAGTGAGTGGCGCCATTGGAGTCGACACTTTGGTCAAACGATTACCTGCGGATCGATCACCGGAGGATATCAGCAATGTTCTAAACCCTAGGGACGGCACGAACGTTACGAAACTTGTGTTTTTCGTTTCGGGATACAAAACCTTCATGCAGGCAATTCAAAACGATCGAAATGATGTACAAACGGGAAGTTCTTCGAGCTCATCGGGCACAACAAGCCTAGCCTCTAAAGGAGTCGCCGCGCAGCTTTTATCTCTTGCAACCGAAAATGGTGCTTTGACACGAACCCAGAACGCAACAGTTTCTACCTTTCGAGGCAATCCGACTGGGATTGCCCGGTTATTGAAGGGGAGCGAAGTCTTTCCGTACTGTGCAATCTATGATCGTGGGTGCGAATCTGGTCTTGCCAGATTGTTAGATGGTGCATCGTTCAGTGTGTCCTTCAATACGATGCCAAGTAATGGTTCACCGCCTTCGACGGCAACGGCGACGACAAATAACTCTCAAGTCCTTAATATCGCCTCCTCGAAGCAGCTGGAAGGCTGGGGCGTTCGATACGACTTTCACGTTCGCAAGAAACCTGCCGAGATCGCCAAGAACTACGCCTCGCAATTTAATGACACCATCCGGAAAGCCGGTCAGGCATATGCCGTAGCGGTTCAGACGCTATTGCTAAAAATTCCACAGGATCAGCTCTCAACTTGGCAGGCGAAATATGTATCGCTATTGAGAAGCGACGCCACTGCAGATAAGGGAGAATTCACAAAAGCTCTATCAGGTGCCGTAGAAGATTTGGCTGCCTTAGCGGAAAAAGCAGACCCGAACTTCAAGTCTGAGTCAGATCTCGTCATTGCGAAGATGAGTTCCTACTTTGTGAGCAGGGACAAAGCACTGGACGATTATGTAAATAAGGTAACGTTTTCCCTTTCGTACGATAATGTTCTACCCGCGAACGAGCCGAATCAGTCGAGCGCAAAGTTCATATTGAGCGCACACCCAAAAGTGGTGCAGATAACTGGAAACGGCACCATTGAGTGGTACGACCAGATATTGCACTCAAACGTAAGCCGCCTGCGTGATGCACAGCTAGCTTTGGAGTTTGATCATACATATGGGAAAACGGACGCTGCAGTCAATCCCACGCTCAGCGCCGGATACTACTTTCAATATATGGTCGACAATGGACTGCTGACGTTGCCATCGACAGCGCTTGCTCCTGGAACATCAATCCCATTACCCGGTAACGCTTCAGAACTCTTGAACACGAAAGGTGCGATTCACCTGGGTCAAGTCAAGGTGACATTTAAGGTTAGGAATTCAGGAGTCAATTTCCCCTTGGCGTTTACGTTCTCGAATCGTACCGATCTGATCAAAGGTACAGATGTGCGCGGTAATTTTGGGTTAACTTACAACCTCGACAGCTTGTTCGCGAAGTAAGGCTGTGCGTTGACAGACGTGTTGGTGTCCGCCCTTCGGCGATTTGACGGGAAGACGGAGCGTGTTCTCAAATTACCGGCCTCTGGGCTTTTTGAAATGCAGCCAGGACCACGGCTGAGAATCGCTAACCTCGCGCGTCGCGGTAGGTAACTATGGTCTTCTTTCGAGTATCGGCACTAGCCTTGATCGTGCTCATGGCCTCGGTAGGGCCGAGTGCTCGCGCAGCAGAAGTGCCATCTTTATCAATTGACACCGTGAATGTTCGGCAACAAGGAACGATTACTTTCTCTGAATTGATGTTGGGCACAAATGCTCCTGCACCTGGGGCGGACCTTGTGTCGGCAGAGACGGAGGACCAAAGGTTTCTAGTGGCTGTTGATCTGAATAGCGTCCAGCCCGGAAGATTTGGAACCTTCGCTTTCAATATTTATCTTCAGCAGACAGATCTTCCTCACAAGACATTTCAGGAATTTATCGTTACCGGAAATCCAACCGGTGTCTTTCTGGACGTAGATGATCGAATTGCGGTGCACGTGAAAATTGCTGATCGCGACAGCCAGGCCTATATTAATGTCCCGCTTCACAGTGGAGGCCAAGTTGATCTCATTGCCACGGAAGCACTTACTAAACCGACAGACATCAAGCTGGGTCAGCAGGAGGATGCAGAGCTAACAATTAGGAACAAGCTCGAAAATCTTCCACTCGTCATTACTAAGATTGAGGTAAAGAGGGGTTGTAACAACTGCTGGAAGGAAAAGGATGGGGTATTTCAGGAGCTCAAGATTGCCGATAACGGCGCCACAGCGGTATCCCTTGGCGTCAAACCCAATACATTGCCGGCACTGGCGGAGAGCGCTCTTGTAGTAGGGCAAGATCAGCCCCATGACACGCTTCGCATTACGATCACGTATCACGCTGGCTATGGAGGCCAGGAGCGCAGTCAACAATTCGTAATCCCAGTACGATTCAGCCCTTCTATTTGGGCTTTATTAGCTGCGGTTTTGATTGGTTCCGCTCTCGGGTTTATTGCAAATATAGTCTTCGATGCAACCACTAGAGCTTCGTGGCGTCTCACATTCGGGAAGGGGCTCGTGCTCGCGGTAATTGTTGAAATCGTGGCTCTGACCATGGCGTCGCTGGGTACCAAGGTGGTTGTATTTACCTTTGATCTGGATCCTCAGCAATTTTTACCAACGGTTGTCATTGCCCTGCTGGTCAGCGGTGGCGCCACCGTGATCGATATCCTAAAAAAGGTGTTCGCGAAATGAAGCGTATTAAATTCGCTACCGTCCTCGGGATCATTTTGTTTCTAGCTCGGCACTCACCCGCAAATGTTGGACCGCGCGGTGATCTCGGCCACCCTGTGGCGATCGACAGAGCAAGCGATTCGGAATTCTATGTGTTGAGTGGAGACGCCACCATTCGTAGGCTAAGAGTCTCCGAAAATGGATTAGAACAAGATGCCGAATTTTCGATACAAGGCTTTCCGATAGACTTCACTTATTCGGTGTCAGAGCAGGTCCCTTCATTGTTTGTCTGCGGTACGCTTTCCCAGAAGAGCGTCATCTCTCGCTACTCTACGGATGGTGTGTTATTGAAGCGTTGGTGGCTCTGGCACACGTGTGGAGGTATTGATTTTGACTATGTAGACCACGCCTTGTACATCGCCAGCTCGGACACAAATGAAATTTATCGCCTCGATATCTCGAAAAATGACGGACCAAAAAGCATTGGCGAGCTACGGGTGTCAGGCGAGATCAAAATCGGTCCCATCGCAGTGGATTCGACCCGAGGGCTGATTTATGCTAGTGACCTCTCCATGGGGATCGTATATGAATACGACCCAGGGAAGCATGCGACGCGTGTCGTTGCCTCGAACCTTGGACTTCCGGTGTCACTCTATTGCGATTCCTCAAATCGGTTGCTGTATGTGGCAGACTCGGCTGCAAAACGAATTCTCTATTTGTCCTTGAATCCTGACGAATCTGTGTCAAGACAACAGGCAGCGAAGTCTGGGTCAACAAACGCCAAGATCACAGTTGTCGTTGAAAAGGGTCCGTTGGCTAATCCAAGCGGAGTTGTACCGGCCGGGCCTGGACTAGTGGCAGCCTGCGATTTCTTGGCCAACAAAGTATTTGTTTTGTCTTTGAGCGGGCAAGTGAAGTTTCAATATCCACCCTAAACAGCAGGCTGCGGCTGCCATAGGGCAAGAGAGCAGGGGTGAACATGGCGAATCGCCTCAGGTGCGGAACGAGGCCGCCTGTGGTGCATCACCGCACCTGTAGTGAAACTGTAGTAGGTCCATGTTCAAAACGCGACAAAACAGCATGAGGATTTCGACAAACCGTCGCACCCGGTGCGCTAGATAATTGCTTGACCCTGGGTTATCGCTCCAGTCGAGAAAATCGCTTGCTGAAACTGATTTCAAGCATTCCAGTACGGCGCTGACGGTCTTTGCGTGTGGCCACCGCTTTATGATGCGTGTAGTTCTGGGAACAACAACGCCGTAGTAATCTCTTTGCGCTTGAAGAACCGCGTCAGCGATGGCCGCCCCGATGTGGTCATATGTGCCAATCTCGTGCTGCTCATACACTCTGAAATCGGGGAGTGATTTGATGAAGTCCGCCAGGCGTTCAACAGCCTCCTGAATCGTCATTGCTCCTCCAGAAGGGTCGATTCACCAGGGTTTGCAGGCTCGCACGAGTAGATGTCACTGCAACTCTTTATCCTCGTTGTCTCCTGATCCACAGTTATCAATCGTGTTTGTTCCGTCTACGGACGAATAGCAAAACGTTCTCCAATGGTGAAAACCAAATAAATCAACGTATTCGATTCTGCCGACTATAACGAACGTTTTTGCCATCGTCACGGATGTCTGCGAGTAAAGAATGTATTCTTGCGTGGCGTTACCTTGGATAAGCGGAGGAAGAATGGCTTTCTTAAGCGCCCACTCTTGATAGCGATCTGTACACGTACCCATCGGCAGAAAAGCTGGGTCTGATGGAAAAGGATGGTCGAATATTTTGTCGTTGCCTTCGTTGCTTACGAGCATCCCTCCGACGCAACCAAGTTGCTCCGCATCAGTTTTATAATCTCCGTCGATGGATGCCACTTTCATCACAAAATCGTGTGCCTGTGTCTTGCCATAGTTCTTGGCGATAATGTCAAAGGAAACCGGATACGAAGGCACACCATAATTTGATAGTGCGCCTGTTTCTTTTTTGATTGACTCTACTTCGACCCACGCCCGTTCTTCCAGATTGAAACTTGATCTCGCGTCTCTAATCTGTACCACAACGAACAGCGCTGCCAAGAGAGTTACGCAGACCAGTGCCCAATCAGCGGCTTTAGACCTTTCTCGTGGAGCTTTCGACTTATTGGGTTTCTCTAGTCGCCGACTCCATGCACGCAGGCACACGCGAAAGTATCTCAGCACCTCCGATGGCTCGGCGGTAAGGTCATGTTTCGTGCGAGCCGTTATGGTCAACGGTTTCAACTCCCCGATACGTTGGTCCGCTGAGTATAATTCGCAGCGCAGCGTCCCTGCCGTTGTGTGCAATCGATGAAGTGTTCTCCATCGGTGTGAGGTACGAATCCCGAAGGAGCGTTATCCGCTTGTCGCCGTTCGATGCATTGTATCGCTATTGTCCAATTCGCACGAACACCCCGCTGGTCAATCGGCGAGATGGCAGGCGCGCACGCTTCATGCTTCCTAGCTTTTCGATTTTAAGATTTACTGGCACTCCCGTGGCGGTCGGAATAGCCGAGTGCGAGGGTATTCGTATGCTGCATCGGCAGGAGGCGAGTCGAGATCGGGGAGTGTGCGCTGTGCGCTACGAGTTTTTCAATTTCATTCATATGTAATTGGAGAGGTCGTCACTTCCTCCACGTTGGTCATTGGATAGAACGCTTATTCTCAAGGCTGGATGGCAGTTTCATCGGGTTCCTTATTTTGGACGCTTTGTAATCCAGGTCGTACAAGAAGTTTAGGAGATCCTCGATGACATCGATGGCGGCTGCGGCGTCATCTTTGCTCAATGGCTCAAGACGATGAACGGCTCTGTTTCCCGTGAGCCTTACTCCGTGCAGCGCCTCTATAATGTTGAGGCTGGGCAAGAACTTAATAAGGCCGTCGATTTTTTGTTCGAGGTTTTCCTTGTCCCCACCAACCCCTTTGTCGCCGCATATGGCTTCGAGCAGTGACCGCAGCCCGATCGTGCACAAGACCAAACAGTCACCGTTAAAGCAGGCGACAACTTCTCGGTAGAGGTTGGTCATGTCCTGATTCAGTTTTGTGTAGGTCTTTGCATGAATCGATCCCTTCTCCCGCGGTGGAAAGAACCGGCTGTCGCTCATGCACTCGAAGGAGTCGGGAGAGTTGGTGTTCTCGGTCCCGATTTCCCATTCCGCTGTCGGTACGGTGCAGCCTGCGCACGACCAAAGTGAGTAGCGATGGACATGGATTCCTTCCACTTCCGAATTCCACTCTTTCTGATATCGGGTGAAGTCGGATTCGTATTTGTCTTCTGTCATTTCTTCCTGCAGAGAAAATCGCGCCTTCAGAACGTGGTTAGTCACACGTTTGCATGTATTGCAGAATATTTTCTTCGTCTCTGATCTCTTCTCATCCATCGTTTTACCTGCCCAGGAATCCGGCCCGTGAATTATGCCACATGGATTGCCCAGACCTTTACAAGCTCTCAATTGCTTCCTCGCGGCAAAGAATCGCTACGGGCGCGCTGCTGCGCTGTAGTAAATCTGTAGTAGTTCGATGTTCAAAACGGTTCATATTGGATCAAATCAGAACAGGAGGCGCATTTGGTAAAAGTTGAAAAATATAGTAGCGTAGAGAATTTTCCTAACGGTTCAGGACCGGTTGTGGAACTTGAAAACCGATGTACGGGAAACCGTACCGGGGGTTCGAATCCCTCTCCCTCCGCCACGCAGTCTGGACTGCAGAGAATTCCTACGTTACTTTCCCGCAAAATCTGCGATTATGACCATTTTATGGGATTTTTCCCCGATAAACCGGACTGCAGAGAATGGACCGGCTAGCGTGGTGCCATACTCCACCGACGCTTTTTCTCTGAAGCCGCCAAGAGCAGTCCGACTTCCGCGAACTCGTCGGGCGAAGGTTTTGCGATCAGAGATCGAATGCTTTGCGAATCGGGCTTGACTTCCTCACCGCTAAAGTCTGCCTGACAAACATCTGCTGACAGCTAGGCTCGCAGTTCAATGAGTGTAATCGCCTGATTTCGACAGCCATCCGTCCCAAGACATCCAATAACGATAAAATCAAGCCGTCGATGATCAACGCTGCCATTAGGAGAAAATACTGCGCGCTGTTCCTACTGCCTTTTCTGGCAACATTGTCCTCTGCACAAGAGATAAGTCCGGCAGGCCCAAATCCGGCTCTTCCGCCAGGAATACACAGTAACAAGCAGCAAGAAGATGCAGTGGCAAGCATCTTCG
>JASHNX010000209.1 GCA_030041415.1 Candidatus Sulfotelmatobacter sp.
AGTAGGCAGACGAAAACCAGCTTCTAGCTCTTAGCTCCTGGCTTTTGGCTAAACCAAAAGCAGGAACGAAAGCCGAAAGCCGATTTGCCGCCGCCGGGCTCGAAAGCCGGCAGCGGACTCATTTTGTGAGATCGCTTCGGACTTGCGCCCGAATCCGCTCTCTCACGACTGGCACGTTCAACCTAGTTGTCAAAGACCGAATCGCGGTCCGCCGGGGCGGCGCGAATTCAGTCCAATCAGAGACACACGGATGCGGCTCTGACTGTCCTCGAAACTCTACAAACATACCGTGCGACGGAAAAGGCTGTCAACGCTCGCGTCCCACAGGATTTCCAGATGATTTCCACATCAGGAAAGAGGCCTACCCCGAGGGCTAAAGCCCTTGACTGAGGGGATGCTTTCACGGCGCGGCTGAAGCCGCGCCCATTCAAGGCACAGCCACCTGGCGCCGGGGCTGCTAATTGCAGCGCGCAACGGTATGGTCTTCCGCTAGGTGGGCGATCGATGCCGGAAGAACTCACGGCTTTCGGCGCGCGCCAAAAACGGAAGACAAGAGATTAATAAAAGAACTTTTTGGAGGTCCTTGCTTTGAAGGTACCCTTCGGAGCGACTTTGCAACGACCGTTGCCTGACGGCTTGCCGATCTGCGGAAGCTTTGCTCTGAATCCAGTCGCGTGGCCGCGACGATTGAGGGCGATCACGTCCTCTTTTACGTTAGATGCCGAGCGGCGACGAGAGTTGCGACAAAATCGCCCGGCTAGCCACACAAATGCTCTCGGTTCATTGTTTATAGCAGATGAATGAGGAAAAGCGCAAGAGGAAGTTTATAAAGTTGGTTCCCGGGGGCTGGTACGGGTGGGAGCTAGAAACGAACGACGATGCCGGTGGAGAGGCGGGCGTTCTTCTGCGTGGTTCCAAAGAATGCGGTGCGCACGTAGTCCGCCTGGAAGCGCCAGCCGACGAAGCGTATGAGCCTGTAGTCGAGCCCGACGCCGGCGGCGGTTGCGAACGAGGTGTCGGAGGAAGGAGCGAGGGTGGTCTGGGTGTAGGTCATGTGTCCGGCGCCAAAAAGCAGCTCAGCGAAAGGACGGAAGCGGGCCAGCGATACGCCGACTCGCGGACCGAAGAGGTAATTACGTTCGGTGAAGCTCACGTACTCGGGGGACGCGCCGCAGGTGGGCGGGCTGGGAAAGGGGCATGGAGGAAAAACAATCAGAAGCTTGGAAGGCGGGTAGTTGCTGTTGAAATCGGCGACCAAGCCGAGAAATGGAAGCGGCTTGACCTCCGCCGAAGCGTCCCAGCCATTGGAGCCGGAGCGGCCGAAGGACACCTGGTTGGGCGCAGACAGCTCCATGTTGTAGTACGAGTAGCCGAAGAAAACGTCGCCGGAGGGCATCTGGGCCGAAGCCAGAGCGGCTAAGAAGAAGATTGCGGTAACGGAAAGAGCAAGCTTGCGCACGAGCGTTCTCCGCTACGGTTGCTAACCCGCGATGGGGAAGGAAGTCGTGGCGGGGCGTTCCAGCTTCCGGGGATCGCAGCGCTGAAGCGCTGCGCCAGCCGAAATCAAAATCCCCACCCAAGCCAAAAGAAGGCTTGGATGGGGCACCCGCGGAATTCTTAGGGGAATTCGAGGGTCACGAATTTGGCGGTCTGGGCGCCTGCGTTGGTGATGGCCTCGGAGTAGCCGGCGTGGATCCAACGATGGTCGCCGGAGCGGAAGTGGCCAGAGACGGCAGCGTGCAGACCGGAGGGTGAGCCGGTTTTGGCTTCGCTGCCGGGATCGTTCTCTTGAAGATCGAAATCGGCGACGGCGATGAGAAGCTGCGGGCCGGCGTGGCGATGCGCAGGAACGACGCCGCCGGGCTGGAGTTCGAATTCGGTGACGCGGATGCCGTCTTTGACGAAGAGAATCTCTTTGGTGCCGCGGTCGAGGATTTCGAGGCCGCGCTCTTCATCCCAATGGATTTTGCCGGAGGCGGCGGAGTTGCGCAGGGAGGCGTCCTGCAGAAGTTCGATGGTGACGTTGCGGAACGGTTGAGGACCGACGTCGACGACATAGTGGGCGAAGTTGCCCGAGGCGAAGACGGTGTCGCCGTCGCGAAGTTTCACGGTGACGGCAGGCTTGTTTTTGACGGTGTTGGAAACCTCAGCGTCGCCGAGCGTGACGGCGATGTAGTCGTGGCGGTGCCAGTGCATTTCGGTTTGAGTGCTGGAGTCGACCTGGACATTGAAGACGCGGACGCATGGATTTTCGAAGGTAAGGTGATGATGGGGTTCGCCGGTGATTTCGACTTCGGGCATGGCGGCCTGGGCGGCCATCCACGTGGCGCTGAAACAGCCGACACAAAGGAGAAGAGCGCAGTGAGACATGCGGAGGATTGTACAACGGGTAGTCTTGGCCTCTGGTTTCGGGTTGCACGAAGTCAAAACCCGCCCAAGCTCCTTCGCTTGCTGAGAATGACGCGTGCAAGGTTAACGCGAGCACAAGGTCCTTCGACTGTGGTTCTGCTTCACAGGGCGAAGCAGAATCCGCGCTCAGGATGACGGAAGCAGATTCCTCCTCGCTCGCTTCGCTCGCGTGTCGGAATGACAGACATTGTCTTGAGACGAAAACGCGAACTCGAGTCCGGCGTTCGGCGTCGACACAAAATCCCCACCCAAGCCAAAAGAAGGCTTGGATGGGGCACCCGCGCAACTGTTTTTGCGCGGGATTACTTCGCGGCGGGTGAGAGCAGGCCGAAAACGCCGACGCCGGTGGTGGTGCCGACGTAGACTTTGCCGTTGATGATCATCGGCGTGATGAACTTGTTGCCGTCGCCGAAGTGATCGCGTCCGTTGGAGGCCTGGTTAGTGTTGTAGAGTTCCGCGAGAGTTTGCGCGTTGTAGGCGTGAAGAACCGCGGGGTTGGTGTTTTCAGTCGCCCAGACAATCGGGTTCTCAGTTCCGTCGGCAGAGATGCTGGGGGTCGCGCCAGGATATCCGAACGTCGTGTCGGTTTGGGCGACGGGCGCGGACAGCAGCTTCGCATCTTTGAACTGGAAGGCGAGGATGGGCGAACCAACGGGCCCGTAGTAGAGACGACCACCGAAGTATGCGGGCATGTTCCAGCAACCGCCGGGCAGAACACCCGAAAGTTGCTGATAGATGTTGTTGGTGTGGGGATTGAATTTCCCCATGTTGGCGCGGTTGACGAGATAGAGATTGCCGTCTTTGCCGGCGCCGGCAGCAAGTTGCCAGACATTGCCGGAAGCGTCTTTGAGGTTGGGAAGAAGGATGGCGCCGCCCGAGCCGAAGTCGACGTCATCCTCGCTTTCGGAAGGACCATTATCCATCTCGAAATAATCGGCGACTGCGAGACCGCCGCTGGTGGTAAGACGGACGAAAGCGTTGCCGTAGTCGCCCTGGCTGGGAAACCCGCTGGAGTTGAGAGTGGTGTCGAAGATGCCGTTAGCGTCGAGGAAGAAGATGTTGCCTTCGTTGTCGGCGGTGAGGCCGGAGCCGGCGCCCCAGATGGAGCCCTCATTGCCGTTGGGAGTAACGTCGATGACAGTTTCCTGGGCAAGCGTGGTGGGGTTATAGCCCATGACCCAGCCGGTGTACGGACGGGCGTCGCAATGGGAAGTAAAGGCGAGATAGATGAGGCCATCGGCAGAGAGCAGGCCGCCGCGTTCGGCGTACTGAGCAGGCGCAAAAATGACGTTGCCCCCAGAGCTGCCGTCGCCGGTGCCGGGATACTGCGCCGAGATGGTAGCGGGGCCGCCGTAGAGTTCGTTGCCAGTACTGGCCTCGATAGCGTGCAGGCGCTGGAAGTAGTCGCCGGAGGAATTCTTCGACATGGCCGTCGCGTAAATGACAGCGTTCGATCCATGGCGAAGGATGACCGGAGTGGCGGTGACGCCGATGGTCGGTGTGATCTGGGAGCAACCGCGATCGTCGGAGGGGCTCTCGCCGGGTTCGAGGGTGCTGATGTGCCAGAGTTGGGTACCGATATCGGCATCGAAAGCGTAGACGGAGTCATTTTCGGTGGCAACGATGAGCACATTATGGGTGACGCCGTTAACCGGGATGGCGGAGATATATAAAGGTTCGGCGTCGACAAGGCCATCGACGGTGAGAACGAAAAGCTTGCCGAATGTGGTGACGTTGACGTTGCTCTGAGTGAGCGTGGTTTCGGCGGGATTCAGTCCGGTGTGGGCGTTGTTATTGTGGTAGGTGAGGACGTTTTGCGCGAAGGCGGATACTGCGAAGAAAGTTACAAGCGTGATAGCAGAGACGAAAACGGCCAAGGCAAAGGAAGAGCGGGGAGAGCTGCGGAAACGCATGGTGAGACCTCCGTGACGGACTGGTTCGGCGAATCGTGCTGGCTCTTGTGATTGAGGAGACGGAACGTCGCGGCGGCCAGCTTTCCGCGTAATTTGTTGCCGAAGATTATGGCAAAGTTGGCGAAGGCCGGGCAAACTCGTTGGTGCATGGAGACAACTTCGAGTGGGCCGGCGAGTCCAGAGATAACCGGGAGAATTCACGGTCACTTTGATGGAGCGAATTTCGATGGAACTGGGAAAGCTGCTGATTGTTCTGGGCGTGATTCTGGTGGTGGCGGGATTGGTAGTGATGCTCGTGGGGCGGACACATCTGCCTCTGGGACGGCTGCCGGGCGATATTGTTTATCGCGGGAAGAACACGCGAATCTATTTTCCTCTGGCGGCGTCGTTGCTCCTGAGCGTGGTGCTGACGATTCTGCTGTATGTGGTGAGCCGGTGGAGAAGGTAAAACCCTTCCTAAAGGCGCTTATGCGTCGACCGCCGGACCGAGCAACTGTTTCAATGCCCGGACATATTCGGCGAGCGCCCGGCGACCGGCTTCGGTAATGCGATAAACAGTTTGTGGCTTGCGCAACACGAACTTCTTCTTGACGGTGACATACCCGGCTTCCTCGAGCTTGAGCAGCTGGGCGCCCAGGTTGCCGTCGGTGGCCTGGGTCTTGGCCCGGAGCCACGTAAACTCCGCCTGTTCAACGCCGCTGAGAAGCGAAAGCAAGGCCAGGCGCAGCCTGCCGTGAACCACGGGATCGAGTTCGGGCAAATCAGGCATGGATTAAACCGCGCCGTTTGCGCAGCTGTACATCAGCGATTATGCCGTAGATGCCAAACACAATTTGGCATAGAAAGATGGCGACCAAGAACACAATCATGCTCTGCTCATCGCTGCCAAAACAGGTGGCTAGGGCCGTCACCCACCACGCGGCCGCGCAAGCTAGCTGGACCTTCCATTTCAGAAGAAGGCCAGAAGCTCCGTTCGCCATGCCGAGTATCGCCGACATGACAGCAGCAAAGAGATGTGCGTCGGTGAGCCGTCCACTCAGGCCAAGGGGCAGGAGGAGCGCAAACATCGAAATTCCCAGAGCGATCCAGATAGAACTAACGGCGCGACCGAGGGTCGTCTTGGGATGGTGGGCGGTCCGCGACGAGGCGACGACCAGAGCTACAATGACGGCCAGCAACATAGTCGCAGGCCACGCCCACCCGCTGTGGCCCCACGCAGACCATGCAAGAGCGACATAATAAGCAACGCCCCACAGGACGAACATCCATCCCCAACTCTCCGTAGTGTGGCGGCCCTCGGCAATCATGCGCTCGATGATGCTCAGTCTCTCTGTCAGTTCCTGCTGAGTGATGTCTTCCGGCATGGCGATCCTCCTATTCTCACGGCTGACGTTGAAGTGACATCTCCACGCTGCGATGCGGCGGATTGCTGCCAACCGTCACCTCAGTAAATTCCTTCCACTCGCCTTTCTCCGTCAACTGCATGGTGTTCACAATGTGCGCTGGACCGGAGGGAAAGCCCCAGGAGAATCCCTCTGCCACTACCGATAGCTCGGTGTCGAGATAGTGGCCATCGTGGTATGCACGGAAGTGATAGCTGCGGGAGGCGTCGTCGTATGCGACTGTGGCCAGCGCGGTAAACAGCACCTTGCCGTCGGCGGAGGTACTTCTGCCCTGAATGAGCAGAACGAGATCGTTGAGCTTGTACTCGACATCTTCTGTTTGGGTGAGATGAAGAGGCTCGCTGGGCCCGCGAAAGATGGTGATGGGACCCGACCAATGACCGGCCAAGAACGACAGCTTGTGCATGGCCTCGCGTTGCACGTCAACGCTGCTGGAAGAGGGTTGCTCGGCAAGGACTGTGAGACTGAACGCAAGCATGCAGGCTGTGAGCAGAATCGTCGTGAGGAACAATTGCGAGAGAGCGAACTTGGAAATCGCGGTTTTCATCGGTGAACTCCTGAGGCAGAACGAAAATGTGGGGCGAAAGGCGCAGTCATCCTACTCATGCACGAAGAGTACTCTATATTTTAGAGTAAGTCAAGTATTTTTCTAGCAATAATATACCTGCCTAACCAAAGCCAAAGAATGACCCGCCAGAGATGGCGGGTTTTTATTCTTGGGATTCAACAATCGCGGCAGCAAGAAGGCTCCCGTCATGACGGCCAGCGGTTTCAGATGATGGAAGGTCGGGCCAGAGAATTTTAGACGCTTTCTTTTTGAGCAGCTTTGCGTAGGCAGGATTTTGTGACATGATTGACTGGTGGCGAGATGGGAGCGACGTCGAGCGCAATCGATGGAACGCCACCAGTACGTTCACCGGAAGGAAGGTGAACCGAAGTTGAAGCTGCAAAGTTTTGCTGTACCGATAGCTCTGTTC
>JASHNX010000020.1 GCA_030041415.1 Candidatus Sulfotelmatobacter sp.
TGTTGCTTAAAGTGTTACCGATGATCGATATGTGGGTTAGAGCTGTGGCGCCGCTCGTCCCGGCAACAACAAGACCAAAAGCTTCCGGAGATCCGGCGGGGCAGTTTCCCGTGTGGTTTGTCGCTTTGCCCTGATTCCAGATGTTATTGATGTTGTTATTCACAATCTGGATGTTGGTGCCGGAGCCTTGAACCGAGATTCCCGCTGGCACAAGGGTATTGGTCTTCGCGGAGGTCCCCGTCTTAAAATTCGTGACTTCAAAGCCGTCGACCGTAAGGTAGCTTACGTTGCTTGCGCTGCCGATGCTTATTAACCCATAGGCGTAGCCGCCGGTGCCCACAGTGAGGCCGCTGCCATTGATGATCGCGCCCCCGGCGGAGCTGCTCTTGAGGATGAAGTAGCCGCCTGAAGCTGTTCCGCCTGTGTTGATCGATACCTGTTCGTTGTATGTGCCGGATGCCACGTTGATCGTGATACCGGGACCTGCAAATTGGCTGACAGCATACGCGATTGTTTTGCAAGGGGACGCTGATGATCCGCACCCCGTCGAGTTAGCGCCGCTGGTCGAGACGTAGTAATTGGTATTGGTGGAAGCGGCAGTTGTGATGTTGAACGTTCCGCTTGCCACCTGCGGAGTCGGCGTGCTCGTGTCCATTACCTGAAGGGTGATCGAATAGCTGCCCGGTGCGTTCGGAACTCCGCTCAAAGCCCCAGTGGAGGTGATAGCTAGGCCCGGTACACTCCCGCTGGTGATTGTCCATGCGTACGGTGCGGTCCCTCCGCTTGCTGCAAACGTGGTGCTGTAGAAAGTGTCCTCCGTCCCGTTGGGCAGGGGTGATGTGGTTGTGATGGTCAAGGTGCTCGCTGCTGCCATATTGTTTGTCAGCAAGAAAGCGAATAGGACCAGCAGAAGCCCGACTCTACAGTCATTCATTCCTTCCCGGAAAAACAGTTTCGCGTGTTTCATCGAAGTTCCTCTTGTCGGACGGGATTTTGGATAGACCCCTGTTGTTTCTAATAAAGCCTGGAAAAAAGAGAACTTCTTGCGGACTGAATGACTCTGGACCTTCGCCTTGCCGTCGCCATACTCCTAAGCTGGCCCCCTCCATCAACAACTGATTTGCAACCCACGCAAATGTTTGCGCGAATGTACTTACAATGTGATCGTTTGTCAACTATTTTGTGTGTTATTGTTCGATTTTGTTCTGTGTAAAATCTTTGGAGATGCAATTCGTCCACAACCCAATACAATTGCCGCTGAGTGACATCGATCCGCACCGGAGTCTTATCGGTGCGAGGAGAAGCATAGGCCTCATGCTCGCAGAAGAGCGTAGATTTCGAATTCGAGAGATTCTTTCGGGGCAACGCACTATTGCCGCTTCCGATCTTTGCACTGCTCTCGGGGTTACGGCCGCGACCGTAAGGCGTGACTTGGCCACTTTGGAGCAAGATGGCGTACTTGTGCGCTCTCACGGCGGAGCGGTTTCCCGCATGTCCAGCACCAGTTTCCAACCTTCCTACGAGACGTTGTCGCATAGCCATAGCAATGAGAAACAGGCGATTGCGCGAGAGGCTGAACGTTTGCTGCTTGACGGGGAGACCGTGTTTCTTGAGGGAAGCACTACGGTGTATGAGCTTGCCCGGCGCTTAAACCAGCGGAATCGCCTGACCGTCGTGACAAACTCTCCGACGATCGTGTGTCAGTTGCAAAGAAGCTCAGGAGTGACTGTTCTGTGTACCGGTGGAGACCTTCAAAAGGACACCTTCTATTTTTCCGGGGAATGGGCGCAGCGGGCGCTCTCCGAAATTCGTTTGGACAAGGCAATTTTGGGGGTTAGCGCAATCGATCTTTCGTATGGAGTCTCCACCGCAAATCATGCCGAGGCGCAAATCAAGAAGATGATCACGAGAGCTGCCAAGACCAGGATCGCATTGGCAGATCACAGCAAATTCGGTACGCAGAGCTTTGCTTACGTCGGCTCCGTACGGGACATCGATGTGCTCGTAACCGACGCCGGTACCGAGGCGAGATACATCAAGGGCTTGCGTGAAGCGGGCGTCGAAGTTGTTATCGCTGAGTTGCACGAAACGCGCAGGACAAAGCACAAATGAACACATTAGAACAATATAGATTGACAATCGCTCAAACTCAGGATAATTTGAGTAACTTTGGCGGAGGCGTGAGGGATTTGTGAGCGATTGCGGCAAGCGGATTCGCTTGAATCGTGTGCTCGGGGGCTCCAAACATCGAGCCCTGGTCGTGGCTTTCGATCACGCGTTGGTGTTGGGACCAATTCCGGGAACGGAAGACCCTTTAGGAAGGATTCGCCAATTTGCCCAGGCCCAGGTGGATGCCTTACTGCTGAACCTTGGCCTCATGCGGCAATTCGCAAGCTCGACCCCGCTAAGCCCAATCCCAGCCTTAATTGCCCGGTTGGATTGGACTACCGTTTGGGCTGCAGTCGGGCAAAACGGACAGGGTGCGCTGCACAGCTCGCTCCTCGCGCGGCCCGAGGAAGCGTTACGCCAGGGCGCAGATGCTGTTCTGACATATCTCGTCGTCGGCACCGGAGATGCCGAGTTCGAGATGAAGGAGATCACGCGCAACGCCGAGATCGCCCGCGAATGCGAGCGAGTTGGAGTGCCGCTTATTGTCGAATCGCTGGCCCGGGGAAAAGATGTGCAGAATCCGGGCGATCCCAAATGGCTCAACCTCCACACTCGCATGGCAGCTGAGCTTGGCGCGGATGCTGTCAAGACGGATTACAGCGGAGATGTCGCCTCAATGCGTGCGGTAGTGGAAGAGTGTCCCATCCCAATTTTGGTGCTCGGCGGGAGCCGCCATGCGTCGGAAAAACACGCACTCAATGTGGTCCGTGACGTTGCAGCGTCCGGGGCGGCTGGCATCTTCTTCGGCCGGAATGTGTTTCAGGCCGACAACATGAGCAGATTCCTTGAACAGGCGCGTGCTGCCCTTGATGGAGCGGCGATGTCAGAATTGCAAGCGACCACGAAATGACAACATCGGATGGTCCGGCGCAGGCGGTCTGGCGGAGCAAGAATTGCATGGACGGCCGCGACGGATTTCGCTTGCAGGCAGATTGGGGATACGTCTCCGTTCTTTTGGGTGGAGGGCACATCTGCGACTTGCGCCTCAATGCTTGTTCCCGGGTTAACCCGCTATGGCGGCCGCCCTGGAAGACGATCGATCCCAGCAACTACGTGACGAGAAAACATGAGCGGACGTACGGACAGCCGCCAGACGGCCGTTTGCTCGCGGGCATTGCGGGACACAGCCTCAGCTTCGATCACTTCGGTCCCCCCTCCCCAGAAGAGACGGCAGCAGGTCTAACGACTCATGGCGAGGCGCCGGCACTGAAGTGGGATGTCCAGAACCACGCGAAGTTGCCAAAGCCGCATCTGCAGTATGGCCTGACGCTGCCTGACGCCCAGATCCGTTTCAGCAGGAGTCTCACACTTGAACCCACAAAGGCGGTGATTTATTGCGAAGAAGAGGCGGTCAACCTCAGCTGTTACGACCGGCCTATTTCGTGGAACGAACATGTGACCTTCGGCTCCCCGTTTTTGGAGGCGGACACGACGTGGTTCGACATGCCGGCCACTCAGGCGAAGGTTTGTCCAGCCAGCTTCAGCTCTCGGTTCTCTCTTCAGCCGGATGCAAACTTTACCTGGCCCAACGCGCCAACAAAAAAACGCGGCCGGATGAACTTGCGCACTATGCCGGCGCGGCGGTTCGGACATTACACTGCACAATTGCTCAATCCGGAAATTGAGATTGGTTTCATCGCGGCATGTAACCCAGGCCTGAAGCTCCTCGTCGTCTACGCATTTCGACGCGCGGATTTTCCCTGGGTCGGCAACTGGGAAGAACGATATAACCGAACTGCGGC
>JASHNX010000210.1 GCA_030041415.1 Candidatus Sulfotelmatobacter sp.
GCATTTCCCAAGTGGCGCTCGCTTGCTCCTCATATTCGCGCTCGCTACCTCTATGCGTTGGCCCGGCTGGTGCAGAAACACTCGCGGCTGCTTGCCGTTCTCGAAACCATGGATAACGGCAAGCCGATTCGCGAGAGCCGCGACATCGACATTCCCCTGGTTGCCAGGCATTTCTACTATCACGCCGGCTGGGCGCAATTGCTCGATCAGGAATTTGCCGAGTTCGAACCATGCGGGGTAGTTGGGCAGATCATTCCCTGGAATTTTCCATTGCTTATGCTGGCATGGAAAATTGCACCTGCGCTGGCGGCGGGAAATACAGTCGTCTTAAAACCGGCCGAATACACTCCCCTCACTGCGCTCGCCTTTGCCGGTTTATGCGAAGAAGCCGCACTGCCTCCAGGGGTGGTAAACATCGTCACCGGCGATGGTTCGACCGGCGAGGCGCTGGTCAAGCATCCGGACGTCGACAAGATCGCATTCACCGGTTCGACCGAAGTTGGCCGCGCGATTCGCGCGGCAACGGCGGCGACCGACAAGCGCTTGTCTCTCGAATTGGGCGGTAAGTCTCCATTTGTTGTTTTCGATGATGCCGATCTCGATAGCGCTGTCGAGGGGCTGGTCGATGGAATCTGGTTCAATCAAGGGCAAGTCTGCTGTGCCGGCTCGCGGCTGCTGATGCAGGAGAGCATTGCGGAGCCTTTGATCGGGAAGATCCGGCAGCGCATGAGCACGCTGCGCATTGGACCGCCGCTCGATAAAGCCATCGACATTGGGGCAATCGTTGCCCGTGTGCAACTGGAACGCATTCAAAGGATGGTTGCGCAGGGAATCGAAGAGGGCGCAACCTGCTGGCAGCCACAGGTTGAACTGCCCGCATGCGGATTTTTCTTTCCGCCTACGCTTCTCAGTGACGTGCATCCTACTTCGATCGTTGCGCAACAAGAGATTTTCGGGCCGGTGCTGGCGGCGATGACGTTTCGCACTCCGCGCGAGGCGGTTGAGTTGGCGAACAACACGGTTTACGGCTTGGCAGCCTGTGTCTGGAGTGAGAACGTCAACGTGGCTTTGCAGGTTGCATCGCAACTGAAAGCCGGGGTTGTCTGGGTGAACTGCACGAACCTCTTTGACGCTGCCTGCGGTTTTGGCGGATATCGCGAGAGTGGTTTTGGTCGTGAGGGCGGGCGCGAAGGCATGCTGGAATACTTGCAGCCAGCATGGTTCAAGAAACTTCCCAAGCTTTCGTCTGAGCACGCAACCCCGACGGCGCCAATAAATGGGGATCAATCTGAGGAATCCGCCGCCACTCTGGCAATCGATCGCACCGTAAAGCTCTACATCGGCGGCAAGCAGGCGCGGCCCGATTCCGGTTACAGCATGGAAGTACGTTCGGCGGATGGAAAATTGCTGGGCGAAGCCTCGCTCGGTAATCGAAAGGATATTCGCAACGCCGTGGAGGCGGCGCGCAAGGCGGAGGCGTGGACGAAAGCAACGGCACACAACCGCGCGCAAGTCCTTTATTACTGCGCCGAGAACCTTTCGCAGCGTCGCAACGAAATCGCGCACCGGTTGGCGGCGGCGGTCGGCGCAAAGCAGGCTGAGGCCGAACTTGAGACCGGTATCCAGCGCATCTTCTCTTACGCAGCATGGGCTGACAAGTTTGACGGAGCCGTGCACAACCCTCCCTTCCGCAATATTGCGATCGCAATGAATGAACCGCTGGGCACGATGGGCATCATTTGTCCGAAGGAAGCGCCATTGCTCGGATTTTTGTCACTCGTGATGCCCGCACTTGCAATGGGCAATACGGTTATCGCAGTTCCGTCGGAGGCTTATCCGCTGATCGCCGCTGATCTCTATCAACTCTTCGATACCAGCGATATGCCTGCCGGAGCAGTCAACATTGTGACCGGATACGTGTCGCAGCTTTTGAAAACCATTGCCGAGCACGATGATGTCGATGCAGTCTGGTGTTTTGGTGATGCCACGAGCTCCGCTGCCGCAAAAGCCATGTCTGTGGGCAATCTGAAGCAAGTTTGGACGAACGAAGGCCGAGCCATCGACTGGTTCGATTCGAAGCTCGCGGAAGGGCGTTGGTTTCTGGAACACGCTACCCAGGTGAAAAATATCTGGGTTCCGTATGGCGAGTGATCGGCCCTCACCTGGCTCCGCAATTGTTTGATTGTCTTGTTTTGCTATCTGTGGGTCACAATTGCTTTTCTCGTCATGCCGGACTAGCATACTTCCGTCACTTTTCTCTGCGCCCGTCCGTCGGCGCCATATCATGGGGGTTCCGGCTCGAATTTTCGTAGTGAATTTTCAGGGTTGGTCTTTTCTTCTCAATTCCAGCTCTATCTCAATTCTCCATTTCGATTTGCAAGTTTGAACCAAGGAGGACATATGGGCATCGCAGTATCACCACAGATTCATCCGCAGGTAGCGGACTTCATCGAGAAGCCGCGCCCGATGTTGGTCAACGGCAAGTGGGTCAACGCCATTTCTGGCAAAACCTTCCCAACTTACAATCCCGCTACAGGAGAAGTTCTGGCCCAGGTGGCGGAAGGCGACCGGGCAGATATAGAACAAGCGGTAAAAGCCGCACGAAAAGCCTTCGATCATGGGCCCTGGCGTAAATTGACTTCGTCTGAGCGCGGGCGGCTGATCTGGAAACTCGCTGACCTGCTCGAACAACACACCGAGGAATTTGCCTATCTCGAAAGTCTCGATAACGGCAAGCCTCTTACTATCGCCCGAGCTGCCGATGTGCCGCTGGCCGTCGATCTTTTCCGCTACATGGCGGGATGGACTACGAAAATCGAAGGCAACACGATTCCGATTTCCGTTCCCTACACTCCTGGCGCGAAGTATCTTGCCTACACCCTCCGCGAACCGGTGGGCGTTGCAGGGCAGATCATTCCGTGGAATTTCCCGCTGCTCATGGCCGCTTGGAAGCTGGGTCCGGCGCTGGCTTGCGGTTGCACAGTCGTGCTCAAGCCAGCAGAGCAGACGCCGCTCTCGGCGCTGCGTCTGGGCGAACTCGTCATGGAAGCCGGTTTTCCTGATGGTGTTGTCAACATCGTTCCGGGCTACGGCGAGACTGCGGGCGCCGCTCTGGCTGCGCATCCGGATGTCGACAAAATTGCCTTCACCGGATCGACCGAAGTCGGCAAGCTCATCGTTCACGCTGCCACAGGAAACTTGAAAAAGGTGTCACTCGAGCTGGGCGGAAAATCTCCCAACGTGGTTTACAAGGATGCTGATCTGGAGACCGCCATCCCCGGAGCAGCCAGCGCGATCTTCTTCAATCATGGGCAATGCTGCTGCGCAGGATCGCGGCTCTATATTGAAAAGCCGATCTTCGATCGCGTCGTGGAAGGCGTGGCTGATTACGCGAGCAAAATCAATATCGGCTCCGGCCTCGATCCTGAAACGCAGATGGGACCGCTTGTCTCCGAAGAGCAGCTAAGCCGAGTCTGCGGTTATCTGGAGGCCGGCGTCTCGGAAGGCGCAAAAGCCATTGCCGGTGGCCACAAGAAAGGCGACAAAGGCTACTTCATCGAGCCAACGGTTCTTGTGGATACCCGCGAAGACATGAAGGTTGTGAGGGAGGAAATTTTCGGGCCGGTAGTGGCAGCAATGCCTTTTACCGATCCTGAAGAAATTCTGCCACGCGCCAACAACAGCGAATACGGCCTTGCTGCCGCCGTCTGGACGAACGACATCAGCAAGGCGCACCGAACGGCCGAGTATCTGCGCGCCGGGACGGTGTGGATCAACTGCTACAACATCTTCGATGCTTCCCTTCCCTTCGGCGGATATAAGCAATCGGGATGGGGCCGTGAAATGGGCCACGAGGTTCTCAACAATTACATGCAAACGAAAGCGGTGTGCACCAAGCTGGCGTAACGAATTCAGCGCAGCGGAAAAGGGACGGTGGCCAGACCACCGTCCCTTTTCATTCTGGATTTTTCTCAAATGCTGTTTTGCCGGACGGATCACGGCACTCGGAACGAAACTACTGTGGAAAGTTGGCCTGCTGGAGTTGTCACAACAATTTTTCCGCTGGTAGCGCCGCTTGGGACTGTTGTCGTGATCTCGGTCGCCGAAACCACGGTGAATGCAGGCTGGTTGGTTCCGTCGAAGCTGACTGCGGTGGTTCCGGTCAGGTTATTTCCCAGTATCTTCACCACAGACCCGACCTTACCCGAAGTGGGCAGCGCCGTTATGAATGGCTTCAATCCCGGCACGGCAAAGCTAAACACAATCTCGTAGTAGTTGCCCTCTGTCTGGCTCCCCGCGATTCCATAGAAAAGCCCATTCGTGGATTGGAAGATCCCAAACACAGGGGAGTTTCCGTCGATGCAGGGATTGGCGCAAAAGTCATACAGAGTAGCGAGAGTGCCACTGGGCGTCACTTTGAAGATTGTTCCGCCGTCATAAGTTCCACCGCCGTCCGTGGCACCGTAGAGATTGCCATCGCCGGCTTGAACGAAGCCGCCCATCGGATCGGAACCATTCGTGCTATTGAAGTCGAACTGCCAGGTAAACGCTCCCGACGATGGGTTCATCTCATAAAGCGTTCCGCATAGATAACCCAGCGCGCAGGCATAGGTGCCGCCAGCTTGGGCCATCCCATAAAAACTGCCGTTGCTGGCCTGAAACAACCTGCTGAAGGGCGCCTCTCCGTCAGTCTGATCGAAACTGTGCACGATCGCCGGCGTTCCACCCGACGGACTGATTTCGAACACCTCGCCATATCCATTTGCGCCGCCCTCCTCAGTGGTTCCGTAAAGCTCGCCGTTCGTTCCTTGAATCAATGAAGCCCGGGGCATCTGTCCGTCGGTGCAGTCGTTCTGCTGGCAGAAGGCATACAAGGTGGTGAATATGCCCGAAGGACTGACTTTATAAACCGTGCCCTGCAGATTCTCGCCGCCGTAGTAGGGAGTTACACCATAGAAATTGCCGTCGGTGCCTTCAACCAGTCCGGAGTCCGGTTGAGAACCATCGTCGCAAGGATATTCCACGCAGAAATTATGCAGCACAGTGAAAACACCTTTGGGACTGAGCTTGAAAATCGTGCCGCAACCTTCTCCACAGTACACAGTGCCAGTCCCGCCGCCTAGCGTCGTTCCATAAAAATTCCCATCGGTTCCGAGAACGACCGGCGCGTTCGGCGACGCGCCATCGGCGCAATTGAGCAGGGAGCAAAAACTGTAAATCGTCGTGAGCTTGCCCTCAGGTGTCAGCCGGTAGACCGTGCCCTGGCCGTGTGCGCCGCCGTCGGCAGTAGTGCCGTAAAGATTTCCGTCGAGGCCCTGCACGACGTTGGCATAAGGGCCATACGGCCCCGTGGTCTCAAATGTGTAGACGGTCTTGAGAGTCTGCGCCGTTCCCGATATACCGGCCAAAAATAGAAGAAGCACACCGAGCGCTTCTCCGACGCCAAATAGGACACGCTGCATTGACGATCTCCTGTTCGAGGATTCTCTTGCGGGGAGGAAAAGAAATCGAATCACCCGCAAGAACGGAACGCCGAGCCGGGCGGCGGCCGCCCGGGAGGGCCTCGGCCAGACAGATGGTGCTATTGCCCAAAACCGAAGTCAATAGAAAAAATCCTGCGTAGGGACTTTTGGGCTACGGCTCGCAGGGAAACGTGGATTTGGTGGTAGAAGAAAGGATGGCTTCGCAAAGCCGTGTGACCGAAAAACTCCGAAAAAGATTTGGCTATCTTTCCATCAACAAAACTTTCTCGGCGTCATCAACTTCCGTGAGCTTCACCTCGATCACTTCGCTCAACGTCGTCTGAACGTGGCGTCCGACAAAAGTGGCCTCGACGGGAATTTCCCGGTGGCCGCGATCGATCAAAACGCATAACTGCACTCTTCGCGGGCGGCCATGGGAAAACAATGCGTCCAGCGCAGCTCGCGTGGTGCGTCCGGTGAAAAGCACGTCGTCGATCAGGACTATATTCTTGTCTTCGATGGAGAACCCAATCTCTCTTTCCTGCACCACCGGTTTGGGTCCGAGAGTGGAAAGATCGTCGCGATAGAAAGTAATATCCAGCGTCCCGACGGGAACCTTTGCATTCTCGATGCGGGCGATGATTTTGCCTAGCCGCTCCGCGATCGGAACGCCGCGCCGGCGAATTCCTACCAACCCTAAGCCGTCGACTCCGCTATTTTTTTCGACAATCTCGTACGCGAGCCTGACCAGAGTACGCTCAATTTCTGAAGCCGACATCAGTTGCGCTTTCTGGCGCAAGCCTGTCGCGCGCGAAAGAGTCTTTGCATTCGTCATCAGGATTGCCTCGAAGCCTGCTAGTGATGTTACGGTCAGGCCGTCAGTCGCCGTGCGCGGAAGCAGACGGCCCTCCAATGTTCTCAACTCAAACCCCGAAGGTCAAGCGCGATCCAGCGGCAACGATGGGACCGAGAACCACGAGATTCTTATGTGCCAGATGTTAGGAGGCACTCCGCGGGGCGTGCTCGGGAGAATTAGGAACTACTAAAGAGCTAGCTTCCCAAAGATTCCCCCGACAAGACATCCTGTACTAAAGAGTCGGGGCGGGACGGAGTCGAGTTTCGAACCGTCACCACACGCGTCAGGCTGCCCTTGTCAGTTTGGAGAGCCTGCAGAGTAATCGCACCACGCGATGTGGTTGCGCTATCGGTGGGCAAAATCCCAATGCCGAGATTACGTCCGCCCGCTTTCGCGCGGTACAAGGCAGTATCAGCAAGTTCGATGGTTTCTTCTGCACAAACTGACTCGTACGCGGCCCGGCTCCAGGGAAAAGCGGCCCACCCGACTGAACAGGTTTTTCTGACCCTGACGCCATTCCCGAGATCAAAGGCTTCCGCCGAGATGACCTCCAGAATACGCTCGCAGAATGCAGGAATGCCGTTCGGATCGGCGGAGCGAGACATGATGAGGAACTCCTCACCTCCCCAGCGAACCAGGACGTCCGATTTGCGCACAACTTTGGTTAATCGCTCGGCGACGCGTTGCAGCAGACGATCGCCCGCGGGGTGGCCGTGAAGATCGTTTACTTGCTTGAAAAAGTCGACGTCGACCATGATGAACACTAAATCTCGGTGGTCGAGCCTACGGGCATCGCTATCGCGGACCCGCTCATAATTTCGTAGAACCTGCCCGGCTTCCGAGGGGAGAATTTCTTCCAGATAACGCCGGTTCCACACTCCAGTCAGAACATCGGTAAAAGAAATTTCCTGCAGTTCAAGGTTCTTTCGCTGAAGTTCCAGACTGTGCCAGCGCAAAGATTGTTCCTTGCGTTCGAGTTCGTCTTTTAGTTGGCACATTTCCTCAAGGTTGTCACGCGAGACCTGCAAGAGGTGCAGCAGTTCCTGATCCATGGAGTGTTGCTTGAGGAACACCAGCGCTCCCATGACGAGCATCGCGGCGACAGTCAGGACCAGCCGGAAGCTGCGAACGCGAGACGGACTCGCTCCTCCGAACTCTGCCCAAGCAATCATGACCGGCGTCGAGAATACGGCCAGCATGGCCGATCTCGCCGTCCAAACCCGCTGCTCGCGTGGCGCCGCACGATCGATCAGCAGGTCGGCGGCCGAACTTCTATCGTGTGCGACGAAACCCAAACCTGCAAACCAGGCCATCGCTGCGACGAGCGGAACATCGAACAGACTACCCGTATAGTATTGGCCCCGGTCGATCGCAACCCCGGCGAGCATCGACGCGGCGGTGTAGAGCAAAGCGGCTTTGACGATGTTGCCGTAAATGGACCGCCATGAGCCGCGGCTTGCGCGCCAGACCCACGCTGCCGCCACAACGAGAACGATCTGTTCGCAGGCATAAAGCAAGTCAAAACTCGTACCGTATGTGAGGACATGAGGCGAGACGTATTGCCAGGGAATTACGACGAACAGATATAGATAAAGCCACCAGGTGAAAAGCAGAGAAAAATCCAGCGACATCAGACGCAGCGAGCGGTCACTACGCTGGATGTGCGGCTGAACGGCGACAGCAGCAATCATCGGGACCAGATGCAAAAACAAAATTACGTCGCCGACGAACGGGTTAGGTGTTTCCTGGCGCAGATAGACTTCGAAATATGTCCATAAAACCTGCACTGCGAGCCACATGGCGCAACCGGCGGTCATCAGCGACCAGAAGAGCCGCGCTTTCTTGCAATTGGTTTTGATGTTTGAGCCGATGGAAACTGTGGCGGCCAAAAGCAGCACACACTGCGCCAGATCTCCGAATGCGGTGAGTGCTGCGCCGCGCGGCATGAACAGGGAAACGATCAGGTGCACGCAGACGACTACGCACACGAATGCTGCGCACTTACCTGGCTTTCGAAAGTGAGAGAAACCCACGGCGATAGTTTAAGTTGGCCAGCCGAAGACTAGCCCGTTACGAAAGTAATCGAGGATCGGTAGAGGAATGTACTCAATTTACATTCGGATGGCGGAGGCGAACTTGCGAACAAATTGCGAAACGTCGAGAAAAGAGCTGTACAGAGGCACCGGCGCCACCCTGTAAATATCGGGCTCGCGCCAGTCGCCGATGACGCCGTCTGCGATCAGCCGTTTGCACAAAGCTCGTCCGTTTTGCGCAATTCGAATCGAGAGTTGGGCACCCCGGCTTTCCGGCGTGGAGGGCGTGATGATGGAGAAGCTTTGAGAGCCCATGTTGTTTAACAGGAACTCGAGATACCCGGTGAGCAAGAGACTTTTGGCACGCAAGCGCGGCATTCCAGCCTCGTGAAATATATCCATCGAGGAGCGCAGAACGGCGAGGCTGACAATCGGCGGATTACTCAGTTGCCAGCCATCGGCGCCCGGCATTGGCTGAAAGTCTGGAGGCATTTCAAACCGGGTTGCTTCGTCGTGCCCCCACCAGCCGACAAAGCGAGGAAGATCAAAAGCTCGGGCGTGCCGCTCGTGAACAAAGCAGCCGGCAACGCATCCAGGTCCGCCGTTCAGATATTTGTAACTGCACCAGACAGCAAAGTCTGGTCCCCATTCGTGGAGCTTCAGCGGCAAATTTCCAGCAGCGTGCGCGAGATCAAAACCAACGATGCACCCGGCTTTCTGTCCGGCATGGGTGATGCTCTCCATGTCGAAAGCTTGGCCGGTGGCGTAGTTCACCCCGGCCAGCATGATCAGGGCAATTTCATTTCCGGTTCGTTCGATCAGTTCTTCGACGTCTTCTGCGCGCAGGCAAGCTTCGCCCGGCCGCGGAATTAGTTCGACGAGGGAACTCGCAGGGTCGAATCCATGAAAGCGAATCTGCGATTTCACCGCGTACTGATCGGAAGGAAACGCGCCGCTCTCGACAACAATCTTGTGCCTTGTCTTGGTCGGCCGGTAAAAAGAAACCATCATCAGATGCAGATTTACAGTGAGCGAATTCATCACCACAACTTCTGTTGGATTTGCGCCGACGAGTTCGGCGG
>JASHNX010000211.1 GCA_030041415.1 Candidatus Sulfotelmatobacter sp.
CGCGATCCGCAGCGGGTTCCTGCCCGCGCAGCAAGCCAGCGATGAGGATCAACAAGAAAGCGGCGAGCAGACGCCACCAGCTCCCGGCCATAAGGATCACCTGGGAAAAACTGTCTGCTCGGAGGATTCTGGGGAAACCGTGGCGATACTAGAATGCCGCCGTGGACGATGCTGTGACGGATGTCACAACCTGCCTGCGGATATCATCGATTCCCTCCCATTCCCCCTTCCCGACGGAACCCTCTAGCCGGGAACTGCGATGAATCCAATCCGGAACGCAAGTCTTCGCGACTGACATCCGCCTAATCTATTGCTCCAAATTGCCGATGGAAAAAGCGAAGGCGAGCAGGCGCGTGAAGATTCTCTTAGTTGATGACAGCAAACCAATCCTGCACGAGAATGCACGCGTGTTGCAAAAAGCGGGCTACGACGTAATCTGCGCGGAAGACGGCGAATCCGCCATGAAACTGGCTCGCGAACACAATCTCGACCTTATCCTGCTTGATATGATCTTGCCGAAGCTCAGCGGCCCACAAGTGCTGGAAGCTTTGAAGGAGCACCCGGCAACCGCATCGATTCCTGTAGTCGTATTGAGCAGCCTCACGCAGAAGAACCGGCAAAAACTGATTGAAGCCGGGGCCGAAGACTATATCGAGAAAAATACTCTGATGCCCACGCCGGGTGTCAACGTTCTGCCTAATGTACTCGAAGACGTAATCTGTCGAATTAATCGTAGACGCGGCATTGCGTTTTCTAAGGTTCCTCTTAGCGATCTCTGAAGGGCAAGAACAAGCCCCGTTAAATTTGCCTTCTCAAATGCTCTTCCGCGCTCAGGTTGGCACCTGCCAGCAATAACAAGCCCGTAAGAAACGCCCAAAACATCAGGCTTACCGAAAGCGCAAACGGTCCGTACACTTCGCCGAAATTCAGCCACGGCAGGGCTAGGATGTATCCATACTTCAGCGCTTCAGAAAGCAATCCCATGATGATGGCTGTCGGCAAAACCGCGCGTGCCGGAACTTTGCCATTGGGCAGCAGCCAGTAAATGAGAAAAAAGATGGCAATGCTCGCCGTGATAGCGAAGACCTTCATGACAACAAATCCGACGAGGCGCACAAAAGTGCTGCCGTGGCCACGCAGCAGCGATTCCATGAGCGCAACATTTCCCGCAGTCATTGCGATCGAGAGCAGAGCCAGAACTCCGCAGCCTAAAGCCAGCCCCAGAGAGATCAGTTGGTTGCCGAAGTAAGATCGGTTGTTCGGGAATCGCCAGATGCGGTTCAGGGCAACTTCGAGCGGCATGAACACGCTTGACGAAGTGACAAGCAGGATGATGAGCGAAACCACCTGGACACGATTTTTCGCGTTCGAGAGCGCAGTCAGGTTACGGATGACGAAGTCTTGGCCGGCAGGAAGATAGTCGCGCAGCAGTTCCACGATGACTTCATACATCACACGCGAGTGAAAAACCCTCCGAACGAGGGTCATCAGCAAAACTACAAATGGAAAAAAAGAGAGGATCGAATTGGCTGCCACCGAGAACGCAAATGTATGTACCTCGGTGCGGAGTAAATACCTGGCAGTCGAAACTACCAGATTGGAGGATCGCTCCCTCAACGGCTGCTTCGGCCGCAGCGCGCTCCGCTCAGCATCTGCCGAAACTATAGTTCGGTCGGTCACTAGAGCCCCAATCGTATCAAAGCCTTGCGGCCGGTGCCGATCATCCCCCAGTTGCCTGCATCAGACGCTGGAGCAAGATATTTCTTATACCATGTTAAAGTTTTGGAGTTGTGACCCACGGTTATATTTGGCGGCTTGTGCTAATTTTTCTTGTAAAACGATTCAATTCTCCTTATTATCTCTTGCTCATGTACCGGCAATTGCCGGTGCATGACTCGGTAAAGCAGGTTGATGTCTTGAGCAGAGCGGTAGAAATCAGCACCGATGGGCCGGGCTCCGGAAGTTAGCGCCGCATTTCCTCATGAACGCTGACTAAAGGAGTCTTTTGCATTGGGGGCAAGTTTCTCCGGCACAGAGAGACGCAACCGGATTTCACCAGGTTTCTTGAGGGGGCGCTCCTCAGTTTCCCGGGGCAACACGACAAGACGCCGGTGAATTAATTCTTAACGATGATGGAAAGGAGTTTTTCTGTGAGAGAGAAAGGAACAGTGAAGTGGTTCAACGGGGCGAAGGGATATGGTTTCATCCAGCGCTCCACGGGGGAGGATGTGTTTGTGCATTTCTCCGCGATTCAGGAGAACGGCTACCGGTCGCTGAACGAGGGTGAGACCGTGGAGTTCGATCTGCTCAAGGGCCCCAAAGGCTTTCAGGCGGGCAACGTCGTCCGCGCGTAAGTATTAATCAAGTGTCCTGACCCTCCCGCTCCCAGCGGGAGGGGTTTGCTTCCGAGATTTTCCGTTCAGCGTACTTCTAAAGAAACCAAGTCCCCGTCCGAAAGTCCGCCCGCCTTGTAGTTCACTGCGATCGGGCGACCGCTCCACGCGCAGGAGAACTTGTCCGTTCCAATGAGCAAGAGCGAATTGTAGTCGGCCGTGCGCAGCTTTAGAACTGCCCCGTCGGAGGTGACCGTCAAAATCGCCGCGGGAGACTGGGAACAATCCACGGCGATTAAACGTCCCTGTATGAACTTCTCGGGCCGCAGGTCGGCAATGGTCTCCGACTGCGAAGTTCTGCTCTGCTCCGCCCGCTTGGCGGCATCCTGATCGAGCACATCAAAAGGTGTTGGCTGCGGCGCCAATTTCGCGCTCGACGGGGCGCTGGCATTGGAAACGCCATATTTCTCATGGGCCGTGAGCTCGCCCAGCCGCGTCCGCGCCTCGGCAACGACTTGAGGATCGCCGCTGGCCTGCAGCCGTTCCAACAGGGCGCGCGCTGCATCCCACCGCTTATCGGACTCGTAGATTTCCGCCAGATGATAAACGTACTGCAGATTGCGTGGGCTGAGTTGTGTCGCGGCGCGCTCGGCCTGCATTGCGGCCGCAGGTCCGCCACCTTGCATCCGCGCCAAGGCCAGCAAATCATATGCGTTGGCGAATTCCGGATACCACTCCAGAACGGCACGCAGATCCTGCATTAGGTTGGGCAGGCCTTCCATATCGGTTTTCTTTACCTGCGCCGCCTTATACTTCAGCACCGAAAGATAGTAGCGAATCCACATGTCCTGCGAATTGAGGGCGGCGGCGTCGCCGAGTTCCTGCAGGCAAGCGTCGAACTCGCCTCGCTGCAGATGATCCCACGCGAGAGCCCGGTGAGCGATCTCGTTGCCAATCGCAGTTGTGAGCGGGGCATCCGTGTCTTCTTTTTCTTTCTTCGGCAGCTTGAAACTCCACGTCTTGGTGACAGCCGGATCCTGCGTGGTGGCCAGCTTATTCAGTTCCTGCAGGCCGGCTTCGCGCCGATCCGGAATTCTGCTCTTGATCTCATCCGCGATAGCAGTGGCATCAGTTTCAGACAGGGTTTTGCTTGTGATGGCCCGGTCGCTTGGAGCAACAGGCTCAGGGAACTGATAAACCTGAAACGCATTCTCTTGCCCGCCGCCCGGACGTTTAGAAGCATCAAGAGCTGTGAACAAAGGCTTCAGAGAGTGAAAATAATCCTTCACCGCCTGGTCCAGTTGCGCAGGCGTCATGCCATAAGCCTTCTCGATTGCTTCTTGCACCGGCACATGCCGGATCTGCACCAGACCAAAATACGTTCCCATGTCCGGGAGCTTTTGCTCGTGTAACAGGTAATGCATGATCATCCAGGACTGGGCGTAGAACAGCGTGTCGCGCATGCCTTCATCGTCAGCGGATGTGTCATGCTTCATACTGAGCAGATCGGGCAATGCAAGCCATGCCTCACCACTCAAAAGCTCGGTAAACGATTTCGGAGGATTATTGACCCGGCTCAAATTTCCCGGCGAACTCTCGCGCGAGGCCGCCAGCAGTTCCGGGTCGCTGCCGATCTCATAATTCCTGTCATCGAGGCGAATCGAACTAAAGTATTCGGCCAAGCCTTCATCAAACCATCCCTGCACCGGCGGATAGTTGTAGTTAACCAACATGAGTGCGTAATCGTGAGCGACAGCACGCCACGATTCCGGCTCGAATAGATTGAGTACGATGAAATTCTGATCTTCGCCGGAGAGGAAAAAGCCGGGCACATCGATCGGTTGTCCTTGCCGCAGAGGCGCCGTCTGGTAATACGATTTGTCGTTCTTGAAAGCAAGAATGGTGAGCGGCACGGGTTCATTCAGCCGATCTTTCATTAAGAGTGACCCGAATACAGCTCGCATTTGTTCAAAGCGCAGGGCAACTTCTTTTCCCGTTTTTTCTCCCGCATCAGTGATGACGGTGTAGTGGGTCGAGTGAATTTCAAGCCAGGGAGACGGCTCAGCCGCGGGAGTCGATACAACGAAAACCAGGCATACCAGCATCACGGAGAAGGACGGCGAAAAGATGAAACGTATGCGGCCCATACGCTGGTCCAGAAGAGAAACGCCTGCTTGAATGCTAACACGGTATGGGCGCGTGGAAGCAAGATGGACCCCGATTGGATCGGCTGTTTCGGATATCCTCATCAGCATGCGACACAGAATCTTACTAGCGGCCCTGCTTCCCCTATTCCTTTGTGCATTTCTTCTCTCCCATAGCGCCGACGTTCCGGTCACTATCAAAGTGATTGATCAGTCAGGAGTCCCCGTGGCTCTTGCGCAAGTTAGCGTAACACCAGCTGAGAGTGCGGCAGCGACTCTCAGAACCGACGCTCACGGTCAGAGCGTGGTCGGCCTAAAGCAGGGAGCCTATTCGCTGTCCGTCTCCGACCCAGGATTCAAGACGCAGACCCGGCAGGTAGAGGTCGGTCCCGGCCAGACTAGCGCGGGCTTGGCTATTTTAGTGACTCTTCAGGTCGCCACAAACATCCATGGGATGGTCGTTGCTGCTGGGGATGCGTTAGTGCTGACTGATGATTTGCGGCATGCGTCCGCAGTACTTACGCCTGCCGATTTTCGTGCCCTACAGCACGTTTCAATTACGGCTCATAACGGCCATAGCGGAAGCGATGAAGCCTACTCTGGTGTGCAACTGTCGACCTTGTTGGCGAAGATTAACGCTCCCATGGGAAATGCTCTCCGCGGGAATGCAATGACCACGTACGTGATTGCGACGGGCTCCGATGGATATGCCGTGCTGCTCTCGCTGGCCGAAGTCGACCCCGATTTCCATGAAAATCAAGTCATCGTCGCCGATGGCCGCGATGGCCAACCGCTTCGGAAGGGCGGTCCATTTCAGTTGATTGTTCCAGGAGACAAGCGCCCAGCCCGCTGGGTGCACAATTTGGTTTCGATCACTGTGGAGCAACGACAAGTAAATTAGAGGAAAAAAGGAAGCGGAAACTACGTTAGGTCGCGACGGTACTCGCGGGTTAATCTCCGCTGACTTGGCTCTGCGTGGGCACGAGAACCAGTCGCGGACGGGCATTTTTCATCGCAGGCCTTGAGGCGCGGCCGCAGACCTCAAGAATAGCGAAAACGGCGGCATACGCCGTGAATACCCCAATTCCAACCGAGAAAACCACCGTGAAACAGAGAACGATAGGCATAAACAGCGAGATCACAATCGACCATCCCATTGCAGCAGAATCAGATGCCGGCAGGCCAACTTTCGTATATCTGCGGCTTTTTCAATCTACCTGCGTTGACCACCGCCGCTAGTAACAACTAAGATACGGAGTAGAGCTGCGCACTTCCACTCTCGAACAGTTCTGTAGCCGTGTCGATATTACGGAAGGGCAATCCAGCCTGATTTTCGACCATCTCTAAATGGCTATTACTAAAATCTCAGTGCGCGGGGCGCGCCAGCACAACCTCAAGAACATCGACGTGGAGATTCCCCGCAACACTCTGACGGTCGTCACCGGGCTCAGCGGTTCGGGCAAGTCCTCATTGGCTTTTGACACGATCTACGCCGAGGGTCAGCGCCGCTACGTCGAGACCTTGTCGACCTACGCGCGGCAGTTTCTCGATCAGATGGAACGCCCCGATGTCGATGCGATTGATGGACTTAGCCCATCCATCTCGATCGAGCAGAAGACCACCAGCCGCAGCCCACGATCGACCGTCGGCACTATCACCGAAATCTACGATTATCTTCGCCTCTTGTTCGCTTCGATCGGTGTTCCGCATTGCCCGAAGTGCGGCAAGCCAATCAGCCGTCAATCTGCCGACCAGATTGTGCAGCGTGTGATGGCCCTAACGCCCGAAGATCGCGTAATGGTGCTGGCGCCAATTGTTCGCGGCCGCAAAGGCGAGTTCAAGAAAGAAATGGAGACCCTGCTCAAGCACGGTTACACTCGCGCCCGCGTCGACTGGGAACTAGTGAACCTCGATGATGACCTCAACCTCGATAAGCGCAAGAACCATACGATTGAAGTCGTGATCGATCGCCTACTCGTTAAGCCTGGAATTGAGCATCGTCTGGAAATGTCAGTCGGCTTGGCGATGAAGTTAGCGGGAGGCCTGGTCCAAGTGGCTGTAGTCGGCGGCGAAGAAACGCTATATTCCGAAAAGCTCGCCTGCCCCGATTGCGGCATCAGTGTGCCGCAACTCGAGCCACGATCATTTTCATTCAACAGCATGTACGGTGCGTGTCCCGAATGCCACGGCCTTGGCAGCAGGTATGATTTCGATCCCGCAAAGGTGATCACCGATTGGTCAAAGCCGTTGCTTGATGGAGGACTTGGACCGGGATCAGCCTCTCAGGGACTGATTCATGCGTTGCAGATCGCAGCACATGCTCACGGCATAGACCTGAACACGCCGTTCGAAAAATTTCCCGACAAGATTCAGGATCTGCTTTTGAACGGCGAATCGGGCCGCGGCAAAACCGGCTTTCGTGGAATTTTCGGATACCTCAAACAAAATCTTGAGGAGTCGACTTCCGAGGGCTATCGCGATTGGCTCATGGATCACATGTCCGCAACCGAATGCCCGGCCTGCCACGGAAAGCGCCTGCGCCCAGAGAGCCTCGCCGTCAAAGTGAACAATATGTCGATCGCCGATTTCACCGCGTTGCCGATTTCCAAAGCCCTCGAAGTCGCCCAGAGCATCAAATTGGCCGGGCGGGAGGAGCTAATCGCGGGACGGGTCATGCACGAGATTGTCGAGCGCCTGCAATTTCTCTGCGCCGTTGGCCTGAATTACATTTCGCTCGACCGGTCGGCTGCTACTTTGTCTGGGGGCGAAGGCCAGCGGATTCGGTTGGCGACTCAGATTGGTTCGAAGCTGCGAGGAGTTCTTTACGTGCTTGATGAGCCTTCCATCGGCCTGCATCATCGCGACAATGGTCGCCTGCTCAATGCGCTCGAAAACCTGCGCGATCTCGGGAACACCGTGCTCGTTGTTGAACACGACGAAGAAACTATCCGCCGCGCCGATTACGTCATCGATCTCGGCCCCGGGGCCGGTCGCCACGGCGGAGGGTTGGTCGCCCGCGGTACTCCACAGGAAATTATGCGCGAGCCAAACTCGCTTACCGGCGCGTACATTTCAGGCAAAGTGCAAATCAACATGCTCGCCGAACGCCGCCAGGCCAACGGCGGCGGGCTCACGATTCTCGGTGCGAAGGAAAACAATCTTAAGAATCTCGACGTAACTTTCCCGCTCGGAGTGATGACGGTTGTTACAGGAGTCTCGGGTTCAGGCAAATCGACCCTAGTGAACGACATTCTCTATCGTGCCCTCGCCCGCCAGCTTTATCGCTCTCGCGAAAAAGCCGGAGAGCATAAAGCGATCGTCGGCGCCGAGAACATCGACAAAGTGATCCGCATCGACCAGTCGCCCATCGGCCGCACGCCGCGATCGAATCCCGCAACCTACACAGGCGTATTCACAGCAATTCGCGATCTCTACGCCATGCTGCCCGAATCACGCGAGCGCGGCTATAAGCCGGGACGTTTTTCCTTCAATGTCACCGGCGGACGCTGCGAAGCATGCCAGGGCGAAGGCCAGCGGCGCATCGAAATGAATTTTCTGCCCGATGTTTACGTGTTGTGCGAGGTCTGCGGAGGCCGCCGCTACAACCGCGAAACGCTAGCCGTGAAATACAGCGGCTACTCGATCGCTGACCTGCTCGAAATGCC
>JASHNX010000212.1 GCA_030041415.1 Candidatus Sulfotelmatobacter sp.
ATCCGCGAGCGCGATTATCGCAACGGTATGAAGGAGCTGATCAGCGGGAGTGTATTCGAAAAAATTCCCTTCGTCGGCCAGATGCTGTCACGGCCGGGCTGGCTTTTCGAGTATCTGCGCGACGGCGGATTGCCGGGCCTGCCGAATGTCATTATTCCCGGCAAAGGCGAAATGCCGCTGGTGGATATCAACGCGGCACTGGCGGAATCGGCCGTGACGTGGGCTGATCTGAAATGGATTCGAGAGACGTGGAAGGGACCGATTGTCATCAAGGGCGTCTTGACCGCCGAAGACGCGCAACGATCGATCGATGAGGGCGCCGCGGCGATTTCGGTTTCGAATCATGGGGGACGCCAGCTCGACGGAGTTCCGGCTTCGCTGGGCGCTCTGCCGGAAGTGGTCGCGGCTGTGAAGAACCGAATCGAAGTCTGGATGGATGGAGGCATTCGCCGCGGCACCGATATCGTGAAGGCTCTTTCCATCGGCGCGCGTGCGGTGCTCTGCGGACGCGCTTACGCGTATGGTCTGGCTGCTGCCGGCGAGGCCGGTGTAAACCGCGCCATTGAAATTCTCAAAACGGACGTGGAGCGAACCCTGCGTCTGCTCGGCTGCCCTTCGGTGACGGCGCTGGATCGATCTTATGTGAATATTCCTTCCACCTGGCAAGTGGACGATTAAGCATTTCCGTAATGACTTAAGCATTATCGGTGGTTTCACGGTGCACTTCCCTGGGAGGTCATCACCATGCAGTGGACACAAATCTACGATCCGCTCGGTCACTGGTGGCTGTCGACGCTGATTGCAGCTCTGCCCATCATTGTCTTGTTCACGCTGCTTGCCGGTCTCAAAGTGAAGCCGCACTGGTGCGCGATTGCCGGCGCGGGAACGGCGGTGCTGGTGGCGATCATTTTCTTTCACATGCCGCCGGCGCTGGCTGGGATCAGCTTCGCTTATGGCGTGGCGTTTGGCATTCTGAAAATCGCGTGGATTGTGCTAGCTGCCGTATATCTCTACGACATTTCGGTCGAGACCGGACAATTCGAAATCATGAAGGAGTCGATTGCCGGCATCACAGCCGACCGCCGCCTACAGGTGCTCCTAGTTGCGTTTTGCTTCGGAGCATTTATCGAAGGCGCGGCTGGATTCGGAGCGCCGGTGGCGATTGCTGGGGCATTCATGATCGGACTGGGATTTCGGCCGTTTCATGCTGCTGCGCTTAATCTGATTGCAAACACCGCGCCGGTGGCGTGGGGCGCGATCGGAACGCCTATTCATACGCTCGCAGCAGTGAGCGCGCTGCCGGAATCCGATCTCAATGCGATGATTGGCCGCATTCTTCCGTTCACGGCTGTGATCGTGCCTTTTTGGCTGGTAAAGACCATGGTGAGATGGCGCGACACGTTTGAAGTTTTTCCCGCCATCGCGGTAACGGGAATTTCGTTTGCCCTCACGCAATTCTTCTGGGCGAATTACGTGGATAGCAATCTGGTTGACATTATGGGCGGAGTCGTTTCGCTGGTTGCGCTCCTGGTCTTTCTACGATTCTGGAAACCAAAAAAAATCTGGCGCTTCGATTACGACGACAAGTCTGTGCCGCTTCCGCCGCCGACCGCCCAGATTAGCGATCAATTCGGCGGGAAGTGGACGCCCCAAGAATTCGACGGCTTGGTCAAGGTCCGCAGCTATTCGGCCGGGCAGGTTCTCAAGGCATGGATGCCATTTGCCATTCTCTCGCTCTTCGTATTGCTCTGGGGATTGCCGAAAATAAAATTGGCCATAAACCAGGCGACCACGCCGGCGTTTAAAGTGCTGTTGCCAAATGGAAAGGTGCGCCCGGGACCTCCGGGGTGGGATGTGCCTTATCTTCATAACGCGGTGTACCGCGCCGCGCCGGTGGTTCCAAAACCCACGCCCGAGGCCGCACGCTACGACTTCAACTGGCTTTCTGCCACCGGCACTGGATGCTTTTTTGCCGCCATCGTCTCCGGATTTCTGCTCGGACTTGGGCCGGTGCAACTGCTCAAAATCTTTATGAAGACTCTGCGCCGCATGCGGCTGGCCGTGATTGCCATTTCGTTCATGCTCGGCCTGGGCTACGTCACGCGGTACTCCGGACTCGATGCCGTGCTAGGTCTCGCGTTTACGCGCACAGGATGGTTCTATCCGTTCTTCGGAACTTTCCTTGGCTGGCTTGGAGTCGCGCTGACCGGCAGCGATACATCTTCCAATGCTCTATTCGGCAGCCTGCAGCGCATTACCTCGCAGCAGTTGGGCATCGATCCGGTCCTCATGTGCGCCGCCAACAGCGCCGGCGGAGTGATGGGCAAGATGGTCGATGCGCAATCGATCACCATCGCGACTGCCGCGACCGAGCAGGTGGGCAACGAAGGAATTATCTTCCGCTACGTGGCGTGGCACTCGGTGGCGCTGGGCGCGATCGTCGGAGTCATCGTGCTGCTTTACGCGTATGTCTTTTCTTACGCAGTGCCGCACGGGCTGACGTTTGTGAAGTGAGCCTCGCCTTCGCCAAAAGCAGGTGCAAGGGGGGCGACCTGCGAAGGGTGGGCGGCGGCGAAGGCGTGACTAAAAGCAGGTTCCTCCTGGCTCGCTGCGCTCGTGCGTCGGAATGACATCCCTGGAGGCACGCGCTCGTGTGTCGGAATGGCGTGCCTGAGGTGGGCTCGCGTGTCGGAATGGCATCGGGTGATCCTCACGCTCCTGCGCTCGCGCGTCGGAAGGACATCCACTAAAACTACGATTGTTCTTGACTTGGCATACTGACGGGTTCAATATGTCGTTGCGCGACATGTCGCATAATGCTATATGAAAGAGCTGCCTCTCACGGAGCCCGTATTCCTGATTCTCCTCAGCCTGGCGGGCCAGCCCCGGCATGGTTATTCCATCCTCAAAGATGTCGATGACATGAGCCGGGGCCGCGTCAAACTCAGCACCGGCACGCTCTACGGAGCGTTGCGGCGCCTGCTGGCAGGGCGTTGGATCGAGCGCTTCAAAGAAGACGACAGGCCGCGCGGACGCCAGGCTTATCGCCTTACTGCTCTGGGCCGGCGCAACATGCAGCTCGAGGTCAGCCGTCTGAAGCGCCTCGCCCTGGTTGCGAACCTGCGCGTGGCGCGAAAGGAATCGTGATGGTTTCCCTCTACCGATGGCTGCTGTACCTGTATCCGGCCGCTTACCGTTGCGAGTATGGGGAAGAGATGATGGGCGTCTACCGCGAGGCAGAAGAAGAAAGAAATAACGCCACGGCATTGCAGCGCTCAGCGTTCTTCCTTCGCGAAATTGCTGGTTTGGTGCGCGGCGCGCTGCAGGAGCGCTGGTGGTCAACGTTCGGCTCCAATTTCTCAACCCCGTTCTCAACCGGGAGGTTCGCCATGCGCTCAGAATTTCGCTTCCCGAAATCCGCGCCAATGCTGATGACTATTATCCTGGCTGGCATCGCTCTCGCGATTGAAAAGGCCAGAACGATTGAGGCGGCCGTCGATGGCCATGCCGAACCCTCGCTGTTCAAGGGTGTCGTGATTATCTTCGTGGGGGCGATGGCAGCCGCCGTCCTCGTGTGGAGCGTGTTGTTCTTGCTTCGCCGTTCTGGAATGCATCGGCTGGGGGAGATCTCGGCGCAGGAAGCTCCGCATGATATCGAAAACTGAAATGCGCTGAGATTCGACTGAAAGGAGCCTAGCAATGCGCGGACAAATGCCATTTGCCATCTTTTCGATTTTGTTTGGCGCGCTCGAATTTGCCGGCGGAGCGCAGGAGATGATTTACCTGGGCATTCTGCAGAGCGAGACGTATCCGCTTGAGGCCGGAGTGCTGGGTGTGGTTGCCGGCGGGATGTTGCTGGCTGCTGGAATTGCGTTGCTGGTTCGTTCACGCCTTGCGCCGACTCTGGCGCAAGCGACCGCGTGGATCTCGGTGCCTACGTTTATCCTGACGGGGATTATCACCCATCGCGCAGGCCTTCTGATCACGGCCATTGGCATCGGCTTCCCGTTACTTCTGGTGTTGTTCTGTTGGAAGAGCGGGGAAATGCTGGAGAAGAGCTAAGTCCGGGCGTGTGAGGATGCCCGCGAGATCCCTCGCCCCGCTGGTGAAAACGCGGGGCTTCGGGATGACGCAATTGGCGAGGGCGGGTTTGCGTTCGTTCTCTCCTTCTCTTGCTTACTCGTCTTTCTTCTGAGCCTCTTTCGGCAATCCCTTCTCGATTGGCTTGCGCGGCAGCATCTGGTCGCGCATGGCCGCGTCGTAGACGAAGCTGGCGACGATCACCGCAGCTTGCTTCAGATCGTCGGGTTGCAGGCGATCGTAGACGTCCATGTTCGAGTGATGGGTGCGAGTTTCGTAATCAAGCGGATCCTGGATGAATTGAAATCCCGGGATGCCGACGGCATCGAATGAAAGATGATCGGTGCCTCCGGTGTTGCGCATGGTGAGCGTGGTCATGCCGAGATCTTTGAACGGCTCCATCCAGGCTTTGAAAATGGGAGCGACGGCGGCATTGTCCTGCATGTAAACTCCACGAATTTTTCCGCTGCCGTTATCCACGTTGAAGTATGCCGAGACTTTGGCCTGCTCGGGTTTTACGGTAACGTCTCCCGCCTCGCGGCGGATCAATGTGGGCATGTCTTTCATCGCGGGCTCGCTCATCGGTGGGCGCGAACCGAAATGATGCTCGACATAGAACTGCGAGCCGAGCAGACCTTGTTCCTCGCCGGTCCAGAGGCCAATGCGGATGGTCCGCCGAGGATGAAGGTCGAGCGCTTTGAGGATGCGCACAGCTTCCATCATCACGATCGTGCCCGCGCCGTTGTCTGTGGCGCCGGTGCCCGCGTGCCAGGAATCGAGGTGCGCGCCGAGCATGACCAGCTCATCTTTCTTGTCGGTGCCGGGAATCTCGGCGAGTGTGTCGTACTGCATGGGATCGTTGTCGTAGAACGTGTTTT
>JASHNX010000213.1 GCA_030041415.1 Candidatus Sulfotelmatobacter sp.
GCACGCCGACTCCGCAGGTGGCAAGCGGAACGTTCAACATCACAACTGCCGCTTCCACCAATACCAATTACTACGTCTCGACCAGCGGCGCTAACTCGACGGGGTGTGGATCATCAGCGTCCCCTTGCAAAACAATCGCGTATGCTGTCAGCCAATTTGCAGGTCCCGGTATCACGATCAACGTGGCATCCGGCACATACAAGGAACAGGTATCGATCAACACAGGCGGAACAGCTTCAGGCGGGTACTTCATCCTCAAGAGCAGCTCCGCCGGGGACGCGATCATCAATGGCAGCGGCCTCACTGTGGGCACCGGCGGCTACGCCTATGGGTTAATAAACATCGGCAGCGCAGGCAACGTAAGCTACGTTACGGTCGACGGCTTTGAAGTCACGAATTTTAAGACGGGGACTTCCACGAAGACCAATACTCTTGTGCCAGCGGGAATCGCGGTTCAAGGCTCCGGCACCAACATCCAGATTGTGAATAACAACATCAATAACATCTGGAATCAGGGCAAAGCGACAAACCACACGGGAAACTGCCCCGCCGGATCTCCGGAAGCTTTTGGTCTTGTTGTTGCCGGGACGAGCGGCGCCACAGCTCTAACCCACATATCGATCATCGGTAACACTTTAAGCAACATGATGACCGGTTGCAGCGAGACGATGGAACTCGACGGCAACATTAATGGGTTCATCATCGCTGAGAACTCGGTACACAACAATAGCAACATTGGCATCGCGGCCTTGGGGGGCGAGTGCGTTGCTTCAGGAGTCACATGCACCAACGGCTATGATGGCGCCGTGAACGACCAATCGCGCAATGGGGAGATTTACGGCAACACGGTTTACGAGAACCCCTCCAACGGGACCGGCACCACGCCGCCCGTGGCCGCCGCCAGCAATCCCTACGGCTCTAAATGCTATTGTGCCGACGGCATCTATCTGGATGGCAGCGCTTCCAACATAGTCGAGCAGAATATTGTCTACCTTGTTGATTTGGGTATCGAGGTAACGGGAGAGGGTGCTGCCCAAAACACCACGAACAACATAGTCCGCGACAACCTGTTTTTCTACAATACGTCGGCCGGGATCAGTATTGGCGGGCAGGGCACTTCTGGAGGATCGTCGAACTCCACCATTGTCAACAACACCACGTGGGACAATGGAAACAACGCCAACGGCGCTATTGGGGAATTTGCGACCGGAACCGACCTCACAGGGACGAATTTAATCGAGAACAATATCTTCTATGCTTCTTCCGTCACCGGAACGCTAGTGGATGCGGTAACCACGTCGACGGTCACTCTGAATTACAACCTGTACTATGCACCCAGTTCCTCCGAAAACTGGATCTGGGGTTCAAAGACTTATACGACCTTCAGCACCTACCAGTCGGGTTCGAAACAGGAAGCAAATTCTCAATACGCCGACCCCATGTTTGTCAACATCGATGCGACGCCCCCGACTACCCTGCCTAATCTGGATGTACAGGCCGGCTCGCCAGCGTCGGCCAAAGGTACGATTCTCAGTCCGATTTCAATCGTCGGCTCCTTTGACGTGACCGGTGTTACTCCGCGTATCCTCGTGACGAATGACACGATCGACGTAGGAGCGTACGAACAATAGTTACGAACAATAATACCGTCGGAGAAAAGCTGCAGAAGGAAGACGCCACCGGTGGCATCTTCCTTTCTCAATGTGAGCCGACCAGCGAGGTGTATTCGAATCGCTCGTTCAACCTGCAGAACGCGCCGTCTCAATCGCAATGAAGACTGAATCGCCTCCCCACTTGACGCGCGCTTTCGGTTTACTTCATGCCACGGCTCTGAACATTTCCAACATGGTCGGGATCGGACCCTTCATCACAATTCCCCTAATGATGGCTTCCATGGGCGGCCCGCAATCCATGCTGGGGTGGGTGACGGGCGCCCTCATCGTAATTTCCGACGGTCTTATCTGGAGCGAACTGGGGGCTGCGTTGCCGGGTTCCGGCGGCAGCTACCACTTTCTTCGCGAGGCTTACGGCCATCAAACCTGGGGTCGCCTAATGGCCTTCCTTTTCATCTGGCAATTCATTCTGAGTGGGCCTTTGGAAATCGCGTCTGGGATGATTGGATTCGGCAACTATTCGACATATCTCTGGCCAAGCCTGAGCGGCCGAGGCCAGCAATACACGGCGGTTGCCGCGGGCCTTGCTGCCTTGTTCATCTTGTGCCGGCAGATGACTTTCCTGCGCAAAGTGACCATCGCTCTATGGGTGGGTACAGTGCTGGCCATGTTAGCGATCATCGGCACCGGTTTTTCCCACTTTAATGCTCATCTGGCATTCGATTTTCCTCCCGGAGCAATGGCCTTTAATCGGGGTTTCGTGCTCGGTCTCGGAAGCGCAACCCTGATCGCGGTGTACAACTATCTAGGCTATTACGATGTGTGCTACATCGGAGACGAAGTTCAGAATCCCGCCTACGTCGTGCCACGCTCGATCCTGTATTCGCTTGCCGTCTGCTGTGTGGGATATCTGGCGCTGCATCTAGCTTTGATCGGAGTAGTGCCGTGGCGGGAAGCGATTCATTCGAATTTCATCGCCTCTGATTTCATGGAACGCCTGTACGGCAGAGGCGCCGCGATCACAGTAACAATTTTTGTCCTCTGGTCAGCCTTCGGCGCCGTGTTCGCGCTTCTTTTGGGCTATTCGCGAATACCTTATGCGGCAGCCGTCGATGGCTATTTCTTTCGCCCTTTTGCGCAACTGCATCCTACGAAGAACTATCCCCAGGTTTCTCTTCTGGTTCTGGGTGCTGTTTCGATCGTCCTTGCGTTTTTCAAGCTTGATCAACTGGTGAGCGCGTTGATCACAACCCGAATTCTGGTGCAGTTCCTCGGACAGCTGTTTGCCATTCCGCTCTTGCGGCGAAAGCTTCCGGCCAGCGCGCGGCCCTACAAGATGTGGTTCTATCCCGTGCCCATTGTCATTGCTTTCTTCGGCTGGGCCTATGTTTTTCTGACCTCGGGCTGGCTCTACATCAAGATAGGTTTATTGACGCTCCTAACCGGCGTTCTGGTTTTCTTCATCTGGGCGAAGTGGAAGGATACATGGCCGTTCAATCAGGAAAGGAATGTATGATCCGGGGTACTCTTGGTTTTCGGCGCTCCAAGGATCTGGCAGGCAAAATCCTTCGAGTGCAAATTGCGTGTGTCTTGATCGCCTGCGTAATAATCCTGGTCGAAGGCTGTTTCGGCTTTTCTGACCCGTCTAAGCCGTCTCAGGTCGTCGTTTCCATCGAAGGCCTTTCGGTGGTCGTCGACGCGGGTGACGGCTCTTACGATGTCCAAACAGAAAATGGCGGACACAGCATACTTCGGGCAAGAGTAGCGGCGGAAATCAACCATAAATGGGTCAAGTCGACGGATTATCCGAAACATGAGATAGCGCAATCGAACTTTGAAGATGCTCTCGGACACGGCCAAAAAATCACGGTGATTTCGTCCGGACTTCCGAAGCTTCCCGATCTTGCCTACACACTAGCGATCTATGAGGGAAGAGGTTTCGGTACCATCGAGGCTAACGCAGAAAATCACACAGGCAATCCGATAACAATCCAAAATATTCGAAACGTTGAGGCCCTCGGAAACCCCATGATTAATCTCGGCGGGCCGCAAAACGCTGACCGGGTTCTCTCCGACAGCTTCAGCGAAGACTGGCCTCCATTGCAGATTTACGATTTAGGGAAAGCTCCGCAAGGCCTGCACCGCGCCGTCGGCAGCCAACTTATCTACAACCGGGAGAGCAAGAAGAGCCTGTTTGTGGGGGCACTCACCTCCAACCGCTTCCTGACCATCATTCATTTGCAAACGCAATCTTCGCCAGCACACGCCCCAGACATCTCTTCCTTCACAGTCGATTCAACCGGAACGACTGAGATACAAGCGACCGATCCTGAGTCCGGCCTGCGTGACGGACCCGCAGAAAACCTCATTGAGCTCAATATCCCCTTACCCGACGGCGAGTCGGTAACTTCGGAACGCGTCATGTTTTCCGCCGGAGGCGACTACCATTCGCAGCTTGAGAATTATGGCAGCGTAACTCGAGAACTACATCACAGTCGCGTCAGCTCAGACAACCTCCTGGGATGGTGGAGTTGGACGGCCTATTACACAAAAATCACGCAAGGCACCGCGCTCACGAACGCTCAATGGCTGGCTGAGCACTTGAGGGGATTGGGCTATGATTATTTTCATTTCGACCTCGGTTACGGTTACTCTCGCAGTGAGTACACCACACCTAATGCCTCTCAATTCCCGCGTGGCATGTTGGATCTTACGCACGGCATCTGCCGATTAGGATTGAAGGTTGGCGTTTGGACTGCTCCCTTTGAAGTCGGCGAGCGGGCATGGATCTACGAGCATCACAAGGATTGGCTGGTGCACAACGCACATGGCGATCCAATTTCCATTGGAGACGCAGAAGAGGTAAAGGGCGAACGCCTGTTCGTCTTAGATGTAACTCACCCTGATGCGCAGGAATATCTTCGTCAGATTTATAGGACGCTGGTTCGGGAATGGGGTGTGCGTTACATCAAGCTCGACTTCATGGACAATACGGCAATCGAGGGCTATTACCATCGCCCAAACACAACTGCGCTGGAAGCGCAACGAATCGGACTCGAGATTATCCGCAAGACTGTCGGCGAGGACGTCCTTCTCGATAAAGATGGTAGCCCGATGTTGAATCCCGTTGGCTTAGTGGATGAGGGCCGTATATCTCAAGATACGGGTCATACGTTTCAGCGCAGCAAGGAAGCTGGGCCGGGCATCGCGGCGCGTTATTACATGCATCGCAACTTTTTCATCACCGACCCGGACGCGTTCACGGTTTCCCGGCAGCTCCTGGAAGAGCGGACAATTGAAGCTCCGGCTACATTGAATGAAGCTCAGGTCTCGATAGCACTGGCGGCGGTTTCTGGAGGAATGTTCGAAATCGGCGACGACCTGCCAACTTTAGGGAGAGATCCGGAACGCTTGGCGTTGGTAAAGAATCCTGATCTGCTGGCCATCGCAAAATTGAGCCAGGCCGCTGTGCCTCTGGATCTCATGACCTACCGAGATGAGGATGAACAGCCAAGCATTTTTCTGCTGCGCGAAGACCAGCGGCAGTCCATTCTGGCGATTTTTAATTGGACGGAGCGGCCGAGTTCCCATACTTTCACTCTCTCCGACTTGAAGCTCACTACAGGGCATTCGTACAAACTCGTTGACTCATTCGCGCCGGACCAGCCGTTGGCGATGGAAGGCGAAACGCTCCGCCTAGACGATCAACCGGCACACTCCGTCAAGCTGATTAAAATCATTGATACCTCGATCCCGGCGGCTGCGCCTTCAATTGCCTTCCATGTCCCAATGCAAGCGAAAATTGGCGAAGAAATTGCGTTCTCTAGCGTGGCATCTAAAGACGGAGTCCCCCCAGTCGCCTATCACTGGGATTTCGGCGATGGAGTCGTCGCCGACGGCGCAGCGGCGACTCACGCTTACACGGCCGCCGGAAATTACACGGTGCGCTTCACGGCTCCGGGCCTTGACGGCAAATCTGCAGAGCAGACATTCTCGATCGCCGTAAACGGATCAGTGATTCTCGCGCTTCCCCGGCGATATACCGAAACGCGCCAGCAGTTTCGCGAGCGGTACTTGTCTCCGGTGGTCAGTGTTTGGCGGCAATCATCAGCGCAAGAACCACGGGCAAATGAAATATCGAGGAATGTAATACTCGGCTGGCCAGAAAGCTGGATTTCGATTTCGCCAATTTCCCTACCTGATACAGCAACGGTACCCCCGCCATAAGAATCCCGACGAAGTAGATCACGCTCCGGGAGTCGATCACTGGCAGCACCGTGGCGATGACCAGCATGATGGTGAGTATGACAATCTCGCTGCGAGTAAAATTTCCATCGCGATCAAATGCGGGCAGCATTTTGTAGCCGGCGCGGGCGTAATCGTCACGGTACATCAGAGCAATCGAGAGGAAATGCGGAAACTGCCAGAGAAAAACAATGGAGAACAGCAACCATGCCTGCCGACCCAGCGTGGCGGAAGCGCCGGCTGAACCGATCAAAACAGGCATAGCCCCGGGAAAAGCACCGATCAGAGTAGACAAAGGCGTCTTGCGCTTCAGCGGAGTATAGATGAGAAGGTAGGAAAGCAAAGTGGAGATTGCGAGCAAAGCCGCCAGCCGGTTTACTGTCAGCTCGAGATAAACTCCTCCAGCAATGCTCACGAGCACTCCAAACCAGAATGCGGCGCGCGCACTCAGGCGCCCGGAAGGCAGCGGCCGGCGTTCCGTTCGGCGCATTCGGCCGTCCCAGACTCGTTCCACCCACTGGTTGAGCGTTGCGGTGCCGCTGGCCACCAGGAGAGTGCCGAGAAGCGTATTGATCAGTCGGGCCAAGTCGAGCGCTCCAGGAGAAGCCAGGCCGAACCCTGCCGAGGTGGTCATCAAGACCAGCAGGTTCACTTCCGGCTTTGTCAGAGCGCAGTAGTCGCGCAGTTTGGATTGGATTGAACCCTCCGTTTCCATTGTCGATTAGGATTTTCTCTAACTCACCAATCAGATCCGGACTGACTCTCTCCGTTTGGCTCGTAAAACTGATTACGCTTACGAAAGGTAAGAATCATGGCCGCAATGCACATCGAGAGCGGAGGAATAATCAGAATGACAATGCCGTTGCGGAGAGCACGAATCACCCGCGCGCCCGAATTTGCCACTTGTGTGTAGCACAGTGAGCAGCCTTGTGCAGATGCAAGCGGCGCCGCCGCAAGAATTCCAAGAATGAAGATTGCAATCGCCAGTGCGTGCAGCCGATTTTGTTTTCGCATATGTGATGCCCGAGAGCTTATATCCTTGTCCAGAGCAACAGCAGCAGATACACCCAGAGCGCATCCATGAAATGCCAGTACTGGGCGGCTGCCGAAAATGTACTTCGCCGCAGAACCGAACGATGCAGCTTGCTCATCACGTAAACCAACCCGAGCAAGCCACCGAAAATGTGTGCCGCATGAACGCCCGTAAACAGATAAAAAAATGAACTGTTGGTATTGGTGGCGAGGTAGAGCCCTCGCGACTTTAGTTGCAGCCAGGCCGCATACTGCCCCACAACGAAGAGCACGCCCAGAAAAAGTGTGATGGCCAGCCAGCGCATGGGCACAGCTTTCTGGAGTTCATTGCCGTGCACGTATGAGATCAGACGACCGCGTGCAACTTCTAAGGTCAGACTGCTTACGAGCAGCACAAAACTGTTGAGAAAAAGAACGGGAGGCAAAGCAATGTGTCCCCAACCAAGGCCCACTCCTTGCCGTACAATCAAAGCGCTGGTGAGTGCGGCAAACGACATCGTGATGGCGGCCAACGCCACCCACATGCCAGTTTGCGCCGGTTTGAAGGGATGTTCCCGCAGCGCAAGCGGACGCGCCTGATCCGGAACCCAATTGCCTCCGCCGTTTCCCGCGTACGCTTTTAGGTGATCTTTATTTTGAGTTTGTGGTGGTTCGGGGATAACTGTTGCCATGAACTTCAACTCCTGCCCTCGTGTCCAGGCCTTTACTTGATCAAACGCATGCTGAACATTCGGAACGCGTCCGGGAAAAAATAGCAAAGAAAGATCAGCACGAAGAGCGTGGCCGGAAAAATCGTCCAGAACAAAATCGGCTGCTCGTATTTCACGTGCATCAGGTACATGATCGCCACAAACGCCTCCATCGATGCCAACGTAAGCAGACCAAAGAGCAGCGTCCGGGGCGTGAGATGCTGCAAAGTAAGAACGACCTCCAGCCCGACAATCATCATCAGGCCCACGCCGATGCCCACGTAAGAAGTCATGCTCAATTCGCGATTCGATGACATTTTCTCTCCGTTCTCCTGTGTCAGTGGGCGTTCATCAAATACATCAGCGGGAAAACGAACATCCACACCAGATCGACAAAGTGCCAGTAGAGACCGGCGGTTTCAACGTGACTTTGATCGTACCGGCGCTGGCTATAGCCGCGAACCACGAATGCAAGCGCAATGACGCCGGTAACCACGTGCGTCAAATGCAGACCGGTAACGCTGAAAAAGGTCGCCCCAAATTGCGCCGCGCCTCCGGTCGGGTTGTAGAACAGGCGCCAGCCTTCCCCGATCAACTTGAACCATTCGCGAAGATGCAGCGCCGCAAAAATTACGCCCAGCAGCATGGTTACTCCCAGCCATTTCTTGGCTGAGCTTCTGTCATCCGCCTGCGAAGCTCGCACTGCGGCCAGCATAGTGAGGCTGCTGGAAAGCAGAATGGCTGTCATCAGCACCCCATTTGCGATAGATGACGGGCCGAAAGGCGTACCCCACACCGGAGCGCCGATGCGCATGTATCCATAGGCGAACAGAAAGGCGGCGAAGGTGCAGGCATCCGATACGATGAACATCCACATTCCCAGCTTTTTCTTGTCAACGCCGTAGGGAGAAAGCTCCATGACGATCCCATGCTCTTTCCGCTCGGGTTCGATCGACGCTAACTTTTCATTAACAACCAGTTCGGTTGGATTCACGCATCCTCCTCCAGAATGGATTGAGCAGACCTAAACCGCCGCACGAACAAGCTAGGTTCCTGCAATCGATGGCTCGGGCGAAGTCTGCATCAGGCTCTCATCTCCGTCATATTCCATCGGTCCGTGATGCACGACGAGTTGTCGCCCGCCAAAGTTATCGAACGGAGGAGGCGAGGTTGTATCCCATTCGAGCGTTGTAGCGCCCCACGGATTGTCCGGCGCTTTCGGCCCTTTGAAGCGGCTCCAGATGACGTTGTAGAGGAAGATAAACTGCGCCGCGCCCAGCAGTAACGCCGCGATGGTCATGAAGCGATACGCCGGAATCAGCGGAACCATGAAATCGTCCACCAGCGCGGAGTAGCGCCGCACCGCGCCGCTCATACCCGTGAGTTGCATCGTGATGAAGACGCAATACACGCCGATGAAACTCAGCCAGAAATGCAGCTTGCCGAGTTTCTCGTTCATCATCCGCCCAAACATTTTCGGGAACCAGTAGTAGAAGCCCGCAAAAGTCGCGAAGATGGCCGATAGACCCATGGTGAAGTGAAAGTGGCCCACCACGAAACTGGTGGCATGGAGATAAGAATCGGTGGAAGGCTGCGCCAGGAAAAATCCGCCGATGCCGCCGGTGATGAACAACGAAATGAAACCGAGGCTATAGAGCATTGGTGTATCAAAGCGAATGTTGGCGCCGTAGAGCGAGAACACCCACACCAGCACTGCGATCACCGAAGGAATTGTGATGAACAGCGTCGGCACTGAGAACACCATCGCCATGTACGGGCTCATGCCGCTAACGAACATGTGATGTCCCCACACGACGAAACTGAGCGTACCGACCGCGATTTCGGAAAACGTGATCACTTTCCATCCACCAACCAGAGGCTTACCGATGAAAGTTGGCATGATGTGCGAGACGAGGCCGAATGCAGGAAGAATAATGATGTAGACCTCGGGATGTCCGAAGAACCAGAACAGGTGCTGAAACAAGAGCGGCGACCCGCCCGAGTGCGGCTGCAGCTGATCGTTGAAAACCAGGCCGCCGGGAATGAAAAAACTCGTTCCACCGAGGCGATCGAGAACGAGCAACAAACAAGTTGGCAACAGCACGGCAAAGGCCAGCAAGCTCACCCACGCATCAATGAACCACGCCCAAGTGGAAAGCGGCAGGCGCGACATCTTCAATCCCTTGGTGCGGAGATCAAGCACGGTCACGATGAAGTTCAACGATCCCAACAGCGACGCAACGCAAAACAACGCAATCGACAATCCCCACAGATTCTGTCCCCAGCCTTGTCCGGGCCCCGCCACAGAACCCACCGCGCTTAGTGGCGCATAGGCTGTCCATCCAGAAAGCGGCGGACCATCGGGAATAAAGAAGGTCGCGCATGCCAGTAGAAACCCAGTGAACGTTACCCAGAACGACGCCATGTTCAACCGAGGGAACGCCATGTCTGCAGCTCCGACTTGAATCGGCAGCATAAAATTTCCAAACCCGGCAAATGGTGCGGCTGTCAGAACGAAGAACGCCATGATCGTGCCGTGCATCGTCATCAGCGACAAGTAGTATTCAGGCGTCATCAGCCCGCCGGGCGCGCCGTTGGGCGAGAGCCAGCCCAGGATCGGGAGGCGCATGTCGGGCCAAGCCAGGTGAATCCGCATGGCCCACGAAAGTGCCATACCGACGAACGCCGCCACCAGGCTTAGCGTTGTGTACTGAATGCCGATCACCTTGTGATCTATGCTGAAGACATACTTGCGGATGAAACCCTGTGGCGGTGCGTGATGTGCCACCGCATGCGCCATCGTTTCTGCCATGTTCTCACCCCGGAAGAATGGTTTCGTCCGCTTCGCAGCGGACGCACTGTCCTTACTGCATCGCTGCTTGCTTCTTAAGCCAGTCGTCGTAATCAGCCTGCGAGAGCACCGAGAGATAAGCCTTCATGTTGTAGTGGCCTAACCCACACAACTGCGTGCACACGATCTCGAAGCGTCCCGTCTGCGTTGCCGTGAAATGAATGGGGATAATCAGCCCGGGCACAAAGTCCTGCTGCACCCGTAATTCGCGCACGTCGAAAGAATGCCCGACGTCTTTGGAGTGAAGCGTGAGCAGAATTGGCTTGTTGACCGGAATCGCCATCTCAGCCGTTACGATGTCATCCTTCGCGTCCGGATCGTGATCGGTGTCGATTCCAAAGAAATTCTGATTTCCTTCATTGATGAGTTCGGGATGCAGCGCGCCGAAAGTGCCGTCCGGTCCGGGATAGCGGAAGTAGTATGCAAACTGCCCGGCCTGCACATCGATATGCAGCGAATTTGGATCCGGCGCCTCGAAATAAACGGCGCCCCATGCCTTAGATCCAACAAACGAGAGAGCCAGTATTTCAGCGCCAACAATCAGGAAGGCGAAGAGGACCAGATATTTCGCTCCGCCGGGAATTTGCTTGGGCCGATTCTTTGCGCCGCCATAAAGAAAAACAAACGCCGCCAGCACCACTTGTCCGGCGACAAAAAGCAGGCCGGCCACCAGCATCGTCTCTTCCAGTTGCTGATCGATCTTCGGCCCGTGGACGGATATATCCACCGGCATCCACCAGACATGGGCGATGACGCAATACGCTGTCGCCAATGTGACGAGCACGACGATTGCCGCGAAGATTTTTCCTGCCATGCTTTCCCACCCCACGAAACCGGCTCCCAGTGCCGGTTAGATTTGCGCACGGCTGCTCTCGCAGCCGTCTCTCAAGCTGCACTCTCAGTTGCTACTTCGCTTTGAACGTGAAATCGACAGAAACCGGCTTACCCGCAGCAATGGTCACAGTTTGCGTCTGCGTTCCGTAAGTTTCATGCCACGCTGTCAGCGTGTAGGTGCCCGCCGCAAGGCCGTCGAGCTTGAACGATCCGCTTTCGTTGCTTACGCCAAACGGGCCCTTCACCACCGCGATATAAGCTCGCATCCAGGGATGGATATTGCACTTCACCGGAATAGCAACTTCGGGGGTCGACCAGACCGCATCCACCGCCGGGCTACCTTCCATCTGAGATTTATTCCAAGGGATATTGCCGCCGCCGGGCTTCGGCTCGGGATGAATGTTGTGCGCCGTTTTATCGTCATTGAGAACGGTAAGGTGCTGGCCAACATTCATCGCCAAAACGTGCGGAAAATACTGGCAGCCTTTTTGTTCCATCTTCACCGGCTGCGAGGCGACCGACTCGTTCCCACTCAATCCTTGCGAGATGTACACGACCACATTTGCCAACCCACCATTCGGACCGACGACGACGTTTTCTGCCGTCGCTGGCGCCCCGGTATGGGTTTGCGCACAGCTAGGATCTTTCGACATGTCGATCGGTTTTTGGTGCGGCACCTGCCCATCAAGCTTGATCGTGCCGGTGATCTGGCCTTGTGCCGCGGCACTCACGGTTCTACTCGAATACAGCAATCCGGCCGCAATGACCAGCAAAGCTGAAACCATTGCAGCAATTTTTGCTACAGCCTTCATGTATTCCTCTCCTTCGTTAATGAATTGTTATGGAACAAAAAATGGCAGCGCGGCTCTAGCCCGGAAGAACCAAAACGGGCCAAGTTTAGAAAGTGAACTGTCCTCGCGTGCCCCATTCAAATGTGCGGATACTACGGCATCATTTCGCAACGTGTCAGTGACATGTCTCATACATGTAAGTGATGTTTGTCACAAACAACGTTTCGAGCGTGGGTGTCCAGGCTCGGAAGAACGGCGCCGTGTCCCTGAGCAGCTACTCTGCGGGCACGGCCCCAGCGCACTATGCCATCGCTTCGTTCGTGTCAGCAAAGACGTTAGCCGTCAGCTTACCCAACAGTTTGTGCCATAGATGATTCGGCGTTCGCTCGACGGAGCTGACGATACTGCGCATCTTAGTCAGCACGGGTGGCTCCTGTTCTTCGTAGACGTCGCCCTGCAACAGTTGGATCACCTGCAGGCGATAGCGCGGATCGGCAATGAAAGCCGTGAACAGGACGTTTAGCCGGTAATAAACCCGGATGAAGTTGTACCAGTTGCGCACGCCACGCTTTAATTTGGTTTCGTAATCAGCAAATGCATCGCGCTTGAAGTTACCGGTCTCAAAAGCGTTGATGATGTCCTTGTGGCCAAACTGGGAGCAGGTGAGCGCAATGCTGACGCCCGTCGAAAATATCGGATCGACAAAACGGGCTGCGTCGCCGATCATCATCAGCCTGTCGCCTACGATCTGCTTCATCGCGTAGCTGTAGTCGCCTTCGTGTTTGAAAGGCCGCATCTGCCGTCCTTTCCGCAGCGCCTCGTAAAACTCAGGGCGGGACTCGATCGCATTCCAAAAAAACTGTTCGCGATCTTCTCTTTTCGCCTCGAAGTTTTCTTTCTGAGTTACAACGCCTACGCTGGTAACGGACTCGGAGATCGGTATCTGCCACACCCACGTGTTCGAAATGGGAAGAAAATGAATGAAGATGTAGTTGTTCATTCCTGGCTGATAGGCCATTGCATTGCGATCGTAGCCCTCGAACCAGGTATGGATCGCATACTGATTAAAGAGAGGATCCTTCACCTTCCACTTCATCTGGTTTCCGATGAGAGTATTGCGCCCGCTGGCATCAACGGCGATTCGGCAACTAGTGCTCATCTGTTTCTTGCCGATACTGTACTTAACCGCGGCAAAACCCGGGTCCGCGCCGAAATCCACCCCGTTCACCCGCACACCCTGGTAAACCTCCGCTCCCAGTTCGTTGGCATGCTGCAATAACATCAAATCGAATCGGCCACGATCCACATGCCAAGTGTATTTTTGTCCCGTGTCTTCTTCGCGCTCCTCGAACCGGATGTCGGCGCCACTCGCAGCATGCAGGCCATCGAAATCCATGGAATGAAACTGGTGACTGTAAGCCGGCGATCCCGACGCCGCGGTCCAGGCGGCACCGAATTTGCGCGGGAAACCCGAGGCTTCCATCTTGGCTAAGAAACCCAAGTCGCGCAGGATGCGCGTCGAGGAAGGAACGAGCGACTCGCCCACATGCTCGCGAGGCATATTTTCGCTCTCAAAAACCACACACTTTAGACCTGCTTTGGCTAGATAGCCCGCCATACTCGATCCCGCCGGTCCGCCGCCAATGATAGCCACGTCGCAATCAGCCACAGAGTGATTCATGTTGCTCCTTATCTCCCAAAGAATTTGACTATGGTTTCCCGGTACCCAAGATTTGCAGGTGCCGCGCAAATCAATCCGTTGCGACCAGGCAAGCGCCAAGAAGGCAAACCAAGACCTGCTCGACCGGATGGACACGAAAAACCTAAGAAGGGCCTTTCGACTGAACTCGGGGAAATCCAACGATCGCGGCATTCACTACGAATGCACACAAAATGAACCTAATCTTTTTGGATGAGAACAGTCCTGCGAAGAACCCATTTTTCCCCACTGCAGGCAGTAAGATACCCGGTCATTTACCAAGAAGTCAGTGAAGATTGTCACTTTCGCGTGTGATTAACGTCACGAAAAGCCAACCGTTATGGCTACGCCCGCATAGGTCGAGTTTCATTGGAGTTGCCTTCAGCGGGAAGTTCCTTTGATTCGATCGCGTGGGTCAGTTCGACGTAGAACAGTCCTGCGCGATGCTGGATCGGACCCCGGCGCGAATGCAGGCGATCAAGGCCTGAATATCGGACTCGCTCGGCGCATTACTTGCCCGGGAAACAAGAAGGAATTACGAGATGGATCGTCGGCCATCCGGAAATTGGCCAAACAATTTCCGGTTCCGCGCGATTTGTCCGCAAAAAGAGGCACATATCCCGCACACTGCATAGTTGACAAGCCAGGCCCGCAGCACACGACGCAATGCTCGTAATGTGCTGTTTATTGTGCTGATTCGCCACTCGTCCGCCTGTTTCGACGCGGCAAAATCGGCCGCTTGCTCGTTGCCGATTTCATCCAATTCATGTTGGCGACCTTTTTGTAACTCTTAAGAGCGTTGAGTCCGAACCTATACCAAAGCCACGTCATTGGTGCTGTCTTCTCGAACGTAGCTTTCGCCCAGGGCTCGATTCGCTTTGTGCAAAACTCTTCGAGTGTTGGAACCGTCTTTTTCTCGCGGATACCGACGAGCCCTTGTGCTAGTGCGGTGCGCCTCGCGGGAAGTGCCAGTACGGGGTCAATCGAGCCCTAAGGGGTAATCAAAAGCCGGCATTGCCCGTGGCGCCAGCGCGCGTCTCATCCAACGGGGTTGCTGAAGTGCTTACGAACCCTCGCCTAGGTCCCACGACAGAAGCTTCTCCTTGCCGGAGCATCTTCATAACGGAGGCATCTACGCTCGCTACCACACACGACACCGCCTAAGCGTGGCCCGATTCGCGTAACTTGGAAACCACGATACCCCACGGCTCGAGGATATGGTCATTCACGAGCGCACACGCTTCATCTGTTTTTCTTCGCTCCACGAGCTGGAGCAATTTGCGGTGCTCGCGCTGTGAGTCCGCGAAGGCATTCGTCATCTTGAGTTGATAATAGACGTAATAGACATACCGCTCAAGGCTGCGCTGCAACGAAAGGATCGTCGCGAGTTGCCGCGGACGCCCTGCGGCCGCGTAGAGGAGGGTGTGGAACGCCATGTTCAGCTCGGCCCATCGCTCCGGCTGCTGATCGATGCGATCCAGCGCTTGGGCGGCCTTCTGCAGATCACCAACAGTGAGCTTCGGTATTGCGATGCGCAGCGTACAACATTCCAAGGCCGCGCGCATCTCGGTAAGCTCTTCGAGTTCTGCTGCAGAAAGCGCCGCGACGATCGTGCCGCGGCGCGGCCGGATCTCGACGAGCCGTTCGGCCTGGAGCCTGAGAAAGGCTTCACGAACCGGAACGTGACTCACCCCGAATGATCGGGCGATCTCATCCTGACGCAAGGGCTCACCGGGCGCGAGCCGCCCGCTCACGATGTCACAACGCAGTCGCCCGACGACCAGATCGGGAGTTGACACAGGAAGTTTCATATAGATAATATATTATCTATTAAGACAGATTACAAGCGAGGATAGAAGGCCATGAAACCAGGGTTTTTGTTCGTTACCGCGAGCTTTATGGTGCTTATCTCAATCGAGCCACAGGCCGCACATGCCAATGGCGATCCGCGAGTTGGAGAACTCATAAGCCAATCAGGGGCCGCTCTCCACGTCGAATCTTTGCGTTCGATCGAGGTCATTCATGCAGAGGGCAGCGTCGTATCTGCCGGTCTTTCCGGCAGTGGCGATAACTGGAATGAAATGGGGAGCATGCGGCAGGCGTCGCTT
>JASHNX010000214.1 GCA_030041415.1 Candidatus Sulfotelmatobacter sp.
GGCAAAGCCCTTGCCAAGGTCATGGAGTACGCGGGCGAAGCGATCGAAGAACTCAGCGTTGACGAGCGGGCGACCATGACCAATATGGCGGCCGAGATCGGCGGCTTTACCGGCATTGTCGCGCCAGATAAGAAAGCGGTCGATTTTCTCGTTGAGCGCCGCGGCATGGATCGACGAAAAGCCGAGGCGATGATCGAAGGTTTGTACAGCGATCCCGATGCGCAGTATGCCCACGTGATCGGACTGGATGCTGCGAAAATCACGCCCATGGTCGCGACTCCAGGCGATCCCGGTAATGGAAAATACATTCGCGAACTGCATACGCCCGTGCCGGTCGAAATCGCTTACGGAGGCACATGCACCGCGGGCAAGAATGAAGACATGGATATGTATGCCGCAGTTCTCGCCGATGCTCTCAAGCATGGCAAACGCGTGGCCGACTCGACAAAGTTCTACATTCAGTTCGGATCGCAGGAAACTCGCGATTACTGCGTGCGCAAAGGCTATCTTTCAATCTTTGAGAAGGCCGGTGCGCACGTCATCGAGCCGAGTTGCGGAGCCTGCATCAACGCTGGACCGGGAGTTTCAACGCGCCCGGATCAGGTTGTGATCAGCGCGCAAAACCGCAACTTCCCCGGCCGCAGCGGCCCAGGGCAGATGTATCTGGCTTCGCCTTTCACGGTGGCTGCGAGCGCGGTGGCAGGATACATCGTTGAGTATGAGCCGAGCGAAAAGAAGGAATTGGTCGTGACCTAGCCCTTCAGCACCTGATCCAGCAACTGCTCCACAGCGCGCTTGGCTTCCAGAATCGAATAGCGGTGGTCCATCGCTCCGGCTAGATCGGTGTTGGCGAATGCGATTCGCCCAAACGGCGCGCGGCGCAGAACCTCGCGCGGTGCGGGCTGGCCGTTCTTCCCAAAGAAAAATCCCGGCTGTGGACTCAGATAGGCATGGCCCCAACGGTTCAAAATGATTCCGGCGATATCCCGCTGCCCATCGAAACCGGCGCCCGTAAACATTTCTGTGAACTGTTCGCGAATCTGGCGTTCATATTCCTTGAACGATGTTCCGATCATCTCTCCGCGACCGCGATTGCCCTGGTCTTCGGTCGAGAGTCCCGGGTAGGAATACAAAACTTTCAGGTTGAGTACGATCGGCGAATCCGGGCTGATGGTCGAATCTTCCAGGCCGGTGAGCGCCAGCTTGCAAACTTCCATGTAATTGCCGAAGCCCTCAAACCAGCGGCAGCCGCTCATTCCCATCTTGTAAAGGAATCGCCAGTTTCGCACGGCCACATTGGCCATCATGCACGGGGAGCGATAGAACTGCGCATAAGCTTCCCGATGAGTTTCAGGAAGATCTTTGACGATGTGTTTCGTCGTCCAGCATCCGCCAGCCATCACCAGCGATCGCGCCTTCACGCGATACAACTTCCCGGCCTTAAGGTAAACCACGGTTACGGAATCAGCTTTTGCCGGATCGCCATCGTGCTCGATGTGAATCACGGTCGACGACAATCGCACTCTCGCCGCTTTTCCAGCGCGATCGAGCGCCGGAAAATTTACGCGGTTTCGGCAAACCGCTTCCACCCTGTCGGTGCCGTCGATTGCGTCGGGTATGAGCGTTTTCAGCATGAGTCGCGCTATCGTCGCGTTCCCGCCAGGAAACATCTGATCGGAACCGCCGTCCTCTTGCGGCAATGGGTGCAGCATCTCAAACGCATAATCCGAGTACGCCGATAAGGCATCCGGCCCCAGGCCCGATCCACCGCCCTCCACCGGAGAAAGAAATGTGCGAATGGTTTCGCGGCTGAGCCCAAACCGGTCCATATAGTGCTGTTCAAGCGTGATCGAATCCAGATAGCGCGAAATAGCATCTCCCTCTGCCTTCGGATGCTCGAATTTCGTATGTCCAACCTCTTCGCCCTTTAACCACCGGAGCCATGCCGCGCGACCGGTGTCCGGTACCGGGGCGCCGTTCAGGTTTTTCCCGATCGGATCAATCAGCCACATCCCCTGCTTTTGCCCGAATTTTGTCCCGAACCAGAAGCCGTATTGCCCGTGCTCGAGACCGGTTGCCTGATAAGGCGTGGTCGAGAGCGGAAACTCCGGTTGCGCCCCACCCCACTTCTGATATCTGAGCTTTGGAGTTTTCAATCCGATCGAATCGTAAAATCCGGCGAGAAAGCTGTGCGGATACTGAATCTGATAAATCGCCGATCCCTGATGCCCGATCAGCCGTTTTCCATCCACGAGAAATTCATTTTGCTTGGCCTCACCTCCGAAAATCGGATGATTTTCGAGAATCAGGCTTTTCTTGCCGCTTCCGCCTTGCTTCTGAAAAAACAGCGCCGCTGCAAGTCCGCTGATTCCCCCGCCAACAATGACGCAATCGTATGTTTCTCCAGTGTCGATAACATCCTTGGGCAGCGGTTCGTAAACGCCGTCACGAATCGTATGTCCCGCTGTCAGCACTTCCCATGTGTTTCCGTTCGAGTTGCTGTACTCGCCAACGCCGCCGTAGCCGGTAAAATCATCCGATTGCGCGAGCAATTCCGCGGGTGTCAAACCACCCAGCAATGCCGCTCCCGATGCCAATAACGCCGATCCCAGAAAGTCGCGCCGCGTAATCGAACCTTCCATGCCCAGTGCGGTATCGCCCGCCTTGCGGGATTCACTCATCTCCAGATTTCTCCGTCATTATGGAACTTCGATCTGTGGGAATTGCGATCGCTTGATGGTGTTGCGCTCCGTCGAAAAACGGCGACATCACTTTCGCTCAAGATAGCTTCTTACAATCCTGGCGCAGGCCTCGACAAAATCCTGCTCCGGCTTGGGAAATGTGTTGGTGAAATAACTTTCCACGTCGAGTTCGGCAGCGAGTTTGCCTTTCAGCATGATCGGCACCACGATTTCGCACTTCACCAAAGGCGAGCCAGCAAGATAGCGCGGATCCTTCGATACATCGTTGACTACAACGGTCTCTCCAGTTCTCGCGGCTGCGCCACAAAGTCCCTGATTCAGCGGGATGCGAGCATTCGGCGTGAAGCTGCCCACGAACGGACCGATTAGCAAGATATCCGGGTTTGCCTCATCCACGAGATAGAACCCCACCCAGTTATAACGCGTCATGTTTTCGTGCAGACGCTTGGCGATACCATCCATCAGCGACTCGGTTGTGGAGGCGGTTTTGGCGAAATCTTCAAGTGCCGCTAGCAACTCGGGATGTGAAAGTGTCATATCGAGGCTGGACCGGGAGTGGCTCTCACTTTTTGAGGATGGGGTTATAGCCGTCGTTGATGAGCCGGGTGCGCATGTCTTCCGCCTCTTTCATATCGTTGAACGGACCCATTTGGACGCGGAATAATTTATCCGCGGCAGAATTAGCGGCGACAAATGCGGGATACTGTTTCGCCTTCAGTGCATCTACCAGCGCCTGCGCATCTTCTTGTTTGCTCACGGCAGCGACCTGTACAAAATAACCCCCAGCGGGAATCGCCGCCAGCGGATCGGGCGGATTCGCGTTTGGTTGAGCGGCAGGTTGTGTGTTCCCGGGTGAGGGAGTCGGCGCGCCAGGGGCCGCTGAAGACGGAGCCGGTGAAGTCGTTGATAGAGTCGCCGGACCGGGAGCAGGCGTGGAAGTAGCCTGGGTCGCCGGCGTCAGTTGTGCATTTGCATCGTTCTGCTCGACGGCTTTGTAAAACGTCATCGGTTGCTGCGGCGGCGGAGTTGCAGCGATCGCCGGCTTTAAAGTGCCGGCCGGGCTCTGCGCCGGGATGGCCGCGCTTGCCACCAGCCCCACGTCTGATTTGCGTCCCAGCGTGTATCCCAGCGCGAAGAACACCGCACAGATCATAACGAGCCCAAAAAACAATGCCAGCAGTTTCGCCGTCCCAAGCGTTATTTCTGTGTCTTGTGAGGAATCCATGGCCAGTATGTACCTCAAGACTCAATGCCATTCGACATTAAAGCCATTCCGCAACGTAAACGCGCCGTGTGCAACGTAAAATCCTAGGCCGTCTTCGCAGCGGGAGCCGGTACCCGTTCTTTATCCCCTTTGTCCATCATCTTCTGCAGGCCAGAGAAAAAATCCACCGGCACCGGGAAGATCACGGTCGTATTTTTCTCAACTCCGATCTCGGTCAACGTCTGCAGATAACGCAGTTGCACACTGACGGGTTCGGTGGCCAACAAACGGGAGGCATCCACCAGTCGCTGCGCCGCAGAAAATTCGCCCTCGGCGTGGATAATCTTCGACCGCTTCTCGCGCTCCGCTTCCGCTTGCTTCGCCATCGCTCGCAGCATCGATTCCGGTAGATCGACTTGCTTTACCTCGACGCTCGCAACTTTTACTCCCCACGGTGAAGTGTGCTGGTCCAGAATCGTTTGTAGCCGTAGATTGATCTTCTCGCGATGCGCGAGAAGTTCATCCAGTTCCTGCTCTCCCAGCACTGACCGCAGCGTCGTCTGCGCAAACTGTGAAGTCTGGTAAACGTAATTGGAGACTTCATACACTGCCTTGTTGGCATCGATCACCCGCAGAAAAATCACCGCATTCACTTTCAAAGTGACGTTGTCACGCGTGATGATGTCCTGCGGCGGCACTTCCAGCGCCTCCTGCCGCAGCGAGACTCGAACCATGCGATCGATGGGCGCAAAAACCAGGATTATCCCGGGACCTTTTGCCGCGGGCAACAGCCTGCCCAGCCGAAAAATCACTCCCCGCTCATATTCCGCGAGTATTTTTATGGAACTCAGCAGGTAGAGAATGACGATAATGACAGCGACGCTGGTAAAGCCAAACTCAAACGGTAGCATATCGGTCTAACTCCTCTGCCGCTCTCAACTCTGCAAGCTCTTATAATCCTTGCTTCTGAGGCGGATTGTAAACCTAACCTTAGTGCCTTGACGCGGAATTCGCATTGCAGTAGTTGCTTGCGCTGGTGCGCGAAAGAATGCGGAATAAGAAATGTGCGCAGCCTTAAGAAATCGCGGGCGTGGGCGAAGGCTTCGGCACGGTGAGCGGTTCGACGCGAAGAATCAAACCATCAACTTTTGTGACCGCGACCGTCTGACCGGCGGAAACATCGGAGGAAGAAAACGCGTCCCAAATCTCGCCGTGAACGAATACCTTGCCGCGAGGCGACAAATTAGTTTGCGCGACCGCCACTTCTCCGATCAGCCCTTGAGATCCGGAAACCAGCTTGTTGCGCCGCGCCTTGAGCGCGATTCCCATAAGAAACGCCGTAATCGCTCCCAACGGCACGCTAACGCTCAGTGCTGTAAGTAAATGAACCCGCATCTGGGGAATCGGCGCATCCACCAGCAATAGACCACCCAACGTCAGCAACACAATGCCGCCGATAGTGAGCACTCCGTGTGTGCCGAACTTCGCCTCCGCCGCAAACAGGGCAAATGCCCCCAGAATCAGTACCAGCGCGGCAAACCGCGTCGGCAGCAGATTGAGAGCGAAGGCCGCAACCAGAATGAACACGACTCCAACCGTTCCAGGTATGACTGCGCCCGGATGGTTAAATTCCGCATACAGAGCAAGCGCCCCGATAGCAAGCAAGATGAACGCAATGTTCGGATCCATCAAATAACTCAGAATCTGTTCCTTCAATGTCATCCCGAAAGGCGCCACCGGCTGCCCGACGAGATCGAGCGTGATCTCCTGCCCATTGAACCGCCTGAATGATTTGCCTTTCATCTGCTCAAAAAGATTCTCCTGGCTCGACGCGACGTAATCGATCAAATGCTGCGAGAATGCTTCCTGTTCGGTGAACGATTTTGATTGCCGCACCGTGCTTTCCGCCACCGACACATTGCGTCCCCGCCGTGCCGCCACCGAACGCATGAGCGCGGCTGCGTCGTTTTCGATTTTTTCCTTCATCACGTCGTCCATGCTGCCTCCGCCAAGAACCACCGGGTGCGCGGCTCCGGTATTCGTTCCCGGCGCCATAGCTGCGATATCTGCCGATTCCAGAATAAAAAATCCCGCCGAAGCTGCGCGGCTTCCGCTCGGCGAGACATAAATAATCACGGGCACACTCGAGCCGGTAATTTTCTCGATGATCTCGCGTGTGGAGTCGACCAGGCCCCCCGGCGTGTTGATCTGAATCAGCACCGCTTGGTCGTTGCGGCGGGCGGCCTCGGCGATGCCTCGTGCGATGTATTCCTCGCTGACGGGCTGGATCGTGTCATTCACCACGATCTTCAGCACCTCAGCCGAAGAAACGCCGCACAGAAAAAGCATTGCCAGAAAAACAGGCAAAACCATGTTTCTCATGATCTTCACATCGCCTTCAGCAATATTGTCGCTCTATTTGCGCCCGGCGGCGGAGATTTCTTGCGGCCCTCGCTCGGCCTCCGGACCTTGCGGATGGAAACCGCGCCAGCCGGGTAGATTCGTGCCACCGGTAATCAGCCGTGACCCGCGTTCATATGTGACATACGAGGATGCCCATTGAATAAGAACCAGGATGCGGTTCCGAAAACCAATCAGAAAGAAGATATGAACGAAGAGCCAGGTCAGCCAGGCGAAATATCCCGAAAGGTGAACTCTCCCAATCTCCGCGACCGCGGCCGCGCGGCCGATCGTTGCGAGGTTTCCTTTGTCGTGATAGCGGAAGAGAGGACGTGAAGGCTCCCGACCATTCGCGCTGGGGGTCCTTCGCATTCCCCGAGCGATCTCCTGACGAATGATCTTGGCTACAAATCGCCCCTGCTGAATCGCCACCTGTGCCACACCTGGAAGCAAATTCCCACGAACATCTTTTAACGACGCAAGATCTCCGATCACGAAAACTTCGGGATGGTCCGGTATGCTCAGATCGGGATTAACCAACACACGTCCGGCGCGATCCGTCGGCAAGCCAAGTTTCTTTCCAAGAGGCGAAGCCGAAACTCCCGCGGCCCACAAGATAACTGCCGCTTCCATTCGCGTCTCGCCAATGTAAATCGCTCCAGCCTCAACCTTCGACACCATCGATGAGGTCAGAACCTCAACTCCGAGCCGCTCCAATTGCTCCAGCGCGCTCCGCGAAAGATCGGCTGGATATGTCGGCAGCACGTTCGGTCCGCCCTCGATAAGATGAATGCGGGCCTTCGCCGGATCAATCGCTCGAAATTCTCCGGCCATCGAGTGACGGCAGATTTCGGCAAGCGTTCCGGCAAGTTCCACGCCCGTCGGTCCTGCGCCCACTACGACGAAATTCAAGGGGGCCAAATGTTCTCCCGCTGCAGCTTGGCGCTCGGCAAGTTCGAAAGCTAGCAGGATGCGCCGGCGAATCTCCAACGCATCCTCAATCGTCTTCAGCCCGGGGGCGAATTTCTCCCACTCGTCATGGCCAAAATATGCATGGCTCGCCCCCGCCGCGACGATGAGCGAATCGTAGGGAACCTCAAAGTCGGCTGTCTGCACCACCCGGCGGTCGAGATCGACGGCAGTCACCTCGGCCATGAGCACTTCGACGTTCTTATGTCTTCCTAGAATCGAACGAATTGGCGCGGTAATCTCTGCCGGCGAAAGGCCGGCCGTGGCCACCTGATAGAGCAGGGGCTGAAACGTGTGATGATTTCTGCGATCGATCACCGTGACTTGCGCAGCCGATCTGGCCAGCGATTCGGCCGCAGTTAACCCGCCGAAGCCGGCTCCCACAATCACTACGCGATGCGCCGCTTTCTGTTCAGTCTTGCTGTTCATCCGCTCACTCTATAAGATTCAGCCCGATGGCAAGCGGTTCCACAAGCAATTCGAAAATTGCCAAGGATTTGCGCCCGGCGTGGATTCGCTGGATGTTGCCTTCTTGTGCCGATTTGTTTTTCCTGGTGCTGTTCTGCCTGCTGGTTTTTACCAATCTTTCTTCGCGTTTGCTGGGCGATGCCGGAATCGGCTGGCATATTCGCACCGGTGAGCTGATCCTTTCAACCCACAGCATCCCCCGCTTCGATCCCTTTTCCTCCAGCATGAACGGCCATCCCTGGTTCGCGTGGGAGTGGCTCTTCGACCTGATTGCCGGAGCCTTAGCGAATCTCGCAGGATTGAACGGCGTAGTGGCTTTCACCGCTTTCGTCATTGCTCTGACCTTCTGGCTTGCGTTTCGCTGGCTGGTGCATCGTGAAACCAATGTTTTATTGGCGCTGCTTCTGTCGCTGCTGGCTGTGTGCGCATCGATGATTCATTTTCTTGCTCGCCCGCACGTCGTGAGTTGGCTGTTGACGTTCGTCTGGTTCTCGATATTGGATTCTTGGGAAGGTAGGTATGTTGCGGCGCCCGGCAACTACGAAGCGGCAGATCAGAGAACGAGCCGAACCCTTCTATGGCTCCTGCCACTCATCATGTTGTTCTGGGTCAACCTGCATGGCGGATTTCTGCTCGGATTTGTCCTGCTCGGGATTTTTTGGCTGAGCGCCCTCTGGCAGTGGCTCAAACTATCTGACGACCGCCTTGACGATCTGATGTTGAAAATTCGTGTCCGCCATCGCGTCAAGAAATTGACCATCGTCGGCATCTTGAGCGGCGCGGCGACACTAATAAACCCATACGGTTTCCGGCTTTACGCGCATATCTACGGTTATCTTTCCAATCGTTTTCTCATGGATCACATCGACGAATTTCAGTCGCCCAACTTCCACTTCGTTGCTCAGAAATGTTTCGCAGTAGTGCTGTTGCTCACACTCATAGCTTTGGCCGCCCCCAGCCGGGAATTGCAAAAGCTCAAGCTGAGCCATGGCATGATTGTGCTCTTCGCCGTTTATTCAGGACTCTATTCCTCGCGGAATATTCCAGTTTCTTCACTCTTGTTGATCCTCGTGATCGGACCACGCCTGTCGCAAGAGATTGCCCGTCTTGCAAACCAGCGAGGACAGCTCCACCCAATTCTCAAGCCCGCAGGCTTTTTCCGCAGAATGCAAGCTGTCGAATTGGGTTTGCGAGGCCATCTTTGGCCCGTCATCGCCATCGCGCTCACATCCTGGATTCTCGCTCATGGGGGAAAACTTGGCGCCACGACCGTGCTCAACGCCCAGTTCAATCCAAAACGCTTTCCAGTAGCGGCGGTGAACTACATCGACAAAGAAAATCTGCCGGGCCCGTTTTTCTCTCCCGACAGTTGGGGCGGCTATCTGATCTACCGTCTTTATCCGCAATCGAAGGTGGTCGTCGATGACCGCCACGATTTCTATGGAGAGTCCTTTCTGCGCTCCTACCTGAAAACCATGCACGTCGAACCCGGCTGGCAAGATTTTCTTCGTGAGTATCCCGCGCGCTGTCTCGTTGTTCCAGCAAACTCCGCGCTGGCCAACGTCCTCATTGAGACCGCCAATTGGCATTCCGTTTACCACGACGAGGTCGCGGTTATTTTCCTGCCAGCTCAACGCGATCACGAATAGTTCACCGCGGAAGGCTTGCATCGTCGCTCTCATCGAGGCTGCAACTTCCTGCACATTGACATAGCTTGAATCTTTGCGATATCGTCGGCGGCGCGGCGATTACTACCGCAGATCGTTGATGCCGCCCGATTCCCCCTGCCATCAAAAAAAGTTTCTTGCGCACGATTCTTGAATCGAGGATGAATCCCGATGAAGCGAAGCCATTTTGAGTTTCCAAGTGGAAAAATTCTGTTTGCGATATACGCGCTGCTTTTCTATTCGCCCACATTTTCTTCCGCCCAAGTCACTCCCTCGGTGACTCTGACTGAGATCAGCTCCGATCCTTTCACCGTTCCTCCGGGTCAACATGCAACCGAAGTCGAACCGCACGTCTTGGCCAACGGATCAACCCTGGTCTCGGCTTTTCAAACCGGACGCATTGCTCCCGGCGGCGCAACCGCGATCGGCTGGGCGACTTCTACCGACGGCGGCAGCACCTGGGCGCACGGCTTCTTGCCGGGCCTGACTACCGGCAACGGTGGCGGCCTTTACAGCGCTGCCAGCGATCCTGCGGTCGCCTTCGACGCGAAGCATGGAGTTTGGCTTATCGCGACCCTGCCCATCTCCAATACTTCGGAAACCCCCGCCGTGGTTGTGAACCGCTCCACGGATGGCGGCTTCACCTGGGACAATCCAGTCAGCGTCGGCCCGAATGTTTTGAGTTCCGACAAGAACTGGATCGTTTGCGACAGCACGTCAACCAGTCCTTTTTACGGAAACTGTTACGTCGAGTGGGATAATCCAGCAAACGGCGACGAAATTCTGATGAGCACCTCAACTGACGGTGGTCTGACGTGGGGCCCCGCGACCGCCACTGCCAACCGCTCCCTTGGAATCGGTGGCCAGCCGCTCGTGCAGCCCAATGGCACGGTAGTCGTGCCCATCGAAACTACTGGGATGTCGGCCTTTGTCTCCACTAACGGTGGCTCAACCTGGTCAGCTCCGGTCACTATCTCCAACATTCAAACCCATCTCGATGCCGGCGGCATTCGCAGTGGTCCCTTGCCTTCGGCCGCGGTTGACGGTGCGGGAACGGTCTGGGTGGTTTGGGAAGACTGCCGCTTCCGCGCGAACTGCTCCACCAATGATCTCGTCTACAGCACATCGAGCGATGGCGTGCACTGGTCTGCCGTCACCCGCATTCCTATCGACGCCACCACCAGCACCGTCGATCATTTCATCCCCGGCATCGGCATCGATCCTGCAACTTCCGGCTCCACGGCTCATGTCGCGATTACGTACTATTTTTATCCAGTGTCGAAATGCACCCAGTCCACCTGCCGGCTTGCGGTTAGCTTCATCTCATCGCACAACGGCGGGACGACCTGGAACGAGCCGGTGCGCCTGACCGGAGCCATGCAGCTCACATGGCTGCCCAACTCACAAAATGGATTGATGGTGGGCGACTACATTGCGACCGCTTTCAACAATGGCATCCCGCACGGAGTGTTCGCCGTGGCGGCGGCCAAGTCGGGATCGACTTTCGATGAAGCCATGTTCACTGCGCAGGGATTGACCGTGCCCGAAACTGGCCCGCAGCTTTCTTCCGCGGGCGATAAACCGCTGCACCACTTATCCGATCCGATCGAGAAGGAGAATCCAGAAAAGGGCGTAGTGCCGCCTTCGAAGAAGGCCGCCAAGCGCGCCAAATAAGACTTAACAGTTTCGTCACTGGAGGTGATCGTATGAGGCGAACGAAGAGCAGATCCAGAACACGTCTGGGCAACCTGCTGGAACGAAATCTGGTCGCCTATGCAGCCGCTGCCGGCGCTGGATTACTGACTGCAAGTTTGCCCGCACAGGCTGAAATTATTTACACGCCTTCCAACACACCCTGGACTCTTGCTGTGCAGAATCAGGGTCCGGCACTAACAGAGCTCGATCTGACGAACAATGGCAAGCCGGATTTTACCTTTGTCATGTCGTCGACTTTGCGGTTTTTTTCCTCCACCTTTGTTGCTACCACCACTGCTTTCAAGTTCCTCTTGAAGGTTGATCCTGCCCGCAAAGGTAATCAAGTCGTCCAAGGCCATCAGGCGATAGCGGCCTCCGCTCTTGAATCCGGGGCAAGCATCGGATCGCAGCAAAAGTTCGGAGAAGGCGGACTTAACCTGTGGTTTAGCTCGTTGAAAAGTAACGTCACAAGGAGATCTGGCTCCTGGCAGCCAGTCGAATACGCCTATGTCGGGCTGAAGTTTACGATGAATGGCCAAACTCATTACGGTTGGGCCCGTATCAAATTTCCAATTCCCGGGAGCGTTTATCCCGCACTGCATTACCCGAGTATCGACGGTTATGCCTACGAGAGTACGCCCAACAAATCGATCGTCGCCGGAGCAACTAGCGAAAGTACGAAAGAAAGCCCGAAGGCGGCGGCATCAGCGAGCCTGGGAACGCTAGCAGTCGGAGCTGCGGGACTTGATATGTGGCGAACGGAGAATACGCCAAATCCGATGCACTAGACGATAGAGCGATTGTTTGTCCGCGAGGTTGAAGGAGGAGATCGCAATGGCCACCAAGGTTTCGGCATCGTCGATAGTCGCGCAGTTCTTAGCGGCAACATTCGCGATTGTTTTCTTGGCTGCGACAGCGCAAGCCGGCGAAAAAATTCTTTTGTCATTTGAAACGGCGCAAGGTATACGTCCTCTGTCCACTTTAGTTGCTGATGGAAACGGAAACTTCTACGGCACGGCGACTTCGGGCGGAGCAAACAATTGCGGTGTCCTGTTCGAGCTTTCGCAAGTGGCAGGGAAGTGGACTGAGACCATCCTCTTCTCGTGCAAACCCAACGAACCAGTCCCTGTCGGTCCACTAACTTTTGATAAATCGGGCAACATTTACGGAGTTACGCAGTCGTATAACTCTGGATCGATTCTTGAGTTCAGCGAGTCCGGAAGCGGAACGTGGACGCAGTCGCTCGTGCATCAATTCCCAATGAAAGAGGGGATGCCAAACCTCGACTTAACGTGGGATAGCGCTGGGAATCTTTATGGCACAACCCAGGTCGATTCCACCGGATTTGATGGCGAGGTTTTCGAGCTGAGCCCGCATTCAAGTGGCAGCTGGAATGAAACCATTCTTTACAGATTTCCTGCGCTGGACCGAGCTGGAATGCCTACCGCGGGAGTCATTTTCGACGGCAAAGGCAATCTCTATGGCCCAACTTATTTAGGCATGCGCGGAAACAATAGCAGTGGCGGGATTTACGAACTTTCACCGAATTCAAATGGTCCCTGGACGTTTACATTGATCCACAACTTTACAGTCTCGGCTGGCGGTGGGCCGTATTCTCGTCTGGTGTTCGACTCGAGCGGAAATCTGTATGGTGCCGCAGCACAGGCAGGTGCGAAATTCGCAGGAGAAATTTTCGAATTGACGCCTGGCTTGGGCGGCTCGTGGAATGAAAAACCGATTCATACGTTCGAGTCTGGTTCAGACGGTTACTACCCAGTTGGTGCGCCCGTACTCGACGAGAGCGGGAATCTCTACGGCAGCACCATATGGGGCGGGGATGGTTGCAGCGACAACGTCTGCGGTGTGGTCTACGAGCTCAGTCCGAATAGCGACGGCAGCTGGACGGAAACTATTCTGCATCGATTCGAGAGCGCGTTAGACGGGTCCGAGCCGAACCCGGGCGTGGTTCTTGACAGCTCCGGAAACCTGTATGGCACTACCTATTTCGGCGGCAGCCGCTACGGCTATGGTGTGGTGTATGAAATTACGCCGTAGATGAGCATCCTGTTAAACTCTCTGCGTGCCGCGCCCAGCTCACCTTGAATGCACTCGCTGCGGCGAGCATTATCCCTCCGATCGTCCGCAAACCGTTTGCACAAAAGACGGCGGTGTCCTGTATGCGCGGTACGACCTCGCCGCCATCAAAAAAGATTTTTCTCCCAGGTCATTGCTCCCGCTTGCTCCCACAATGTGGCGCTACTCCGCCGTCCTTCCGGAAGCTGCGCCTGTGACTCTCGGCGAAGGTTTCACGCCCATGCTGCGCAGCCGCGAATATCCCAATGTGTTCATCAAAGATGAAGGCCTGAATCCGACCGGCTCATTCAAAGCTCGCGGGCTCTCAGCAGCGGTCACGATGGCCCGCCATTTCGGATTAAGAAAACTGGCCATTCCTTCGGCCGGCAACGCCGCCAGCGCCCTCGCAGCCTATGCGGCCGCGGCCAATCTCGAAGCCCACATTTTCATGCCGAAAGACGTTCCGCTCGCGAACCGCGTCGAATGCGATTACTACGGCGCGCGCGTCACTTTGGTCGACGGGCTGATTTCCGACTGCGCGAAAAAAGTCGCAGAACTTAAGGATTCCGAGGTTTGGAAAAGCGACGGCTGGTTCGATGTTTCCACAACCAAAGAGCCCTATCGCGTCGAAGGCAAGAAAACCATGGGTTACGAGGTTGCCGAGCAACTCGGATGGAAACTTCCGCAGGGGATCATTTATCCCACGGGCGGCGGCGTGGGCCTTCTCGGCATGTGGAAGGCCTTCGACGAACTGGAGCAACTTGGTTTCATCGGCCCCGAGCGGCCGAACATGATCTGCGTGCAGGCCTCAGGCTGTGCGCCGATTGTCAAAGCCTGGGACGAAGCCCGCAGCAGCGCCGAAATGTGGACGAACGCTTCTACGCTTGCTGCCGGACTGCGCGTTCCGAAACCTTATGCCGATTACCTGATTCTCGACATTCTGAAAAAAAGCGGGGGCCTCGCCATCGCCGCCACAGACGAGGAGATTCTCGAAGCGGCGCGTCACTGGGCGAAGGTCGAAGGCATCTTCGCCGCGCCCGAAGGCGCGGCCTCGTTGGTTGCTTACCAGAAACTGCTGGCCAGCGAATTTTTCGCTGCCGACGATACCGTCGTTCTCTTCAACACGGGTTCTGGATTGAAATATCTGGACGTGCTCGACAGGAAGGATGTGGCGCGGGCCCCCTCGCCCACGTCCCGCGCGATTGCGGGAATTATTGGGCCTTACTGATAGATTCAGACGAGGCTTCTTTTCTTGAAGTCCTCCTCCGCCTGCGCGACGTTTTCCAGTTTACCCATATCCCGCCAATAATATTCATCCGCCCGGAAAGCAAGAATGCTTTCTCCCTGCGCAGCCAGCCGCAAATACGCGGGAATGATTGAGAACGCCCCGGTTTCCGTCATCAGCGTGAAAATCCGTGTCGAAATCACGTGCACTCCGGAAAATGCCAACGCGCTCACCGGCGAATCATCTTTCGCTCCGCTGATCAGTTCGGGCTTGCCATCTCGTCCGGCCCTTCGTCCGCACAGTCGTCCGCGTTCGTCAAATAGCAGATATCGCGACGTCTCCCGCTCCTGCACTGCCAGCGTCGCTAACGCTCGATGTTGATTGTGAAACGCCGACATCTTCCGCAGGTCGATTGTGCTGATTACATCCACATTGTGCAGAACAAACGCTTCATCTCCTCCGGCAGAATTTTCCAAAAAAAACCACGCAGCTTTTTTCAATCCTCCGCCCGTATCGAGCAGCTTATCCTCGCGCGAAATCTCAATGCGCATTCCGAAATTCTTGTTTGCATTCAGGTAGTCCACCACCATATCGGCAAAGTGATGCACGTTCACAATCACTTCCTGAATCCCAAACTCCCGGAGCCTCGCTAACGTAATCTCAAGCAACGTTCTCCCGCCAACCTCGACGAGAGCCTTCGGCCGATCGTTCGTCAGCGGCCGCAACCGCGTTCCCAGTCCCGCCGCCAGCACCATGGCCTTCATTGCGCTGGACCCGCCCCCTCCAACTCCCGGTGCCGCACCACAACTTCCACTCCATTCCTCCCCCGCAATCGCTTCGCCAGTTGCTCAGCCAAATACACGGAGCGATGCTGTCCGCCCGTGCATCCGAATGAAACCATCAGGCTGCTAAACCCGCGCTGCTGGTAGTTCGCAACGCTCGCATCTACCAGCGACATCACGCTCGCCATAAACTGATGCACGCTCTCCTGCTGATTCAGGTAGTCGATCACGGGTGCGTCTTTGCCCGTGAGCGCCTTGAATCGCTCTTCCCGGCCGGGATTCGGCAGGCTGCGGCCGTCAAAAACAAATCCACCGCCGTTGCCCGTCTCGTCTTTCGGCCAGCCGCGATGAAAGGAGAAGCTTGAAATCCGCACCGTCAACTGGCCGGCTTCTTTTGCCAGTCCCTGCAGCTTCTCCGAACCCAGCATGCTGTTGAAGGCTGCCATCAGCGTGGGCAATTCGACCGGCAATTTCACGTTGTGCAGTAGCCATCGCAAATTCTTTAGCGCATAGGGAACGCTCTGCAGAAAATGCGCCTTGCGCTCATAGAATCCGCGAAACCCGTAAGCTCCCAAAGCCTGCAAAATCCGGACATAAACGAACGCGTAGTAATACTTGAGAAACGCGATTCGATCGACGCTCGCGAACGTGCCGGCACGCTCGATATAAAGATCAAGCAGCTCCTCGCGCAATTGCGGAGGCAGGTCGGCCTTGGCGTCGTAGAGCAGGGAGGCGATGTCATATTGCAACGCGCCTTTGCGCCCTCCCTGGTAATCCAGAAAAAACGGCTCGCCGTTGCGCAGCATGATGTTGCGCGATTGAAAATCGCGATAAAGAAAATATCGGGAATCGGCGCTCAGAAGAAAATTCGTCAGCCGGTCGAAATCATCTTCCAGCGCTTGCTCGTTGAAGGGAATGCCTGCGAGCCGCAGAAAGTAATATTTAAAATAATTCAAATCCCACGCGATTGATTGCCGGTCGAAGCTGCCTCGCGGATAGCAAACTGAATAATCCAGATCGCGTCCGGCTTCGATCTGAAAGCGTGGCAGGATTGCAACCACCTTGCGATACGCCTCCGCAACTTCCGGAGAAACGTCGTCTCCGGTTCGGTTCTTCGACAGAAAATCGAAGAGCGTCACATCGCCAAAATCTTCTTCGAGGTAGGCGCCGTGATCCAAATCTTCGCCGTAAATCTCAGGCACGGGCAGCCTGTGTCGCCGAAAATGCCGGGAGAATTCCAAGAACGCGACATTCTCCTCGCGCACGCCGTACAGGATGCCGATTGCGCTAAGCTTATCGTTAGCCAGCCGGACGATTCTTCGCCCCGACCCTCCTAATTCTCCTTGCAGCGGCTTCACGTGAGTCGGCGCAACCCGGAAATGCTGCCGAAAAAGTTCCTCGAGAACGTCCATGATGGAGTGAGTAGACAGCTTTAAGATAGCATCGACCTTCGAAAAGCATCGCGCCAAGTTACGAAGGATTAGTAGCGGCGGCGCTTCGCGCTCGGTCGGTTCGGCGGGTTCATCCCGCAGGCCCGCGTTTTCGCCGGCTGGTCGAGAGCTTGCACTGAGCAAGCGAGCGGAGTGAACGCGCTGAATGGCGATCTCTCTCGCGCGGCCTCTGCTTGCTATTCGCAGCCGTCATCCCTATCCTGAATTTCAGCGCAGAAAAAATGACCGACCGCCTCTACTATCACGATTCTTTTCTATATGAGTTTGACGCCGAAGTGCGCGCGATTGTCGAAAGCCCACGTCCGGCGCTGATTCTCGACCGGACCGCGTTTTATCCGACTAGCGGCGGCCAGATTCACGACACGGGCCGGATTGTTCCTGCGGTTGCGGGCAACAACCCGGCGCCGGCTCAAACTTCCGCACTGCAGGTTACAGAAGTTGTCGATAGCGAGAACGGCGAGGTTGTTCACTATTTAGAAGCGCCCGTGAAGGACATGCAACCAGGAACCCGCGTGCGCGGCGAAATTGACGTTGATCGCCGCCGCGATCACATGCGGCAACACTCGGCACAGCATGCGCTGTCTGCCGCATTCGTTCGGCTCTTCAATATGCCGACGGTTTCCTTTCACATGGCCGCCGACTATTGCTCGATTGATCTCGACACGCCCTCGCTCAGCAAGGATCAGATCGAGTCTGCTGAGCGTCTGGCCAATGAAATCATTCTCGAAAATCGCTCCGTTTCCGTCCGGTTCGTTTCACGCGACGAAGCGGCGCAGCTTGGTTTGCGCAAGCTTCCGCCGGCCGAGCACGACCAGCTTCGCCTGATCGATATCCACAACTTCGACTTGACTGCCTGCGGGGGCACGCACGTCAGCGAGACCGGGCAGATCGGCGCTATCCTCTTGCGCAAAACCGAAAAAGTTCGCCAGGGATATCGCGTGGAATTCGTCGCCGGCCTGCGCGCCGTTTCAGCTGCGCGGCGTGATTTTTCCACGCTCACCGAGGCCGCGGCGCTTTTTTCAGCAGGCCTCGCAGACGTTCCCCTCCAGGTCAGAAAATCTCTCGACGAAATCCGTTCCCTTCACAAGCAGGCACAGCAGTCGCAGGAGGAACTTGCGGCCGCCCAGGCCGCGATGCTTTTTGCGGAAGCAACTGAAATCCGGGGATGCAAACTCATCGTCCGCACGTTCGCCGGCCGGGATCTTAACTTTCTCAAGCTGCTCGCTCAGAAGCTGACCCGGCAATCACTACCCGTGGTCGCTTTGCTCGCGGCAACGTCGCCGCAACCAGCTCTGGTATTCGCGCAAACTGCCGGGCAGCCTCACGATATGGCTGCCCTTCTGAAGGAAGCCGTAGTCAAACTCGGTGGGCGAGGCGGAGGCAGCAAGGATCTGGCTCAGGGAGGAGTCTCAAACTCGGAAGGCTTGGCTGCGGCACTCGCGACTGCCGCTCAAAAGATCGAAAGCGCGTCGTTTTAACACTCCTGTCTAATGTTCGTAACCGCCGCCCCCCAGGCTCACCTTGCCGCGAAACATGCGATACACGATCACGAAATAAGTGAGCGCGCACAGCATGCCGAAGCTCCACCAGATCAACCCCACGTGAATCGTGTGTGGACCCGAGAGCGCTTTGTCGATCGTGATGTCGTAGGTTGCGTCGG
>JASHNX010000215.1 GCA_030041415.1 Candidatus Sulfotelmatobacter sp.
ATGCGTCCAAACAGTGTTCTCATCGACGCCACGGTCGCTCTTGCGGCCAGCGTCGGGGGCCGATCCTCACGCACGCTGAGCGTGTGGCAAGGCTCATCAGCGCAGCAGGCTGCCGAGCTTGTACCCAAAGGCGTGAGCGTAGCAGCTGCTTTTCACAACCTTTCGGCTGAGCTGTTGAATGGAGATGAACCGCTCGACTGCGATGTCATCGTCTGCAGCGATGACCCAAATGCGAATGAAATAACGCGTGGCTTGGCTGCGAAGCTTCCGGGCGTGCGCGCGATCGATGGCGGCAAGCTGGAAAACGCGCGCATTCTCGAGCAGATTACGGCCCTCCTGATCGGGCTTAACATCCGCCACAAAGGCCATGGCGGCATCCGCATTACCGGATTGCCGCCGGAAGCTTACAAATAATTTGCTCCGTCAGCTTCCTAGAACGAATACTTCAGCGAAAATTGAATCAGCCGCGGAGTGCCCACGGTCGAAGTGATCGGCGCTGAACCTCCGCTTGACGATACCGAGGCAAGCGCCGGCAAAGCGAATGACGGGTGGTTGAACAAATTAAAGAAATCCACCCGGAACCGCAGGCTCTGCCCCTCGGTCAACCGGAATGCCTTATCGAGCGTAAAATCCACGTTCTTCTGCGGCGGGCCGATGATGCAGTTCCGTGGCGTGTTGCCGTAAACTGTCGCGTCGCTGGGCGAGCCATTGGCAAGCGTTGGCGCCAGCGGATCGGGCGTGTAGGCTGCAGAATTCACCCAATTGGTTAACCGCGAAGCCATGCTTCCCGAGGCGAGAGCATTGGCGCAACTGAATCCTGGCCCAAAGGTTGCTGTGGAGGATGGAGTGCTGGCCAGCGCATAGGCGGTCCCTCCGGCCGGATCGTAGACAGTGAACGGTGCGCCTGATTGCAGAATGATGACTCCGCTGGCTTCCCATCCGCCGAGAGCTCCTTTTGTGAAACCGCTCGAATTGGAAAAGAACGGCAACTCGTACACCGCGCTCGTTACAAAGCGTTGTCGGCGGTCGAAGTCAGAGAGGCCACGGGAAGCTGCCGCGTCGGTCTGGTTGTTGACCCGCGTAAGGAACGCCACGGAAGCGGTCGAAACGTCATCAATCGATTTCGACCATGTGTACGCGCTCTGGTAATACAAGCCCCTGCCGAAACGATGTGCCAGAGTCGCTTGCAGAGCGCTGTAATGGGAATCAGAGTTGGGTGCAAATTCCTCGAAATCTCCCGGCGCGATTCCGATATATGGCGCGCGCAGCGACGCGTTCTCGACGGTCGTGTCCGTGACTGTGCAGGACAAACCCTGGGCTTCGAGATTTGCACATCCTTTACCCGGAACGACCACCGGAGTCTGTGTTGTGGCCAACGTTCCCTGATCGGGATCGTAAGTCGAGCGCAAACGCGTCCCTTTCGTTCCCACGTAGCCCAGTTCCATAAACCAGTCGCGGCCGAGCTCACGCTGCACGGTGAGATTCCATTGCTGAGTAGTTCCAACCACCCAGTGCAAAGGAACCGCAAGTTGGATCAATCCATTCACGTTGCCGGTGAACGACGGACTGCAGTCCACGCCGGTTCCAGTTGCGCCATTCCCCAGCGTACACGTGCCACCACCGTGGCCGAGGTTGCCAACGCCTTCCAGAATTGCCGCGGTCGGCACGTACGTCTGCGTGGGGTTCGCACCCAGCGCTGGAACTCCGTTGGGAAATGCGGCGCTGTGCGCGAAGAGATTGGTCAGGCTGTCCGCTCCCGGCAAAAAGCCCACAAGAAATGGATAAGTCGGAGGAACGATTGCAAGATTGTCGACCGCTCCGAGATCCTCTCGAACGCTGTAAATGCCGTAGCCGCCTCGAATGGAGGTCGTGTGCCGGCCCAGCACATCGTAGGCGAAACCAATGCGTGGCTCGAACACGGTCGCATATTCGTTGTTCAGCCCCGCTGGATTCAGAGTTCCCGTTATTCCGCTGAGTCCGAACTTGCTGATGCACTTCGGATAAACGTACGGTTGGCCGGTTGTGATAGCCAGCGAAGGATCGGTGTTGCCGGTGTGGCAAAGCGTGTCATAAGGTGCACCCACGAACTCGTTTCGAACGCCCAGGTTAATCGTCAGCGACTTTTTGACTTGGTAATCATCCTGAGCGAACCACGCGTAACTGGGAATCCGATAGTCGTGGTTTCCGAGACCACCTCCGCCTTCGCCTAACAGTGGAGCGCCTGCCAAGAAACTCTGGAAATCCGAGCCATAGGCGGTCGCGCCGGAGACGAAAAAGATCAATCCGTTATCCGCAATCGGCAAACTGCGTCGCATGGCCACGCGGTCAGCTTCTCCTCCCACGCGTAGCTGATGGGCGCCATGCGTCCAGCTCACAGTATCGAGCCAGGTGTAGTTATCCGACAACGCGGATTGCAACTGCGTGGGATATGCGCCGAAAGCAAAAGTACCGAACTGGAAGCGGTAAATGTTCGGATCGCCTGCCTGCCCGTTCACCCCGGTCGCCGTCGGCAAATTGATTCCCACTTGAGTATTTGTGACCGGTGGCTGGTTATTTAGTTTGTCGCTGATAATATTCACGCCAAACCGGAACTCGTTGATCAGCGCGTTGCTGAAGACATGCGTTTCCGTAATGCTCCCGAAGCGGCTATGCAGGGGAATATTCAGCGGGAAGTTCAGGTTGTTTACGCCCGGCAGGCCGCCAGTCTGAATGCCGTAAGAATCGGCGCCGAAAGGTTCGAAGGTGCTGGAATTCGACCAGAAGAATCGCTCGGACAAACGATCTTTTCCTCCTCGAAATTCGCGGTCCCAGTTCGCCGTGAATTGATTGTCCGTAAACTTTCCCGGATCCGTGATGAGGAATGGCTCCATCGTTCCGCACGCAGTGGACGCAGGAACATTTGTAAGCAGCGGAAACAGGTACCCGCCTGCGCCCGGCCCGAACTGATCGCTCTTCACATTCATCAGCTTGAATGCGACAGGGTCGATCGTCGAAACACCGCAAGCTGCAGCGAGCGATGCAGCAGTCGCCCGATCTGCGGCAGACACATAAGGAATGCTGGTGTTGATGAAGGTTCCGGGAGAATCTCCACTACGCTGCCGCGTGCCCTGCAAGTTGAAATAGAAAAATCCCAGCTTCGCCGCCGGACCAATCGGACCCCCGATATCGCCGCCGAAAATGTTCTGCTTGACGACAACTTTGCCGAGAAAATAATCGTCCGCATCGAGATCGGTGTTCCGAAAGTATTCCCACAGATCGCCATGAAACCTGGAGGTTCCGCTTTTGAGCGTGGCGTTGATGTTGCCTCCGCCGTTGCGTCCTTGAGTTGCGTCGTAGAGGCTGGTGCTGACCTTGAACTCCTGGATCGCATCCGGGCTGGGTAGCGGCGTGTAGGTCAGCTCGCCGAACGCGTAATCGGCCACGGTGATGCCATCGATCAGATAGTTGTTATTGTCTTCGCGGCCTCCATTGACGTGCATGTAAACCTGGCCGCGGCCCAGCTGCGCTGCGCCGTTAAGGTCGGAAGATGCGCCCGCGGAAAGCGTCAGCAGTTGCTGAAAGTTTCGTGTTGCCAGCGGAAGTTCGGTGATGGTCTGCGCGCCCAGCGATTGCCCGGTCGTGGCATCAGTGGTGTTCACCTGTTCGACTTGCGACTGAACCTCCACCACCTGCCTTACCGTATTCACCTTGAGCACCGCGGTCATGCGCGTGGTTTCGGTGATGCGCACAACAATCCCGGGAAACGACGTGACCGGAAAGCCCGGAGCGCTCACCTCGACGGAATATGTTCCCACTGGCAAGAGCGTGGCTACGAACAGACCGCTGGCATCGGTTGTTACTTGTCGCAAAACCTCGCCGGTAGCTTCATTCTTTACCGCAACCTTCGCGCCTGCGATCACCGCTCCAGTCGCGTCCTGCACAGCTCCGCCGATCGCGCCCGTAGCGCCGCCCTGGCCGAAAAGGCTTCCGGTAATGAAAACTGCGAAAAGACTGGATGCCACCATCAACTTGCGAAGTGAATTCATCTTGTCCTCCGAGTTGGACGGGGTTTGGGCTCAGTCGCTCAAGTAAGGAAACGATGGAGCGAAACACCGGCGGTGAAAAGGTCAGCCAGCGGATATACCACGACGGTTGGGGGAGATTCAAGAGATAAGCAAGAC
>JASHNX010000216.1 GCA_030041415.1 Candidatus Sulfotelmatobacter sp.
AGGCTTCTCAGGCAGCTTTCGATATCCAGTTCTTCATTTCGCGCGGGCACAATGATCGAGACGCGCGGATTGCCAGAGGGCGAAACCGGATTGCGATTCCACTCCGGGCTGGAAATATCAACGACGCTGGGCATTCCGATTGCAGCGTCCACGATGCGGGAAAACCAGGCGAGCGCAAGAATGATCCCTGCAGTCCAGTAAAAATAAGCCATTCCGCGCTAACTCTTCCCTGCTTGTGCACTTCCCATTCGCATCGTCGGGGCAAATTTCATCCCATAGAACAGTATGGCAGAGGAGGCGATCATGGCGATGACCGGCAGAATGAACGCAGACTCGAGTGAGCGCATGTCGGCAACATAGCCCATCAAGGTGGGCGAAGGCACATCGCCGAGCAGATGAAACACAAAGATGTTTACCGCCAATGCCGTGGCGCGAATGTTGGCATCCACGGAATTGATCACGGCCGCATTCAGCGGCGAAGTGTTGAGCAGCAGGAAGAACGCCGCTACGGCGATCGCCGGAATCATCACTGGCCCGCGCATGAACAGCGCCACGATCATGAACGGCACGCCCAGCGCCATGCTGGCCGCCGAAACGAAATAATAAGAGCTCTTCATGCGCGGCAGCAGAAAATCTCCGAGCCAGCCGCCGGCGAGCGATGCAAGAATCCCATCCACAACAATGATGATGCCGAACATGAAATTCGCCGATTCGAGCGAGTACCCTCGCGCCAGCGAAAGAAAAGTCGGCATCCATACCTGGATGCCGCCGAGCGCGAACGTCATCATGGCCATGCCCAGCGTTGAAGTCCAAAACGCTGGGTTGCGCGCAAGCCCCCGGATTGTGCCGCGCTCCGCCGTAGTCTGTTCCGTGTCGAACTGGCCGCGCTTGGGTTCGTGCAAAAACAAAACCGCAAGCGCCAATAGGAACCCCGGAAAAGCCGCGATATAGAATGGAAATCTCCATCCATGAGTCGGGCTGAGATGCCCGCCGAGCAAGTATCCAGCCGCCGTTCCCACGGGAATCGCCAAATAAAATACCCCCAAGATTCGTCCTCGCTGCTCTTCCGGAAGCAAATCAGCAACGAATGTGGGAGCGATAGTCACAAACGTCGCTTCGCCGATACCGACCAGAGTGTGGCGGATGAGGAGTTCGGTGTAATTGTGCGTAACGGCAGTGAGCAGGGTGAGCGCGCTCCAGAAAATGGCGCCGATGACGATGATAATTTTTCGCGAATACCGGTCGGCGAGCGGCCCGACAAACGGCGCGGCCACCATATAGAAAAGCAAGAACGCGCTGGTGAGATAACCGACCTGCGTGTTGCTCAGATGAAATTCGTTTTGCACCAGCGGCTGCACGGCAAACAACACGGATCGGTCGATATAGTTGAGCAGATTCAGCGCAGTGAGTAGAAGCAGCGCTATGTAAGGATGGGATTTCGCCGAGCTCACGGGAGAAGCGAATATAGCATGGTGAGGCAAGCAATAGCCGAGCCTCACGGTAGCAATCCAAACTACTGGTGAGGCCGATTACTTTTTGCACCGCGGCCACTTGGCGAGGATCGTCGTCGAGATCCCGCCCCGCGGACGAAAATCGCCTTTCACTTCCGCCCAGACCGGTTTCGCGCAGCGCACGACGTCTTGGAGCACGCGGTTCACCACGTTTTCCTGAAAAATTCCCAGGTTGCGATAAGAGTGCAAATATTCCTTATAAGACTTTAGCTCCAGGCAGAGTTTGTCGGGCTGGTAGCGCAGGGTGATCACGCCGAAGTCGGGCAGACCGGTCTTGGGGCAGACCGACGTGAATTCGGGATCGTCGATCACGATCTCGTATCCAGGAAACTGATTCGGCCAGGTTTCTATGTCAGGAAACTTAGTGTCCAGGCCTGCGGCGGCATGCTCGGGAGTGTAGCGTAGCGGCTTGGGCATGAAAGCATTGTAATGTGTCGACGCTCTTCCAATCGCTTAACGCAAGCCCCTCAGATACCGGATCCTGGCGACAAGCCTTTAAATTCAAGCGCATCCGCGGTGTCTGGGCGGCATCTAATTCGGCATCTGGAGAATGAAACCCTAGTTCTGGCGCCTGGCGCGGGTGGTAAATTAGTCCTTGCAGTTATCCTTGTTGCATCCTGAAAGATAATCGGTTGGCGACCAACCATAATTCGAATGGGCACGCGGGAACGGCCAGCAGCCGCAAGTGGATCGCGGTGGGCGCCCTGGCTGTGCTGGCTTTGATCCCGGTCTTTACGCGCCAGGGACCGTTGCGAGTTCGTACCACGCAGGTGGAGCGAGGACCCATCCGCAGCTTAATTTCAACCAACGGCAAGATCGAGCCGATCCAGAATTTTGAGGCGCACTCTCCGGTGGCAACAACGGTGAAACGCATTTATGTAAAGGAAGGCGAGAGCGTTCGCAAAGGTCAGCTCTTATTGCAACTGGATGATGCCGATTTGCGCAGTGAAGCGGCGCGCGCGCAAGCTCAAATCAAGACCGCGCAATCGGATCAAGCCGAGGTTACGACTGGGGGAACCCAGGAAGAAGTTCTTACCTTAGATTCGCAACTCGTTAACGCCCGCGATAGCGTTGCCTTCGACCAACGGAACCTGCATGCTTTGCGGCAGCTGGAACAGCAAGGCGCGGCTTCGCCCGGCGAGGTAAAAGCGGCGGAAGATCAACTGGAGCGCGCGCAGACCGATCTCAAGCTGCTCGAACAGAAAAAGAAAGACCGTTATTCCCCACCGGAAGTGGCAAAGGTTCAGGCGCAGGGGTCTCAGGCACAAGCCGCTTACGATGCGGCAGAAGATTCCCTCGAGAGATCCACCGTTCGAGCGCCCTTCGACGGAGTTGTTTATTCCCTTCCGGTCAAGCAAGGCGCTTATGTGCAAGTGGGTGACTTGCTCCTTCAGGAGGGCGATCTGTCCAAAATGCTGGTCCGAACTTTTGTCGACGAACCCGATATTGGACGACTTGCTTCCGGAGAAAAAATTGAAGTGACTTGGGACGCTGTGCCCAATCGTATATGGGATGGCGTCGTCACGACCGTACCCTCTGAAATCAAGCAGCACGGTGCGCGCAATGTGGGAGAAATTACCTGCACCCTCGATAATCACGACCGGCGGCTTTTGCCGAACGTCAATGTGAGCGTCACCATCATCACTGCGGAGCACAACGACGTGCTCACACTGCGGCGCGAGGCAGTTCACATGGATGATGCCAAGCCCTATGTCTACGAGGTCGAGGATGGGCGTTTGAAACGTCAGGATGTTGACGTTTCGCTGCAGAATTTGACGCGAGTAGAGATTACAGGTGGGCTATCGGACCAAGCAGTGGTCGCTTTATCGTCGGTCGATCCGACTAAGTCGCTTACCAACGGCGCTCGCGTGAAAGTGGTGCAATAAGCAATGAAATGGTTTGGTTCAATATCGAGCTCTTATCTTCGCCAAAAGCGGCGTAGAACCGTCGCGCCGAGCGCATCGTGGGTGATGTTGTTTGCACTGTTTCTGATTTCAACTGCATTTGCGTCGGAAACTCCTCAGGATCTTCTCGCTGCCGGCCGCGTCGATCAAGCCGTGCAGGACCTCAATCGCCAAATCGAGGTATCGCCTAACGCCGAATCCTACAATCTGCTGTGCCGGGCGGAGTTCGAACTCGGCGCCTGGGATGCTGGAATTCCGAATTGCGAAAAGGCCACCGAACTCGATCCCGACAACGGCCTTTATCATCTGTGGCTGGGGCGCATCTATGGCGAGAAAGCCGATCACACCGGGTTCCTTCACGCCGTCGGCCTGGCGAAAAAAGTTCGGGCCGAGTTTGAACGCGCCGTTTCGTTCGACCCTGACAGCTGCGAAGTTCGCAC
>JASHNX010000217.1 GCA_030041415.1 Candidatus Sulfotelmatobacter sp.
CCAATTCCTTGACGATGTCCGTTCCCTTCGGGGGAACCACTTCCACCATGGTCACGAACTCGCCGCGAGCGATCTTTGCGCCGAGCAAAGATCGTTCGTGCAGCGGTTGAGCCGGCATAGGGACTGGCGCGCTATGGCTCCCACCGTGAACCGTCACGGCTTTGCTTCTAGCCTCACCCACCCTCAGCGCCGATTTCATCACCCGAATGTGATCGGGCGTCGTTCCGCAGCATCCGCCTACGATGCGCACTCCTGCGGCCACAAACTTTCGCGCGTAGCTTGCCATGTATTCGGGTGAACACAAGTAAATGTTTCGACCCTCGACCGATCGTGGGATGCCGGCATTCGGCTGTGCAGAGAGCGGCAGGGAGGTAACGGCCCGCACCCGCTCAATCGCCTCCAGCATGGCTACGGGACCAACGCTGCAGTTGCAGCCGATGACATCCGCGCCCCACTCCTCAAGCCGTGGAGCGAAGGTTTCCGGATCGGAACCGTCGAGGCAGTTGCCGTCTTCATCGATCGTCACTTGCACTACCATCGGCAGCTTCGCTCCAACCTCGCGGGCAGCCAGGATCGCCTGGTGGAGTTCCTCGAGATAGCCGAAGGTTTCAAACATCAGGAGATCGACGCCGCCTTCGACCAAAGCCTCAATCTGATCGCGAAACGCTTGGCGGGCTTCGTCGAACGAGGTTTTTCCGAGCGGTTCAATTCTGGTTCCAAGTGGGCCAACCGATCCCGCAACCCAAACATCGAAGCTCTTGGCTGCCTCTTTTGCCAATCGCGCACCAGCGCGGTTGATTTCTCGCACTTTGTCGGCGAGGCTGTGGCGAGCCAGGCGAAAAGAATTTGCTCCGAACGTATTGGTCTCGATGATTTCGGCCCCAGCCTGCAGATAGTCGTGGTGAATACCGCGGATCAGGTCGGGCTGGGAAACATTCAACTCGTCGTAGCTGCGATTGATGAAGACGCCTTTTGCGTACAAAAGTGTCCCCATAGCTCCGTCGCACAGCGCCGGGTGTTGCTTGATTCGCGTAAGCAGGTCTGCCGCCATGTTGATCAGAATACAGGATAAGATTGGCTTCTGACATTCCCGGGACAGGAACCGGTATGGCGTTTGGACGGCGCAAAGAATCGCGCCGAAGCTCTGCTATAATTTGCTACTTCGCACTTAAATCTCCGGTTTTCCTGTAGTTAGGAGCCTCAAGTTTGAAGAAATGCGCTCTCTCGTGGCTTGCCGTGATCACCCTCGGTTTCACCCTGGTCTCCTGCGGCGGCACCAAGAAAAAGACCATTCCGCCCAGCGGGTTGTCGACGCGTATTTTCGCCTCGCAGAGCGTTACCAGCCTGACCGCCACGGCAGGGATCGTCATTATCAATGGGCAATACGATACGCTTGCTCATGCGCCTCGCATCACGGTTGGCATCGCTCCCGGGTATATGGAAATCTCTCCGCAAAGAGCCGCGCTAATGGTGTTCGACTCGGCCACAAACGAGATCGACGTGGTAAATACACAAACCGAAACCGTTGGAGGGACGATCGCGTTGCCCGGTCCCACCATCAGCATGGTTGCTCCGTCGAACTCGGCTGGATATGCCGCGGTGCCCTCAGCGCCAATCATCGGATTTCCACCCGGAGCCCTGGAGGTGTTGAATCTCGCCAGCTATGCGATTACTGCTTCCATCAGCGTTCCCAACGCTCAATATGTCGTATCGAATTCAGGCGGCAGCCAGCTTCTGGTCTTTAGCAACGATTCCGATTCCCTGACGGTTGTTTCGCCGCTTCTGTTGAACACGGGATTGCCGGTTACGACGACGGTTTCCGGGTTTGATCGTCCGGTCTGGGCGGTTTTCAGCGGAGATGGGACTACCGCCTATGTCATGAATTGCGGGCCGCAGTGCGGTGGTGCGCAGGCAAGCGTACAAACCCTGAACATGACAACGTTAGCGGTTGGGACTCCGGTGCCCGTGGACGCCGCGACCATCGGTCTTTTGAGCGGATCCACGCTTTATGTAGCCGGAACTCCTCCTACCGACAACCCCTGCACGGGCCAAGTCACGGCTGCGAAGACATGTGGACGGCTCGACATCATCGACACCAATTCCATGGCGGTCGCCGGCAGGGTCGTCATCACCGATGGATATCATGACCGCATCGACATGAGCGCCAATGGGCAGCTCTTCATTGGATCCTACACATGTACGAACATCGGGAATATCAATGCGGTGACTCCGACGGGAGAGGTCCGCGGCTGCCTTTCGATTTATAACACCACAATTCCCGGAAACACCTCTGCCGTCATTCCGCCCGATAACGGCGACGTGACCGGCCTGCAGAGCATCTCGAGACCAAGCGAAACGAATGTGGCGAGTGGCTTGGTCGAGTACGTGGCCGAGGGGGGCAATCTGCGTGTTTACAACTTGCTAACGGATAAATTGCTGATCGATTACTACAACGTAAACGGAACAATTACCGTTACCGGCCAAATTATCGACGTCAAGGCAGTCGACTTCTTTTGATCGCTTTGCCATCAGGCATCGCTATTTTTCCGGCAGCAAAAGTAATGAATGCGCCGCTGCGCTATTCACCGCGTGCGAGGTGAAAGGCAGGGTGAACGTCGTCCCTTCATACCACGCCTGCCACTGATCCATGTAGTAAGGGCTCATAAAGTTTCCCGCCTCGCCCGTGACCACGTTCAAGGTGGATTCGTCCAGATCGGCAAGGTTCGCTGTGAAACGCTCTGAAGGACCATGATGGCGCGTCACTGCCTTTACGGTGTAGCCGCTGCCGGATTGCTCCTTGATTCCGGGCGCGGCCCAACGGCGCACGAACGGAATTTTGCCAAGCACCGGATGCTCGATCTCAACCTCATTCACCTTGCCCCAACGCCATGAGGCCAAATCTCTGGCTTCGGGTTCGTTCACCGCCGCTTCCACAGCAGCCGTCAGCAGCTCGTCGTAATTCGAATATTTCTCCGGCAGCCAGCGTTTTGGCTGATGCATCATCACGTTTTGCAGCCAAACCGTTTCCATCTCCCAGTGATAGCTCTTCCAGCTCAAAGTCGCTTCTTGTTCTTGAGGATCCTCGTGTGCAGCGCCTAACCGAGGTTCGAGCAGAAGCCTCTCGAGCTCATAAGCCGAGCGCACGGCAAGCGTCGGCGCAGCCGAGGATGCCGACATTCTTCCATCCCAGCTGCGCATGAGGTCGGCGGCCTGCTTCGCTCGAGTCGACGGCTTCGATGCGTGATCGACGGCGTACACAAAATGTTCCGCCGCAAACAAGTCGTTCTCGGA
>JASHNX010000218.1 GCA_030041415.1 Candidatus Sulfotelmatobacter sp.
AGGCTAAATGTGTAGACGCCGGTGAGCGTGTGATGATGAAAATAGAGAAACAGGATTCCAAGCAGCATCAGCACGGAACCGGCCAATGTGTACAGGAAGAACTTGATGGCGGCGTAGAGTTTTCGCGGGCCGCCCCAGATGCCGATCAGCAGATACATCGGCACGAGCATAGCTTCCCAGAAAACGAAGAACAGGAAGAAATCGAGCGCCATGAAAACGCCGAGCATTCCGGTCTGTAAAACGAGAAACCAGACGTAATACTCCTTGACGCGGTTCTCGATTGCCGTCCAGGAAGAAAGGATCGAAATCCAACCCAGCAGCGTGGTGAGCAGGATAAGCAGAAACGAGATGCCATCGATGCCGATCAGATAGCCCGCGCCGATCGAGGGAATCCAGTTGCTGGCAGCGCCTTCGATGAACTTGAAGCCGGGCTCAAAGCGCAGCGCCCAGAACCACGGAATCAGCGGCAGTGAGATGAGAAATCCGCCGAGCGCGAAAATGTTAGCGATCCAGCGGATGGCGTCTTTGTTCTCCCGCGGAACGAACAGGAGGACAATGGCGCCCACCAGCGGCGTGAAGAGAATGATGGAGAGAATATGGTTGTACATTGTTTTCCGCTATGAGCTATGAGCGATGAGCAGTGAGCAAACTGAGCGGTGTGTACGCTCGTTGCTCACCGCCCATTGCTCATCGCTCAATGCCACACGTAATAAAGCATGAATCCAACTAAACCGGCGGTCATCACCAGCGCATACCACTGCACCAGTCCCCACTCGAACAAACGAGCGGGATACGACAACATGCGTGCCAAAATCGCAGGGCCGTTGACGCCGATGCCATCGATAATGAACTTGTCCCACCAACTGGAAATTGTCGCGGCAAGCCGAGTGATCCATCCGGCAAAATTCACCAGGCCGTCAACCACGTACGTGTCGAACCAGGAAGAAGCTTCGCCGAGTCCCAAGACACCAAGGCGAACATTCCCCACTTTTCGCCGACCAGTGAAAACGTAGTCGTAGCCCTCGTCGACGTAGTACTTGTTCAGCAGGACTTTGTAAACTGGCGGCGCGGCTGCGGCAATCGGCTCGACGTAATTCTTGTCGGCGTGACGATAGCTTCTCCACGCTACTCCCCAACCGGCGACCGCGGCAGCCAGAGAAAGCCCCATCAACAGCCATTCTGTGCCTGTGTTCTTTTCTTCTTCGACTCCCGCGACCAGTTGGCCGGTTTGCCCCTCGAGTTGCAACACGCGCGCTTCGGGCTGGAACACGGGTTCAACGAACTTGGTAAATCGATCGGAGCCGTACAGACTATGGGGCCAGCCCAGCCATCCGGCGCCGATGGCGCAGAGGGCAAGCACAATCAGCGGTACCGTCATGGAACGCGGCGACTCGTGAATGTGATGTTCGACCTCGTGACTCATGCGCGGGCGTCCATGGAAGGTCAGGTACATCAGCCGGAACATGTAAAACGCGGTCATGAACGCGGTGACGTAGCCGACGACCCAGAGCGTGCGGTAGGCTCCGCCTTCGCGCGACCACGTTTCCCAGAGAATGGCGTCCTTGGAAAAGAATCCGGCGAACGGGAAAATTCCGGCGATCGCCAGAGTCGCGATGAACATGGTCGCGTGAGTGGTGCGCGTGCGATGCCACAGATCGCCCATGTGGCGCATATCCTGCTCGCCGGACATTGCATGGATTACAGAGCCTGCTCCGAGGAAGAGCAGCGCCTTGAAGAAGGCGTGGGTGAAGACGTGAAAGACGCCGGCGGCGAACGCTCCGACGCCCAGCGCGAGAAACATGTAGCCGAGTTGCGAAACCGTGGAATAGGCGAGCACGCGCTTGATATCGTTCTGCACCAGCCCGATCGATGCTGCGAACATGGCGGTGATCGCGCCGATGATGGCGACGGTCTTCATCGATGCGGGGGCGAGAACGAAAAGCGCATTGGAGCGCGCAACCATATAAACGCCGGCCGTAACCATGGTCGCGGCGTGGATAAGAGCGGAGACCGGCGTAGGGCCTTCCATGGCGTCGGGCAACCAAATGTAAAGAGGAAGCTGCGCCGACTTGCCGCAGGCGCCAATGAACAGGAGCAATGTCGCGGCGGTGATGATTGGATCACCGACGGCGAATTGTCCGCCGCGGGCGATCTGCGTGACGTCAGTGAAACGCAGCGATCCGAAATACCAGGCGATGAAAAACATTCCGAGAATGAATGCGGCATCGCCGATGCGATTCACGATGAACGCTTTGTTTCCCGCGTCCGTGGCCGACTTGCGATGGAAATAAAATCCGATCAGCAGATACGAGCACAAGCCGACGCCTTCCCATCCCACGAACAACAAAACATAGTTGTTGGCCAGAATCAGGGTCAGCATGGAAAACATGAACAGGTTGAGATATCCGAAGAAGCGATAGTATCCGCCCTCATGCGCCATGTAGCCGACAGAATAGATGTGGATCAGCATGCCCACGCCGGTGACGAACAGAAGCCAGATGCTGGAGAGCGGATCAAGCAGAAAACCGGCATCGGCTTGGAAGGGCGCAGGCGTGCCATTGTGCGTGGCGTAAGTTAAATGACCGGTGCCGCTGCCGAGCCAGGTGTAAAGCACCGTCTGATAGGGCTGCCGGTAATGCTCAGGCAAGGACGACCACGCGTTGTATTGCCAGACCGCGCCGCACGCCATCACAAACGCGAGCACAATGACGCCGACGCAGACGGCGCTAACCGAGGCCTTCTGCAGCTTTCGGCCGAAAAAGAACATGACCACCGCGCCGAATGCGGGCAACAGAGGAATCAGCCAGATGTGGGATAGAAGTAGCATTTAGCTCTCAGCCATCGGCCCTTTTCACCACTTCAACAAATTCACTTCGTCAATGTTCACCGTCTCCTTGTTGCGGAAGAAGGCGATCAGAATACCTAATCCGACCGCGGCTTCCGCGGCCGCGTCGGTAATAACGAAAATTGAAAATATCTGGCCGTGGAGCGCCGTCGGGCCGCCGCCCAGTCTTGACGGCATGCTTTGCCAGTAATGCGAAAAGGCAACCAGATTCAAATTGACCGCGTTCAGAATCAACTCGATCGACATCAGGACGATGACCACGTTGCGGCGGGTGAGCACGCCGATGACTCCCAGCAAGAAGAGCGCTGCGCCGAGAACAAGGTAATGCAGCGTCGTGATGTGGAGCATGGATTGCATTTTCCGCTTCTTGCGCCAGCGCCCTGCGGCTAAAGCCGCTCTGTTTGAAAACTCAAAGCGGCACGACCAAAGTCGTGCCCTTCCGATTCAAATCCTCTTCTTCGCCATCACGACTGCGCCGATAATCGCTACCAGCAGCAACAATGATGCGATCTCGAACGAAAACATATATTGTCCGTACAGCAAACTTGCCACGCGTTGCGTGTTATCACCCTCTGCCGCAACGGTCACCGGTCCACCCGGAAACAGGCTTGCTCCTTTTGTATAGACGGCGATCAATAAACCGCCCAGCGCGGTCGCGGCAACTACGCCGATCAACCACTGGCTATTGAACTGCCGCTCCTTGATCGAGCGGTCGATACTCACCAGCATGATGACAAACAGAAACAAGACCATAATTCCGCCGGCATAGAGAATGATTTGAACGCCAGCGACAAAGGGCGCGTAGAGCATCAGGTAAATTGCCGCCTGCGCAAGTAATGTCGTAATCAGCGCGAGAGCCGAGTGCACGGGATTTTTCCTCGTGATCACCAGGATGCCGCCTACGAGCATCAGCGCAGAGAGCAAATAAAAGAAAAATGGCGTAGCTACGGGTGCCATAGATTTTGCTGGTACAAAGCAACTCCTGCCGTCAGGATGAGAATGCCCAATCCCATCGGCAGCAGAACTTTCCATCCCATCTTCATTAATTGATCGAAGCGGTATCGCGGGAATGTGCCGCGATACCAGATATAGAGGTACATGAATCCGGCGACCTTCGCCGAGAACCAGAAGATATCCTGCACCCAAGCACGCACGGGCGGGATGAACAGAATCAGCCCAACCAGGCCTAGAAGCGCCCCAAATCCTGCCAGACCGATCGTCTGGATACGGAAGTACGGATGCTTCGGCATTCGTGCCGTGCTGTAGAAGCAAAGGCCGGCAAGAAAAAGAAACGAAGCGCCGGGAATAAACGAAAAGAGTTGATCCCATCCGGCGCCGGCCAGCATGTTGGGAAACGGGCGGAGCCAGCCGCCCAGCCACAGCGTGACCGCGATGGAAGATGCAGCCATCATCGCGCCGTACTCTGCAAGAAAAAACAGCGACCAGCGAAAACCGCTGTATTCGGTGTGGAAGCCGGCGGTCAGTTCAGATTCCGCTTCGGCGAGATCGAATGGCGCGCGATTGGTTTCCGCCACCATAGCGACGGCGAAGATGAAGAACGCGATCAGACCCAGGGGAAAGAATTTGAAGATGAACCATTCATGCTGCGCCAGCTGCGCTTGCACGATGCCGATCATGCTCAGCGTGCCGGTCCCGACCGCGTTAAGGCTGGTCATCAGAATCACGGAAACGACAGCCATGCCCATTGCGACTTCGTAAGAAACCATCTGCGCGCTGGAGCGCAGCGCCCCAATCAACGGATAGTGCGAATTCGACGCCCATCCTGCCATCACGATTCCCAGCACGCTGAGCGAAGACACGCCCAGCATGAACAGAATTCCGATATTCATGTCCGTGATCGCGTGCGTCGGCCCGAAGGGAACGACAACGAATACGGTAAAGGCCGCGAGCACAACCATGAACGGCGCGCACCAGAAAATTACGCTATCCGCTTCTGCGGGTATGAGGTCTTCTTTGAGCAGCAGCTTGAGCGCATCGGCGAAGGGCTGCAGCAATCCGTGCGGGCCAACGCGCATCGGTCCGAGCCGCACCTGCATGTGCGCAAGAATCTTGCGCTCGAGCCAGTTCATCGCGATCACGCCGAGCGAGATACCGGTGAACACGAGCAGAACATATACGACCACCCAAAAAATATTGCCTGCCGTGCCGGGCGTCTGATTGCTGCCGAGGTAAGACGTGATGTACTGGATAAACTCTCGCATCAGCGGTCTACCTCGCCGAGGACGATATCGAGCGTGCCGATCACGGCGATCACATCCGCCACGAGCTGGCCGCGGCACATCAGATCGAGCGCTTGCAGGTTGACGAAAGATGGAGGCCGCACCCGCACGCGATATGGTTGAGTTGATCCATCGCTGACGATGAAATATCCCAGTTCGCCCTTGGGTGCTTCGATCGAATGGTAGACTTCACCTGCCGGAGGCTTCATCACCTTGGGCACCTTGGCCATAATTGGACCTTCGGGCAGTGCTCCCAGAGCCTGCTCGATAATCCGCACCGACTGCCGCATTTCGACCATGCGGACCAGATACCGGTCGTAGGTGTCGCCATTCTGACCGATGGGGATTTCGAAATCGAAATTCTTGTAGCAGGCATAGGGTTGAGCCTTGCGCAGATCCCACTTCATGCCACTAGCACGGAGCACCGGACCGGTGACGCCAAGAGCGATGCAATCCTGCGCGGAAATCTTCCCCACGCCCTTGGTGCGCTCCAACCAGATGCGGTTCGTGGTTAACAGCTCTTCATATTCGTCGATCTTCGGTCGGAAAAAATTGAGAAAGTTCTTCACTTCCTTCTCGAAACCGGCATAGGTTTCGTATTGCAATCCGCCGATGCGGAAAGCGTGCGTGGTCAGCCGCGCACCGCAGTATTTCTCGTAAATTTTCAGGATCTCTTCGCGATCGCGGAAGGTATAGAACAGCGGCGTGATGGCGCCGATATCGAGCGCATGAGTGCCCAACCAGAGCTGGTGGCTGGCGATGCGGTTGAGTTCAGTGAGAATGACGCGAACATGCTGTGCACGAGGCGGGGCCTCGACGTTCAGAAGCTTTTCGACCGTCTCGCAATAGCCAAGTCCGTTCGAGACCGCAGCGACGTAATCCATGCGATCGACGTACGGATTGAACATTGTGTACGTGCGATGCTCGCCAATCTTTTCGACTCCGCGATGCAGATAGCCGATGACGCATTCAAGGCCGAGAACTTTTTCGCCATCGAGACGCAGGATGACGCGTAGCACGCCGTGCGTGGCAGGATGCTGCGGTCCCATGTTGATGACGAGCTCATTCGCATCTAAAAACGGTTTCTCGGGAGTTTCGAGATCGACATGCGAGAGCGTATTTTGGTTGGTCATTCGGTATAAGGCCAGGTATTTTGCTTATATCGTTCTACGATTGCGTCATTGTCCGCTTTCAATTCCCAGGTTGATCTGTACCCACTGGTTATCCTGCTGCAGGATGCCGTAGTCCTTGCGCAGGGGATGCCCCTGCCATCCGTCGGGCAGAAGGATGCGTTTCAAGTCGGGGTGCCCTTCAAATTTGATACCGAACATGTCATAGACTTCCCGCTCCAGCCAGTTCGCCGCTGGCCAGACCGGAACGGAACTAGGGAGGGTAGCGCCGTCCGCAATCTGCGCCTTCACCCGGATCCGCTCATTGCGCGGAAACGAGTAAAGCACCCAGATGACATCAAATTGCTTTTCACGCTGCGGATAGTGCACCGCCGTGATGTCGACGCAGTAGTCAAACTTTTCTTCATTCCGCAGGACATACAGAAGTTCGGGAATCAACGAGCGATCAACCACTATGTAATTCTGTCCGGCGTAAGTCAGCGGCTCGATGCCAGAACCATAGGTACGCCTGAGCTTCGCAATCATCGGCGAATCCCAGGGAGTCGGCGTGGGCACGGGAGCCTTGGGCGGAGCAGCGGCAGGTTTCGCGGCGGGTGTGGCCACAGCCGCCGGCTTAGGCGGAGTGGCGGGTGCGGCGGGTTTTTCTGCTGACGGCTTCGAGTCGCCTTGGGGCGGGTGTTGTGAGGGCGACTTGGTTTCGTCCGGCATGTCCGCGACGCAAAACCTACCACTCAAGAGGAGTACGGAGAGAACGTTAACTTTTATCAGCTTGAGGGCACGGTGTCAACGAACTTGGGCGATATCTGGTACATCCGCGGGGATAAGTTTGGCAAGGCGCAGAGGACTGTTAAGAACGACGCAACTTTAGAGTTGGGACGAAAGAGGCTGCCCCTGCCCCCAAGCGAGACAATACGCTCGCAGGCGTAAGATCTCGACCAACTGCCACTGAAGTGCTTAGACCGCGAGCGCCTCCAATCCCACACGGTCGCGAATAATGAGGTTCGTTCCTTCCAGGCGGATCAATCTCTTTTTTTTGAGCTCGCTCAGAAGGCGCGTGACGGTTTCACGAGAGGAACCGATCCGTTGCGCCATCTCCTCATGGGTCATAGGAGAACGGAGTTGTTGTTCATGCAGGTCGTTCCCGCTTGGCGGTGCACATGACAACAGCAACCGCGCCAGTTTTCCGGAAGAAGAACGGGCAAGTACAAGATCGTGAATATCGCGGTAGGCACCTTGGAATTCGCGGCTCAACCAGACGGCCGCGTGCATCCCCACTTCGCTCTGGTTCTGAAGAAGGCTCATGAGATCGTTGCGTCCAATGAAGTTCAACTGACAGGGGGATGCGGTTTCCGCCGTCATCTCGTAGTTCGTGGCCGAAATCGCGGCGCTCAAACCCAGCACTTCGCCCGCTTCCGCCTGTTTCAGGATCAGAACCTTGCCTTCTCTGGAGGTAGTCGAGAGTTTCACTTTCCCCGAGCACAAAATGAATATGCCCCGGGGCGTTTGCCCTTCGACAAACAACACCGCGCCGGCGGGCATCACGGTGTGATGGCTGACCACATCGGTTGAACGGGTGACGGGAGCGGAAAATCTGCAGAAAAATCCTTCCCGGCTCGCCTTGCAGCCCATGCAGCTCTCGATGATTTCGAGACCGTAGGGATTTCTCATGCCAGCCTCCGCGGTAGGTCTTCGGTATTCGTTCCGGAGAGCGCTTTTCGGAGATTCTTGACGCGCATTCTGAGAATGCTCCAAAAGCGATAAGGCGTGAGCGCGAACGCTGTCATCCAGGCCGCGAGCGGCAGAAATAATTTCCCATGCGGAAGGGTTATCGGAATTTCTGCGCCATTCGACCTGGCAGGCGAAAAGATAGAGCAAAGTGTCGAGACTTGGACCACTTTCGTTCCCGACTGGAATTCGGCGATGTCCCGAATAGAGCTCCGTCTGAGGGCTCGCAAGGCTTGCCATTGCTGGCCAGCCTGTCTTACTCGAGTCCCAATCGAGACCTTCACGGCCCGACTTCGACGCAGCCACACCAGGAACCTTGGCTGGCTCCGCAAGCGCGCGCAACAAAGTACTCGGCTGGTAATTTCGAACCCCCAACACGGTTCACCCCTGTTCCGGGATGCGGCCAGATCTGACGAGTTTGGGAACTCGTCCATCCAAGTTCAGGAAACCTGCCCCAATAGAAATTCCGGATACAGGAAGGAAGTGCAATTATGGTTCCAGCGCAATTCGCTTCGGGAAAACCTCGGATTCGCCCGAAAATGTCGATCTCGAAACCGCGCCTCAGTTTTTCGACAGAAGGTAGATGCCGAGAGCTCGGCATGGCGCAAGTCAATCGGCACTGCGACCCGCGGCGTCGAATTTATGATTTCCTGTTGCTGGAGTAATCTTCTCGCGCAATGCCGAGCCTGTGCATCTTCGATTGCAGCGTAGTACGTTTCAAGCCGAGCCGGGATGCTGCACCTGTACGCCCAGAAAGGATGCCTCCAGTTTCGCGAAGAACACTGATGATGTGCTCCCGCTCTGCCTGTTTCAGGGATTGCTCGGGAGGCTGCGACGCCTGAATCTCAAATTCCTCCACGGGAGCAATTAGCGTATTACCCTCCGTCAGGATTACGGAGCGCTCGATAAAGTTTTCCAGTTCCCGGACGTTGCCCGGCCAATGCCAATCAATGAGGGCGTCCATCGTATTCGGCAGGATTGTCTCAATTTCCCGGCCCAAGGTTTTGGCAAATTTTTGAACGAAGTGGTGGGTCAGCGAGGGAATATCCTCGCGCCGCTCGCGCAAAGAAGGGATCCGGATTGGGAAAACGTTCAGGCGATAGAACAAATCACTGCGAAACTGTTTTTGGATCACACTCTTTGCCAGGTCCCGGTTGGTGGCCGCAATCAGCCGCAGATTGACTTTGATGGTTCGCGTCCCGCCTAACCTTTCAAATTCGTGGTCCTGCAATACCCGCAGCAACTTGGGCTGCAGTTCCAAAGGGATTTCTCCGATCTCATCGAGAAAGAGGGTGCCGCCGTCGGCAAGTTCGAGGCGCCCAATTTTTTGGTTTACGGCCCCGGTGAACGCGCCTTTTTCGTGTCCGAACAACTCGCTCTCGAGCAGTCCGGTGGGAATGGCGGCACAGTTCAATGTGACAAAGGCGTGCCCCTTGCGCTTACTGGTCTTATGGATGGCATGAGCTACCAGGCCTTTGCCAGTTCCAGTTTCGCCGAGGATAAGTACCGTTGCATCGCTGTCGGAGACGATATCGATTTCGTCAAAAACACGCTCGAGACTAGAGCTTCGACCAATGATCCCTTCAAATTGCGGGTGCGGACGAGATTCGATCCCTGGCCCGCTCGTTTCCGCATTCATTCGTTTTCCCTGCATCAAGCGCTGCTTGAGTCGCTCAATCTCTCGCCCGCTGGTTTCATTCTCCAAGGTGATAGCCAGTTGAGCAGCCACCTGAGCCAGGAAACTTAGGTCGTCGTTGTGGAAAGCCTCGGCGCGAGTGCTTCCCAGGACGAGCAAGCCAAGCGGTCCTTTCGGCCTGATCAGTGGGACCCAGCAAAAGGATTTCAGGCCCTCGGAAGAAGCATGCAGTGCCGCCCGAGGATCCAATGCCCGCATTTCTTCTCTGCCGAGGATGAGGGGCGAACGCTGCTGGAGAACTTTGGCCGTCAGGACATTCGCCGCACCAATTTGCTCGCCGATATTCACATTCCGGGCCATGGGGAAATCTACCGCCGGCCTGCGTAGTTGTCCGCTTTCTTCCTCCCGCAACGAGAGAGCGGCATACTCCTGGCGAAGCACGCGGCGCAGGTGAGCAGAAATTCGCGGGAATACCCCCCGCACATCCCAATTTGCCTCCAGCAGGCGGGTGATTTGCGTCAGCACCTCGTGCCGTTTCCTTTCCAGACCCAGATTTTCGGAAACGCTTCGCAGGGACTCTGCCAGCTTTTTCTGCTCGGTGACCTCTACTACAACCGCGCCAATGTGGCGAACCTTGCCGGCCGCATTTCTAATTGGGATGTAGTGGGCAATCCAGTAACCCGGGTCGGAACGACGTGGAAGAATAAAACTCAACTCCAGATTTGCTACCGGCTGCCCCGTGGCCACAACTTTCTGTAAGTAAGGCTCCACCACCTCGGCAAACCCTCCAACGACATCGCGTATGCGTTTCCCTAAATGCTCTGCGACGGAAATTCCGTTCATCCGGGCCAATGTTTCATTGATTGCGACGTAGCGGAAATCCGTATCCAAAATACAAAACCCGACTTTGGAAGCGCTGAAATAGGCAGTTAATAGTTCCTCCGATTCCAGCAGGGCTTCGGGCAACATGAATGGAATCGAACTCTCTGCCGAACGATGTTTAGATTCAAAAATACCCACACTTCGCGCTTGGCCCAGAACGGGTTTCGAGGAACTGAGCGACCCTCCATCGTCCGCCGGCCGTGTTGCCTGTTCGCCAACGGCTGGCAGGAACCGATCCAAAACTCCCGCAACGGTTGCAGCCATCCGCTCGAAGAACTCAAACTCTCGGGGGGAAAATGCATCCTCCGCCCGACGGGCCATCTTCAAAACGCCGAGAGCACGATTGGCCAAGACAACCGGACATAGGCAAAGGGCCTTTACTCCAAGTTTCAGGCCGCGCTTGACGGAATCGAAAGGCAAAACCGACAAGCTCGAGTAATCCAGAATTGTGCTGCTCCGGGTGCGGAACGTTTGTCCCGTCAAGGTATCTTCGAGAGGAATGCTCCCCCCAGGCGTCATCTTTCCAGCCCAATCACGGTCCGCCATGTGGAGATGCAGCGTCTGGGTCTCCTCGTCAAAGACGTATAAGCCCGCCATATCTTGATTCGCCCATTTCTGGATCAGCGACAGCATGGCCGTAGTGCATCCGTCCAAATCCGAACAGCCTGCCGAGGTAGCAATTTCGAACAGCAATCGGAGCTTCCCGAGTTCGGCTACCAGGATTTCGTCCGATAGGGTTGCATCCAGAGAGAGAGCGATCATTTCGGCAACGCGCCGGAGAAACGAGAAATCCCGCTCGGCAAATGAATGAGGCTGTTTGCCGGCAAGACGCAGCACACCCAGCTTTCTCTCAAAGGTCGACAAGGGGAGAGCGCAATACGAGCGAATTTCGAACTGGCGCAGCCACGGCGGTTCGCTCGCCAACTGCTTATCTCTTTCTAAATCGTCGATGCAGGCCGCGTTCTGGCCTCTCCACACGGCGCCGACAAAAGATTCATCTATTGGAGATTGAAGGAGGCGAAACGACCCATTGGATACTTCCCAGAGATTTGCGGTCAGGGATTCGCAAAGCGGATCGAACAGGGCGAGCTCCAGAAAATCGAAGGTGAGAACTTTTTGGAGATGAGGGAAGATTTCTGCGAACAGTTGGCCAGGTGGATGGCGGAGGCAAACTGCATCGGCTACCCCAAGGAGCGCAGAGATCCTCTGGAGGTCGCTGTCAAACTCCAAAAACTGCGAGGGGGACATTAGACATCTCCGACGGCTCCTACCCCCTCACGAGGAAACCGCGCACAGCATTTAGAAGTCGGCTCCAATTATAACCGCCTGCGCAAGTCCATCTATCTTTAAAGCAGGTCCGATTTCCAAACGGACCGCCCCTATCTTCTTGGTTGACGGTTCTCGGAGCGGACTTACGGTTCCAACAACGTCCCGTCGCTGGGGCCTTCGCAGCCACGCGCGTTGGGCCTATACCCGCCTATAATGAAAACGTGGCCCGTGGCTGGGAGAGTAAATCGATCGAGTCGCAGCAAGATGATGCCAGATCGGCGGCCGAACCGAAGCACCATCTGACTGAGCAAGAACGGGGTCTTGAATCCCGCAAACAAGCCTTACAGCTCGCGCGCAGCCGGACTTTACAGCAAATTCGTTCAACCGAAAATCCCCGTTACAAAAATATCCTCGAGCAGGCCCTCAAAGAGCTCGATGAACAGCTGGCCAAGCTCGCCTAGATCGAAGGGGTGGTAAAGCTCCTGCCGTATAATTCCCTTATTCTTATGAAAGCCTACGTTTACGTTTCGCTTAAGAAGACGGTGCTTGATCCGCAGGGAAAAACCATCCATGGCGCGCTGAAAAGAATGGGCTATAAGGGCCTGGAAGATGTCCGCCAGGGCAAGTATTTCGAGCTTACTCTTGATGGCGCGCTCACCCGCGAGGAAGCGCAGTCTGAGGTACAGCGGATCGCTGCCGAGGTACTGACGAATCCCGTGATTGAAGAATTTCGCTACTCATTCGCAGAGTAGCTGGAGCTTTCGCGCATGTGCGGCATTGTCGGGTATGTCGGAAAGAAAGAGGTGGTTCCGGTCATTCTCGACGGGCTGCGCCGGCTGGAATACCGCGGCTACGACTCGGCCGGGATTGCCGTAGCGGGCAACGGAGATCAGCTGCAGATCCGCCGCGCGGAAGGCAAGCTGAGAAATCTGGAAGAAACGATACGGCTCAAGCCGCTGCATGGCAGTTACGGCATTGGGCACACGCGCTGGGCCACTCACGGCCGTCCGACCGAAGAAAACGCACATCCCCACCGCGATTGCACGGGCAAAATTGTCGTCGTACATAACGGCATCGTCGAAAACTATCTCAGTCTCAAGAAGAAGCTGGCCGAAGAAGGTCACAAGTTCACCACCGAAACTGATACCGAAGTCATTGCTCACCTCATCGAGAAATACCTCTTTCAGAGTGGAAACGGAAACCGCCCTTCCCTGGAAGAAGCAGTGCGCCGCACCGTGAAGGATCTCACCGGGGTGTTTGCGTTGGGCGTGATTTCGGTGGACGCGCCCAACAAAATCGTGGCCGCGCGCAATGGGCCGCCACTGGTGGTCGGGTTGGGCAACGACGAATATTTTGTCGCATCGGATGTGCCGGCGATTCTCTATCACACGCGCGACATTTTCTTTTTGGCCGATGGCGATCTCGCAGTGGTCACTCCCGATGGCGTGCATCTGACCGATTTCGATGGCAGGCCGATCAAGCGGCAGGTGCAGCACGTCACCTGGGATCCCATCATGGCGGAAAAGGGCGGCTTCAAGCATTTCATGCTCAAGGAAATCTATGAGCAGCCGCGCGCGGTACAGGAGACAACTTTAGGGCGTGTCTCCCTAGATGCCGGCCATGTTTTTCTTGATGAAATGCAGATCGGCGAAGCCGAATTCCGTAGCGTCCAAAAAATCAACATTGTCGCCTGCGGAACGAGTTGGCACGCCGCGCTCGCCGGCAAATTCATGATCGAGAGTTTGGCACGCGTTCCTGTGGAAGTAGATTACGGGAGCGAGTGGCGCTATCGCGATCCCATCGTCGCGCCGGATACGATCACGCTGGTGATCTCCCAATCGGGCGAGACCGCCGACACGATCGCGGCGCAACGTGAGGCCAAGACCAAAGGATCGAAGACGCTGGCCATCTGCAACGTGGTCGGGTCAATGATCACGCGCGAGGCTGCAGGAACGATTTACACTCACGCCGGTCCCGAAATTGGAGTCGCCTCCACCAAAGCGTTCACCGCGCAGCTCACGGCGCTTTATCTATTCGCTCTTTATCTGGCGCAGGTGCGTGGAGTCATGACTTCAGCCCAAACACGGGCTGCCGCGCAGGAACTCACGCTGATCCCCGCCAAACTCGAAAGCATTCTCACCCATGACGAAAAGTGCGAAGAACTGGCCCGGCGTTTTCAGCGCGTCCATGATTTTCTTTTTCTCGGCCGTGGCATCCACTATCCGATTGCACTAGAGGGCGCGCTGAAGCTAAAAGAAATTTCTTACATTCACGCCGAGGGCTATCCCGCAGGCGAAATGAAACACGGCCCAAATGCTCTGATCGATGAAAATCTCCCGGTGGTTGTGATCTGCACGCGGGACACGAATAATCCCAGCTCGATGTTGCGCTACGAAAAGACGATGTCGAATCTGAAGGAAGTAAAAGCGCGGTCGGGAGTCGTGCTTGCACTTGCGACCGAGGGCGATGAAGAGATCAAAGAAGCCGCCGACTACGTTTTATATGTCCCCGCCGCGCCCGAGGAGCTTTCGCCGATTCTAGAAATCGTTCCACTGCAACTATTGGCTTATCACATCGCCGTGCGGCGTGGATGCGACGTGGATCAGCCGCGAAACCTCGCCAAGTCCGTCACTGTGGAGTAGAGGAAACAACCACCCAGGTCCAGCTTGGCCTCGTACCCCTGTCGCTCTCTGGTTTCTACGGTGACTCCCAATCAACCGAGTAGACGTCCTGCGATCCGGTATCGCGGAGCAGCAACGGAGAATCGTCCGGCGTGAGAGCCAGCGCGCCCCCATAACGGCCGGTGGAAACAAAATTCGCGAGGTCAGCTACTTGTTCTTCGAGATGGTCGCTCACTCGAATTCTGACGACCGCATCCTTCCCCCTGAAATCCAAGACGTAAACGTACTTGCCATCGTGCGACCAATTCAACCAGCTCAGTGAGCCATTGGCGAGTTCAGTCCATTTTTGAGTTTGGAAGTCAAACAGCACTAGAACTTTCGAGTCCGCCGAGAAGGCTGAAACGTAATGCCCATCTGGAGACCATCGCGGCGAATAGAGCCCTTGCGAACCAGGAAGCGTCGAAATCTGGTGAGTTGCTAAATCGAGAACGTGAATCGCTGATGCCGGATCGTTCGATTCGCCAGCAAATACAATCTTGCTTCCGTCCGGCGACCAATTCGGATCCAGTTGCTGGCTGGCATCGTCAGGCATCAACTGTCGAGCAGTTCCCCCATCGCTCGATACTTCGTATATCCTGGCGGGCTTGTCCGCCGTCAATGCAAATTCGAAGAAAACGATGTTTTTGCCATCGGGAGACCACCGCGGCAGCACGGCATACATTGGCGGGTAGACCAGCTGCAGGCGCTCGCTGCCATCCAATTTACTTCGCCATAGAGCGCCGTCACGATAGGAAACGTACGTGACCCATTGCCCGTCTTTCGAGAACGCAATGTATTCTGCGGAAATTCCTCCGAGGAAAGGCAGGAATTGCGCCGATTTTGAGTCGTAGCGCTCCAGTTCGCCGCGGTATGTCTGGCCGATCACGAAAAGCTTTTTGCCGTCTTTGCTGGGCAGCGGCGACGAAAGTGACAATGGGCTGAATGTTAACTGAATGGGTTTTGCGTCAGACCGGAATAAACCATCTTTTTTCGGAAGCGCCCAAATCTGCCGGTTCGACTGGAAAACGAAATATTTTCCATCGACCGTCCATTTGCCGCAGCATTCATCCGGTGGATTGTGCCAGCCCGCCAGAAGTCGATGCAGGCCCTTTCCAGACAGAGCAACCTCCCAGGCAAGCTGCTGGCCGACAGTTCCAGCCGTCTCGGAAGAATCAAATCGCAAGTGGCTGGTGTCAGGAGACCAGGTTAGATTCAAAATATCGCCTCTCACGCTAACCAGCTTGCGCGATCGCGTGCCGTCTGAGGCGGCCACGAATAAATCACCAAGGTTCGTATACGCCAGCATCTTGCCGTCAGGAGACCACGCTCCGGTTTCTCCGATAAGGTCGCCGATTCTACGTGGCGACCCTCCGAGCAGAGGGATGCTCCACAACGGCCCTTTGGGGGGCGCGCCCTGCCCATCGACTACCAGAAGCTCCAATCCGTCCGGCGAGAGATCGATGGCCGACATGTTGGGGGAGGGCAGAACTGAAATCTTTTGTGTCTCGCCTCCGGTTATTGGAATCTCGGCAACACCGCGGGTGGAGAAGCTTCCCGCTCTCACTTCACCCAACCTTAAATACAATCTCGATCCGTCAGTTCCAATCAGTGATTTTGGCTGGCCGTCGTGCGTGAGTTGAACGTAATTCGCAAGCTGCGGTGGCGGTGCCGGCCGCGTGAAGTGAGCCGCAAGTGCGGCACCAGCCACAACCACCAACACCACCACGATCCACGCTGTCATCCGGCGATCGCGCAAATCCTTCTTTGCGACGTCAAGTTTTACTTGATGCACTCCGCTCGCGGACGAGCCTGACGCATCCTGCAAAGCTTCCAGCGCAAACGCCAGATCGGATGCCGACTGAAAACGCTGGCTCGGATTCTTTTCCAGGCAGCGATGGACAACCCTCTCCAGCGCCACAGGCGTGTCTGGCGAGAGCTGCGAAATGGGTTTGGGGTCTTCGTTGAGAATCGCACTGATCGTGTCGGCCTCGGTTGGCTTCTGAAAGGTGGTTTGCCCCATCACCATTTCGTAGAGAATGGCTCCTAGAGCAAAGATGTCAGTGCGATGGTCGGTGAGCTGGCCGCGCACCTGTTCGGGAGACATGTAGCCCACGGTTCCCATGGCCACGCCGGGCAGTGTGACGGTCGGGGCTGGATTGGCGGGCGAGTCTTTTGGCTGATTCAGCTTGGCCAGGCCAAAATCCAGAATCTTGATTCGTCCTTCTTTGGTAACGAACAAATTGTCGGGTTTCAGGTCGCGGTGGACTATCCCTTTTTCATGCGCCGCGGCCAAGCCGTGCGCGATCTGGATTCCAAAATCGACAACCTTGCGCAATGGCAGCGGCCCGCGCCTGAGCACCTCCGTGAGCGTCTTGCCTTCGAGCAACTCAGACACCAGATAAGGTGTGCCCTCATAGGTTTCCATCTGGTAGACCACGAGAATATTGGGATGGTTCAGCGCGGCCGCCGCTCTGGCTTCGTGCTCGAAGCGGAGCAGGCGTTGTGCGTCGGAGGAAACCAGCTCGGGCAGCACCTTGATGGCAACGTCCCGATTCAGGCGAGTGTCGCGCGCGCGATAAACCTCACCCATGCTGCCGGCTCCAAGAGGCGAAAGAATTTCATACTGACCGAGTTTCATGCCAGCAGTCAGAGCCATGTGTGCGCCATTATAGCCCCGCGGAAAATGGGTTCGGTTGGGAATGTGAGTGCGCCGCGCATTTCTGCTGCTGACTGTCGCGACAGGGATCGCCGCGCGCGAGTGACCGGCGATCGGCGGCCTTTTTTACGCCTCGACGGAACCTGCATCCCCGCCCCGCAGCGCAATCCTCAGCATTCCGAGAGCCCATGCCAGACCCGCCAAAGATGCGATCCATATCGTAAAAGCGGCATCCACTACCCAGCCGGGTACGGCGCCAACTCTGCGCAGCAGGAACGGCAGAAAGTTCCAGGTCGTGATGTGGACGTAATCCCACGGGTCTTGCCTCATGGCAACGTTGTTCAGTCCCCAGGCATTCATTTTGCCCAGAGCAAAAGCCGCGATGTTTTTGAAGCGCAATGCGATCACGAAAGTGGGATGCCCGAGCGTCTCCATTTGATAGACTTCGAGCGGAAGCCAAAAAGCCAACGACGCGATTTGAATGATGAAGCTGGTCGCAATCAGTGCGATCGCGCCGCGCCGAATCCAGGCGCTCAAACTCTCGGGATAACGCAAGAGCAGCGGAACCGCAAGCATTGCGGCCATTTCCACCGATGTGGAAACGTAACGATCACCCCAGGCAAAATCGCCCGCCCAATACGTATATCGCGCATAGAAACAAATGTAGCCGAGCAGCAGCAGCAAAGAACCCAGGCCGTAGGCGCGGATTTCAGGCGACAACTTCCTCCACAAAATCGCCAGCAGGGCAATCGCGAGCAGCAGTAAGGGGTCGAATAGAAAAATTGATTTCTCCGGCTTGAGAAGCGGCCCGAAAAATCCCTGCCAAAACGGCGTACTCCATGGAAAGTTCACCGGCAGGCTGGGATCCTGTAGCCTTTGTTCTTGCGCGAATAGAGGAACATAAGTATGGATAAATGAACCGAACCGGTAGTACTGATAAAGACGTTCGATTAACAGAAAAAATGCGTACACCGGAGCCGTAATTCTGCAATAAGCCAGGAATCTGTCCCACACCTGACGAGCGCTCACGCGTTCGAACCAAAACACCAAAAGAATAAAAATACCTGCGCCGATGAGATCGAGGCCGGTGGTAAGCCGCGTAAGCAGGTTGAGTCCCAGAGCACCGCTTCCCACCAACAACGCAGCTCTGCTGCTCGTACGGAGCCATTCATACTGAAAAGAAAATCCCACCAGGGTCAGCAGCATGATGTAATTGTTTTCCATCATGTTCTGCGTGTAATGCAGGTGGGTGGTGCAGAACAGCAGAGCCAGGACTCCGATGACTGACTCCCGCACGGTAAACATCAATTGGCGGAGCAGTCGAAAGGCAATTAACGCCGTTAGCAAATTCACCAGAATGCTCGTGCTGTACACGACCACGATGCCGCGCACGCTGGGATCGTCGGTGTAATCGGAAAGGATTTTCCAGTCGGCAATCCATGTCCCAACTAAATCGGCGGGCAGCATGAGCAACGATTGCCCGATTCCGTACCAGCTGTAGAGTTGGCCGCCTCGGCCATGAAGACCGAACTCGGGATATTCATTCGGAAAAACCTGCGGCTCAGACGTCCAGAGCCAGTGCGTGGTCTGCAGCCGGTAGGTGGTGTCGGCGCTCCCGAGTTCTCCCGATTGCACCGCAAATGCAAGCAAGCCCGCCGCAAGGCATAAAAGGAAAACTGGGTCAGCCAGCCATCGGCGAGCGCGTAATCTCATTGTGTGGATGGTAATACAAAGCTGGCTTCGGCTTTTGAGGAACGGATCGAAGAGTTGTCGGAACACCTCAATCGTGAAACGTGCCGTCAGCCCGAATGGGCCGTCAGACCGTAGGCCCCGCCCCGCGGTAGACTGTATCGGGAAACTTCCATGCCCACCTGTTCATCTTGTGGAACCGACGTCCCCGCGAACGGAAGATTCTGTTCAGCGTGCGGCACACCCGCCGGCTATGACGCGGACGCAGCCACAATCGACTTCCCGACCGCAACTTCTCCATTGCCACAAAGACCGTCTTCGGGAGGTTCGGCGCGGCCCGACAGTTCCGCCGCGTATTTGAGCGAGGGCCGCTTTTTGCCCGGACGCTTGCTTGCCAGCCGTTATCGCATCATTGCCCTGCTTGGGAAGGGTGGCATGGGCGAAGTTTACCGCGCCGACGACCTGACGCTCGGCCAGCCCGTGGCGCTGAAATTCCTTCCCGACGAAGCGGCGCGCGATCAAGGTTTGCTCGAACGATTTAAGAATGAAGTGCGCATTGCCCGCCGGGTATCGCATCCCAATGTCTGTCGCGTTTACGACGTGGGTGAAGTCGAAGGGCACACGTTTTTCACCATGGAATATGTCGACGGCGAAGACTTGGCGTCTCTGCTGCGCCGCATTGGACGGCTTCCTGAAGATAAGGCGCTCGATATCAGCCGCCAGCTCTGCGCCGGCCTGGCCGCGGCTCATACCAAAGGAGTGCTGCACCGCGACTTGAAACCCGCGAACATCATGCTCGATGGACGCGGGCAGGTCGTGATTACCGATTTCGGCCTGGCCGGAGTTGCTGAGCAAATTCAGGGAGCCGAAGTGCGCAGCGGCACTCCCGCCTACATGGCGCCTGAGCAACTCGCGGGAAAAGAAGTCAGCACGCGCAGCGACATTTATTCGCTGGGACTGGTGCTCTACGAAGTCTTTACCGGCAAGCGAGCCTTTTCTGAAAAACCCTCCGACAAACTCCGGTCCCGCGATGAGAGCACGTTGAGCCGCCCATCCTCGGTGGTCAAAGATCTCGATCCCGTCATCGAGCGGGTCATCCTGCGCTGCCTCGAAACCGAGCCTTCCGCGCGGCCGGCCACGGTTTTGAGCGTGGCCGCGGCTCTACCGGGAGGCGATCCATTAGCCGCGGCATTAGCTGCGGGCGAAACTCCTTCGCCGCAAATGGTAGCTGCGGCAGGCGAAACGGTGGGACTCCGATCACGTTTAGCTGTCGTGTGTTTTACGGGCCTGCTGCTGGCACTTGGCCTGGTCGTGTTCCTCAATATTCGTTACGGCGGCCTCAGCAAGATGCCACTGGAGCTCGCACCTGAAGTGCTGGCGCAAAAAGCTCGCGAAACGATCGCGCGGCTGGGATATCCGGAGCGTACGCTCGACAGTGCGTACGCTCTGCAATATGACAACGACTTGCAGGAGTACGTCGAAAAAAACGACAAGCCGCATCCGAACTGGCCGGCGGTACTCGCCGGAAGGCCTTCCCTGCTTCGCTTCTGGTACCGGCAAAGTCCCGATGGCCTCGTAGCAGACGGCTTTCGTGATCAACTTTTGAGTCCGGGAATGGTATCGCCTACCGATCCTCCGCCGACTCTCTCGGGGATGATCGAGGCCGAACTCGATCCACAAGGCCGTCTGGTCTATTTTGAAGCGATTCCTCCGCAGAAAGACAGCGGCGCAACGCAGTCATCGGGATTCGACTGGAACCTGCTTTTCACTGCCGCCGGACTCGACGCAGCGCAATTTCAAAAAACCGAACCCGCATGGAATTCGCTCTCTTCCGCCGATGCTCGCGCAGCCTGGACCGGAACCTGGCCGGGTACGAATCGTCCGCTGCGCGTGGAGGCGGCAGCGTACCGCGGCAAACCGGTTTTCTTTTCGCTAATCGGAGACTGGACCAAACCGGACCGCATGAAGAGTGCGGAAGATTCCTTTGGGAAAAAATTTGGTCGGGCGGTCTCGGTATTCCTGTTTTTGTCGGCGTTGTTTGGAGCGATTTTCCTTGCCCGCAGGAACTACCGCCAGGGACGGGCCGATCGCGACGGCGCGATTCGTCTCGCCGGAATCATATTTGTTTTGCAAATGCTCCTGTGGCTTTGCCGCGCGCACTTCGTCATGGGCCTCGCGACAATCGGCTTGTTCGTTATTGCCGCGAGTACCTCGCTGTTCTTTGCGGGCATTACCTGGATGCTGTATCTAGCCCTCGAGCCGTGGGTGCGGCGTCGCTGGCCGCAAGCGATGATTTCATGGAGCCGCGCATTGTCAGGGCAGTTTCGCGATCCGCTTGTCGGCCGCGACCTTTTGTTCGGCGTGATGTTGGGAGTGGTGTGGATTCTGATCTTTCAGATTGGGGCAATGCGCATGACTCCCCTCGGATCCGCGCCCATATTCGGCACTACGGAATACCTGATGGGTGGGCGCGAAGCGCTGGGTGCGTGGCTGACGCGAATTCCCCAAGCCATCATATTCACTCTCTTGTTTTTCTTTTTGTTGCTTGGGCTGAAAACGATTTTGCGCAAGGATTGGCTGGCTGCGATCGCGTTCGTTGCGATTTATGCGCTGCCGCTGGGGCTGAGTTCTTCGTATCCATCGGTTGAGCTGCCCATGCAGATTTTGATCTATTCTGTGGCCGTACTGATTGTTTTTCGCTTCGGCCTTGTGCCTTTGGCCTGTGCGATCTTTACCGTCGATATGTTGGCGAATGTTCCTTTCTCTGCCGACCTTTCGGTGTGGTACATGCCGACTTCGATATTGGCCCTCCTCAGTATCGTGGCGTCGGCCGCGTGGGGTTTCTATCACTCGCTTGGTGGAGAACCGCTCTGGCACGCGGAACTCGAGTGAACTCCGGTGCCGAACCCGGCTTCTGACACGGCTTTGGGCTGCCAGTCGATTCTTACAAGCGGCTGCATTTCTTGCGCAAGTGTTTGCGCATCCGAAGCGGCGAGCTTTGCGTGAATGGCTCGGAAACACCTGCGATCAGCGCATCTGGGCGCTGAATCCTCGTACTGCTAAGTGGCACGCGACCTGCTGCGGGAGCCATCAAGGTAAGGCTTCCAGGAGGCAGTAATGCGCAGCATTTTCGCCGTATTTTCTTCCCTATTTCTTCTGACGGTTCTAGGCTTCGCTCAGGGCGAGCGCGGTATTCCGGGCTATTGCCCCTACGGGTGCGGTCCTTACGTCCCGATGATCACCACCCCGAGCCTGTCGTTCGCAACCTATTCTCCGAACCCAGCGGGCGCGACCAATGCTACCGGCGGCCTGATTGCCGGTGCGACGAATGGGACTTTGTCGGAAATCAACGGCAACACCAGTTCCGTGTATACCGCGCCGGTGTGGTATTCGGGCGGGGGCATGCCGCTGGTCGATCCCGCCACGAATTCGGAGATTGGCTCAATGAGACCGAATGCTGTGCGCCGGGAATTCCGCGAGCAGATGGAACGGGAAAAAGGCGAGCGCGAAGCGGCCACTCGGTCGTGGGTCTATTTCGCCTCGGCTGAGCGGGGAGCGGGTTCGCTCGGTGGGGCGGCAACGGCGCATCCGGCAAAACGAAACTTTACGAATTCGGACGTCACGCAGCAGAACGACAAGAACGGCTACGTCCGCTACAACGGCAAGACCGAAAAAATTCAGTAGCGCGAGTGTTCGCGTAGTTGTCCGTGGGAATCCCACCCTTCGAAAACCTGCGAAGGGTGGGGCATCCACGCAAGCGCTTCTGCTCCGCCAGTTCCGAGCGTCTTGGCAAAATATCAGCCGCGAATTCTTCTGATCGATTTCCTTTTCAATATTCTTTTCGATTCGCCGCGCGTCCCCGTGCGCCGGGGCGGAATGTAGTGAAATCGAATCAGATAAATGTTGCTCCCTTTGCCATGTTTAGCTACCTTGAGCAGATCAAGCACTCCCAGGAATCCGGACTCGCGCGCTAACTCTGGTGTGATGTCAGGGAACCCGATCGGCGTGATCGACTCGATTTCTATCTCTCCGTCTCCCATGCGATAGCGACAGCCCTCCGTGACGTGAGGCCTCGTCCAGATCCTGACGCTGCAGGTTATATCGCCGCCAATTACCCCTTGGCGAAGACGCTTGGCAAAAACCATAAGCAACTCTCAGCCGTGCGCGAGAAAAAATCTGATTCTCCCATGCCAAGCGAAGGAGTCAGATCCGCAGATCCGTTGCTTTCCTCGGCTTGGCAACGCCGCAAGGAGTTCAATTCGTGGCGCTCTTCACCAAGCCCCGATCTTTCAACATGGGCGCGATACTGGGTTCCGCTCCCCGCCAGGCTTTGTACATCTTCGACAATTCTTCGGTATTGCCCCTGGACAACACCATTTGCCGGAAACGGTCGCCGTTGGCGCGGGTCAGCCCGCCGTGATCTTCGAACCACTGAAACGCGTCGTCGTCGAGCATCTCGCTCCATAGATAAGCGTAGTAGCCGGCGGCATAGCCGTTCGCCCAGATGTGCAGAAAATAACTGGATCGGTAACGCGGCGGAACATAACTGATGGAGAGATCCGTCTTCTTCAAGGCCTCGGTCTCAAACGTATCCGCATTCTGCAGCGGGGCGCTGGCCGGAAGCATGTGCCATTGCATGTCGAGTTCGGCAGCGGCCAAAATTTCGGTGAGCGCGTATCCCTGATTGAACGTTTTGGCCTTCCTGATCTTGGCAGCCAACTCGGCCGGCATCGGATCGCCGGTTTTGTAATGTTTGGCATAGTGTTCGAAGACGCCCGGATAGCTGGCCCAGTGCTCGTTGAACTGTGAGGGAAATTCAACAAAATCCCGCGGCACGGACGTACCCGAGAGGGTGGGATATTCCGTGTTGGCGAAGATGCCGTGCAGAGCGTGGCCGAATTCGTGGAACATGGTGGTAACGTCGTCGAAGCTGAGGAGCGCAGCTTCGCCGGGCGCGGGTTTCGCGAAGTTGGCTACGTTATAAATTACGGGAAGCATGCCCAACAGCTTGGACTGAGTTACAAATTCGTTCATCCATGCGCCGCCGTTCTTGTTGTCGCGCTTGAAGTAATCGCAATAGAAGAGCGCCAGCGGCTGGCCACCAGTGTCAGAGACTTCAAAAACTCGCACGTCGGGGTTGTAGACGGGAATGTCTTTGCGCTCCTTGAAGGTCAATCCGTAAAGCTGATTTGCAGCATAGAAAACACCGTTCTGAAGCACATTATTGAGTTCGAAATAGGGTCTGATTTCGGATTCATTGAGGTCATATTTCGCTTTGCGGACTTGTTCCGAGTAGAAGTTCCAGTCCCAGGGTTGAAGTTTGAAGCCGCCGTTCTGGGAGTCGATCAGCGCCTGAATGTCGGCAGCCTCGCCAGCGGCGCGGGCGGTTGCGTCGGGAACGAGCGCATCCATGAATTTGATCGCAGCTTCCGGCGTCTTGGCCATCTGATCCTCTAGTATCCAAGCTGCATACGTGGGATAGCCGAGGAGCTTCGCATTCTGGGCGCGAATCTGGGCGAGACGAACGATGGTACTGCGGGTGTCGTTGTCGTCGCTGCGCTCGGCGCGGTTCAATGAATTCTCGAAAATCGCCTGCCGGGTCGCGCGCTGCGTCAAGTCTGCGAGATCGGGTTGCTGCGTGGTATTTTGCAGCGGCACTACATAACCCTCCACTTTGCGGTCCTTTGCGGCTTCGGCTCCGCCCGCAATCTGCGCCTCAGTCAGCCCGGCGAGCGACGCTTTGTCGTGGGTCACATAAGCGCCTGCTTTGGCGGCTGCTAATAATTTGGTGGTAAATGCGTTGGACAGCGTTGAGTCTTCCTCATTGAATTTTCTGACCGCGGCTTTGTCGGCATCGCTGAGGTTTGCGCCTGCGTGCACGAACTTTTTGTAATCGATATCGAGCAGGCGCATCGACTCCGCATCCAGATGAAGCGAGTCACGCCCCGCGTAAAGCTTCGCGACGCGCTGGAAAAGCCTGGGGTTGAGAAAGATGTCGTCCTGCAGCGCGGCTACGCGCGGAGCCTCATAGTCCTCGACCTTCTGCAAATCCGGATCGAGGTTGGCGGCCGTCACTCCATTGAACACCTGCCACACGCGGTTGAATAATTGGCCCGACTTCTCCATCGCGACAATCGTGTTCTCGAAAGTTGGCGGCGCCGCATTGTCGGCGATGGTCTGAATTTCTTTGCGCTGTTCCGCCATTCCTGCGTCGATGGCTGGTTGATAGTCCCTGTCCTTGATCTTGTCAAAAGGCGGCGCTTGGAAGGGCAGCGTGCTAGCTGCGTAAAAGGGATTGCTGGGGCCGAAATCGGATTCTGCAGTCTGGGCTTGGAGAGCGCAAGCGCCCAGCAGGATTGCCGCAGTAAAGGGAAAGAATGTTAAGTACCTGGAGTTTCTCCGTATGTGTTGCAGTGCTGCGTTCATAGGATCTGGTTTTTCCTGATGTTTTCAAAATTGTGAGCCGAGCCGAGGCTCGCGGAAACGATAACAAACGCACGGCCGCACTGATTTTATCTCGAATGAAGCATAAACAGTGCATAGGCATTGGTCGAGCGTGGCTGCGGGTATAGGGCATCCTTTTCGTCTTTCCAACGCTCGATCACTGTCGAGCGTTTTTTATTTCGATTCACTGTTCGTTCTCGCCAGCAGCGGAGCGCCCCACGCGCTGGCGGCGAGCAATGCTCCGAAAAGAATGATCGCGTCGATGCTGGTACGTCCTTGCGGCGACCAGTAGACATCCTCCAGGTTCAGCCACAACGCGAATTCGTCCAGGGTGAGCGCCGCGCCCACCCCATACAGGATCGACAGTAGCCGGCTAAGAAGAATTGAGGAATCGTCCTCGCCGGTGCCGATATCCGCCAGCCATCCGTAGCCCACAAACAGCAAAATGAGGATGCCGAAGACAAGATGATGAATGTGCCGCCCGTGGTAATCGATAAAGTGGAATGGTGGGATGTCGTGTAGCACCGCAAAAACCACGGCCCGCACCCCGGCAAACGTGAGGAAAAAGCTTACGGACGCGACGAAAAGACGGCGGTGTGGCTGGTCGGGGAGGCGCTCGTAGATGATATCACCGAAGGGAGTGCCTTGCAGCAAAAGCAAGAAGAAGGCTGTGCCTGCAATCGC